>CANQHX010000033.1 GCA_947623905.1 uncultured Lachnospiraceae bacterium
AAAACGGGTGCTCCTGCTGCCGCCGGACATGGGCCTCGGGACATACGATCTGGGACCGATAAAGATCGAACAGAAGAAAGGCCCGTCCATTTTCTTCGCGGACACCGCGGAGAAAGCATCCGCTTATCATTTTGATATGCTTTACAACGCGTCGGAGGATTATATCGACTTCCTCAGCAGGAGAGTCATCGCCTCCGATCTCCCGGGAGAAGAGCTTGTGTTTACCTACGGTAAATCCGGGGCCGACGGGGAGCCCGCGCCCAAGGTACACAGGCCCATCGCGGAAAAATTTGCCGTGGGAGAGGGAACCTTATATGCAGCGACATTGCTTTTGGAGGGACGGATCGGATACAATTCCAATCTGGACCAGTTCCTTATCGACTGCCTGGAAGGACGGCTGTAAGCCGGCGTATGGGGAAGGCATTCCGGCATTTACGGGGATCAGCAGAACTTGCGTGGGAGCGCCGCGGATATGCGTCAGCGCTCCGAAATGGGGAAAAAACATACAGAAAGGCATAATGACAGAATGTTTATCAAAGACAAATTGACCGACAGAAAGCTTCCGCCCCTTATGATCATGGAGAACGGTCACAAGGTGGAGTCGGTAGAAGAATGGAAGCAGCGCCGCAGGGAGATCAAGGAGATACTGGATAACTTTTTTGCCGGGGTAGTACCCCCTCTGCAGCCCAAGACGGTGGGCAGCGTGGAAAAGGAGGACAAGGACGCCGTGGGCGGCAAGGCTATTTACCGCCACATCACCATACAGGTGAAGACGGTGGGCGGTTTCTTCAGCTTCCCCTGCCACATGGTGCTGCCGAAGCACGTGGAAAAGCCGCCGGTGTTTTTGTACATATCCTTTGAGCCGGAGCTGTTTACCGAGCTTTGCCCTGTGGAGGAGATCATCGACAGGGGCTATGCCCTTGTGAGCTTTTATTATCAGGACATCGCGCCGGATACGGACAGCCGGTTTTTGAGCGGTGTAGCAAGGCTGTACAACCGCAATCCCTTTGACAGCTGGGGCACCGTATCCATGTGGGCCTGGGGCGCCAGCCGGATCATGGATTATCTGCTGACCCTGGGAGACGAGATCAACACGGAGCGCATCGGCATCGTGGGACATTCCCGTCTGGGCAAGACGTCCCTGTGGTGCGGCGCTTCCGACAACCGGTTCAGCGTGGTGATCTCCAACAATTCCGGCGGCGCGGGCACAGCCCTCTACAGGGGCAAGCAGGGGGAGCAGGTGATCAACCTGCGCCACGGCGCGTCAAAATACTGGTTCTGCGGCAATTTCCTGGAGTATGCCCACCATGAGAAGTTCCTGCCTTTTGACCAGCATTTTGTTATGGCTCTCGTGGCGCCCCGGTATCTGTACGTGAGCAGCTCGGAGAAGGACGAGTGGGCAGATCCCAAGTCGGAATTTCTCGGCGCCGCGGCTACGGATGAGATCTACGAGTTTCTCCATCTGCCGGGCCTGGTGGCGCCCATGGACAAATGGCCTGACGTGCCCTCTACTTTCCACGAGGGCAGGATCGGCTACCATATCCGCAAGGGCACCCATTATCTCAGCCGGTACGACTGGAATAAATTTATGGATTACAGAGATCTGCACAAGTGCTAGGCCCACGGCCTGCATGGCGCAGAAAGAAGGAGCGGGAAGTATGAGACACATCATATCGCTGAAAAAAGCCGCAAAAACATGGGAGGACGGACTGCCCATCGGCAACGGCCGTCTGGGGGCCACTGTCCTTGGCAAGATCAACGAGGAAATGATCACCATCAATGAGGAGACCATCTGGTACGGCGGCTATAAGGAACGGAAAAATCCCGACTGCAGGGCCAATCTGGAGGAGATCAAACGGCTGCTGTTTGCCGGGGAGGTGCAGAAGGCACAGTTTCTGGCAAAGATGTCCATGACCTCCGCTCCCAAATATATGACCCCTTATCAGCCGGCGGGTGATCTGAAGATCAATTTTCCCGGACATCTGTCCAAGCGGTGCGCCAACCGGGCCTGCTATCTGGACCTGGACGACGCCACGGCGTGGGTGAAATACGATTTTCAGGGTGTTTCCTATGTGCGGCAGCATTTTGCCAGCCAGAAGTACAATGTGATCGTCATACGTCTCACGGCAGATACGCCGGGCATGATCACCGTCAGCGCCAACCTGAACCGGAAACCCTTTGAGGAAAATACCCAGAAGCTGGACGACGCCACTGTGTGCAATTACGGCCAGTGCGGTCCCGGCGGCGTGCAGTATTTTACCGCCCTGCGCATTGCCGCGAAGGGAGGAAAGTCCGGCACCATGGGAGACTTTGTCTACGCGGAGGAGGCGGACGAGGTTACATTGTACGTGACAGCCGGCACGGATTTCGCGGAGCGCATCGCCCGGCGGCCTGACGGAGCGCTGACCGGGGAGGAGATGGCCCGGCAGATGCTGGACTACGGCAAACCCCTTGTCGCCGGCGGACTGAAGCCCTTCCAGCAGGCGTGCATTGACCGGCTGGACGCTGCCCAGGCGGCAGGACCGGAGACTATTTATGAGGAACATCTGAAGTGGTACCATCCTCTGTACCGGGAGACGCAGCTCACCATCAATGAGGGGCGGGAGGACCTGCGCACGGTGGAGGAGCAGCTGAATGAACTGAAGGACGGCACGGCGGAGCACAATGATTATCTGTCCATGCTGCTGTTCGCTTTTGCAAAATACCTGCTCATCAGCAGTTCTTCCGACTGCCGGCTGCCCGCCAATCTTCAGGGCATCTGGAACGGCGTGTATGTGCCCCCCTGGCAGAGTGAATTTACCATTAATATCAATACGGAAATGAATTACTGGATGGCGGAGAAGTGCGGCCTGGGAAGCTGCCATATGCCCCTGTTCGATCTGCTGGACCGTCTTGCGGCAAATGGAGAAGCTTCCGCCAGGGAACTGTACGGATGCGGCGGATTTGTGGCCCATCACAACACAAACCTGTGGGCCAACACCGATCCTGAGGGTATCATGGACGCGTCCCCCTTCTGGGTGATGGGCGGCGCGTGGCTGTGTCTTCACGCCTATGAGCATTACCTGTACACCGAGGACATGGAGTTTTTGAAAAAGCGGGCCCTGCCTGTCATGGCGAAGTCCATTGCTTTTTTCAAGGATTACCTCACGGAGACGGAGGACGGGTACCTGATCACGGGACCCTGCGTGTCCCCGGAAAATTCTTATTTATCGAAGATCGGCATCCGGGGCGCTCTCTGCATGGGCCCCACCATGGACATTATGATCCTGCGCCAGCTGTTTACCTGGTATCTGGAGGGCTGTGAGGCCGCCGGCCTGCCCAAAGATCCCCAGGTGGAGGAGATGCTTCGCAAACTGCCTCCTACCCGTATCAGCAGCGACGGGCGGATCATGGAGTGGCAGGAGGAATACGAGGAGCCGGAGCCCGGACACAGGCACATTTCCCACCTGTTCGGCTTATATCCCGGCAATGAGATCACCGAGGAGACGCCGGAGCTGTTTGCCGCGGCGAAAAAGACGCTGGAGACCCGTCTTGCCGGAGGCGGCGGCCATACCGGATGGAGCCGGGCGTGGGTCACCTGCTTTTTCGCAAGGCTGCAGCAGGGAGACAAGGTGCTGGAAAATATCGAGGCGCTGCTGAAAAAATCCATTCTTGCCAACCTGTATGACACCCATCCGCCCTTCCAGATCGATGGCAATTTCGGCATTGCCGCGGCCATGACGGAGGCGCTGGTACAGTATCACGACGGCTATATCCATCTTCTGCCCGCTCTGCCCGCCTGCTGGAAGAAGGGCAGCCTTACGGGCGTACACCTTCCCGGCCGGATGAAGGCCGATATTGTGTGGGACAATGGCAGAGTTACAGACTTTGTCCTTACCGGGCCGGTGAAAAAGACGGTGAAGGTGAAGATGAACGGAGCAGTGAGAGAAGTGGAGTGCAGGGCGGAAGCGTAAAGAGCATTTCCGTGCCGGCAGGAAAATAAGAGGAACTATCAGGGAGGCTGCGAAGAGATTTTTATGGATCAGGCTTTAACAGAGGTTTTTCCAACAGTGCTTGGTCAAATAAAAGAAGCATTGGCCGTTTTGCTGCCTTATGCGGGATTGGCTTTGATCGTACTTATTATCCGGGAAGGCTACTATTATTTTAGGAATTTTGATCACTATAAGCAATCGGACTATTACAAAAGTACGCATTATGGATACTGGAAAGTACGTTTTGACAAAGGTTTGACAGGTGAATATCTTACTTATAGAAAACTGCTGCAGCTGAAGGGATACAAAAGATTTCTCTTTAATTGTTATATTCCAAAAGCAGGAGAAGACAAAACAGAAATAGATCTGGTGCTGCTTCATGAGTCTGGCATTTACGTAATGGAATCCAAAAATTACAGTGGATGGATTTATGGTACAGAAACACAGAAATATTGGACGCAGACTTTGCCGGGAAACCAAAAAAGATCTTTTTATAACCCGATAAAACAAAATATTGGGCACATTAAATGGATGCAGACGGATCTGCGGCTGCCGGAAAATCTGTTCTATTCATATATTGTATTTAGTGAGAGATGTAATCTAAAAAAAATAAACAGAAGCAGTTATACCTGCCATTTACTGCAAAGGCAGGATCTTCTGCCTGAGGTGGAAAAAAACGTCGCTGCTTTTGGCGCAAGGCTCTCTCCTGATAAGATTGATATCATATATCAGCATTTGTATCCATATACGCAGATAACGGAAAAAGAGAAGATGGCGCATGCGGCACGTGTGCGGAGATCAAATGGGAAGACCGGGAAAAAAGGAAACGCTGTTTTTGAAAAAACATGTCCCAGATGTGGCGGACGTATGGTGATCAGAACTGCAAAAAAGGGAAACTATTATGGAAAGAAGTTTTACGGATGTGAGAATTTTCCAAAATGCAGATATATAGAAAATATTGATTCGCAGTAAACGTGTAGGATAAGTACCCTCAGGCATAAATGTGCTTGAGGGGTATTTTGCTTTGTGGTATAATGACGAGGAAAGCGCCCGTGACGCTTGCGTGGATGGGTGCTTAACAACTATTCCCATCGAGACGTCAGTCGAGATGGTATAATAACAAGAAAAATGGCCATGATGCTTGCTTAATAAGCACAGCTTGCATATAGACGGAGGTTTCAGATGTGTTATTCTATTGAAGAAATAAAAGAAAAAACAGTGCCTCTGGCCAAAAAGTATGGTATCTTGAAAATGTGTCTGTTTGGTTCTTATGCAAGAGGGGAAGCTACTGATAGCAGTGATGTTGACCTGTATATTGAAAAAGGCAGGCTGAAAAATCTGATCCAGTATTACGAATTTATCAATGCCCTGGAAGGAAGGCTGGGCTGTCATGTAGATGTGGTGACAACGGGTATAGGCGACAAACAATTTCTTCACAGGATCTATGAGGAAGGGGTATTGTTGTATGAAGAACAGTGACAGGATGATATTGGAAAGAATCATAAAATACTGTAAGGATGTTGAACATTTATTGGCTCAATATCATTACAGTTTTAAAGCTTATACAAAAGATATTTCATGCCAATATTCCTGTAATATGTGTATTATTCAGATCGGCGAGTTGGTGGGGCGTTTATCGGAAGAATTTATCGAAGCTTATAATGATGTTCCCTGGTATGCCATAAAAGCCATGCGCAATCTTCATGCGCATAATTATGACAATGTTGATCTTGAAATGGTGTGGAATACATTGACGGACGAAATACCGGAATTGAAGGAAAAAATTGAAGAATATCTGAAATAGTGTTTTATCATGCTTGAAAGGGCTGTGCGCATATGAAGATCGCGGCATACAATTACAGAGATTTTGACGAGGCGGCGTTTTTTGAAAAATTCGGCCCCGTATACAATGTGGAGATCGTTCCCATCCGGGAGACGCCCACCCCGGAAAACGCCATGCTGGCGCAGGGTTGCGAGGGCGTCAGCGTTATCACTACGCCCATCACGGAGGAGATCATACGGGTGTGGCAGCAGGCCGGTGTGAAGCACATTTCCACAAGGACCATCGGTTATGACCATGTGGATCTGGAGGCGGCACAAAAGTATGGTATGGCTGTGAGCAACGTGACCTATTCCACCGGCAGCGTGGCGGATTACACGGTCATGCTGATCCTCATGGTGCTGCGCCGGATGAAATCCATTATCAAGCGGGCGGAGGGTATGGATTACTCTCTGGCCGGAAACATCGGTAAGGAGATAAAGGATCTCACCATCGGCGTTGTGGGCACGGGAAGGATCGGCACCCACGTGCTGCGCAATCTTTCCGGTTTCGGGTGCAGACTGCTGGCTTACGATCCCAGAGAAAACGACGAGGCAAGGCAATACGCCGCGTACCGCCCGCTGGAGCAGGTGTTTGGGGAGAGCGATGTGCTCACCTTCCACACGCCCGCCACAAAGAGCAGCTTTCACATGGTGAACAAAGACACCCTTGCCATGATGAAGGACGGCGTGATGATCGTGAACACGGCCAGAGGCAGCATCATCGACACGCCGGCGTTTATCGACGCGCTGGAGCAGGGCAAGGTAGGCGGCGCGGCATTGGATGTGATTGAGAAGGAGCTGGGTATTTTTTACGGCGACTACAAATATCAGGTCATCGGACACCGGGAAATGTCCATCCTAAAAGACCTGCCAAACGTGCTCATGCTGCCCCACATGGCGTTTTACACAGAGAACGCCGTGTCGGATATGGTGGAACACTCTATCTGCCATATCATAGAAAAGGATGGCAATGTGCTGCCGGGACAGGCATAAAGAGAGCGGCCGCGATAAGCGGCGGAAAGGAAACTGACAGATGATAGAGAGCATCAGGAGAGCAGAAAAAAAGGATATGGACGGCATCAATGATCTGCTGCGGCAGGTTTTGACCGTTCATCACAACGGCAGGCCGGATCTGTTCCGGGCGGATACGAAGAAATATACCGACGAACAGCTGCTTGCCATCATACAGGATGACAATACGCCCATTTTTGTGGCGGTAGATAAGGAAGAACATGTGCTGGGCTACGCTTTCTGTATCTTCCAGCAGCATGTGGATGATAATATCCTCACGGACATTAAAACTCTGTATATCGACGATCTGTGCGTGGACGAGCATATCAGGGGACAGCATATCGGAAAACAAATATATGAACATGTGCTCAAATATGCAAAAGAAAGCGGGTGCTACAATGTGACGCTGAATGTATGGGAGTGCAACCCCTCTGCACGGAAGTTTTATGAGAGCTGCGGGCTGACGCCATACAAGACTGGTATGGAAACGATATTGTGATCAGTTAGGAATGAGAAAAAATGGAATTGAAACCCTATTATCATAAAGTGCATTATTATGAGACGGACAAGATGGCCATTACCCACCACTCCAATTATGTGAGATGGATGGAGGAGGCCAGAGTGGATTTTCTGGATCAGATCGGATGGAGCTTCGCAAAGCTGGAAGCCGGCGGCGTCCTGTCCCCGGTGGTGGCCGTAGACTGCAGATATAAGGAGCCTACCCGGTTCCATCAGGATATCGCTGTCCGGGTAACGGTGCAGGAATTTAAGGGCGTAAGGCTGGTGCTTGCCTATGAAATGACAGACGCGGCTACAGGGCACGTGGTATGCACCGCCACCAGCGAACACTGTTTCACTGACACCGACGGCAGGATTGTCATACTGCGGAAAGTGTGTCCGGAACTGCACCGGCTGCTGACGGAGATGGAGTGAAGGTGGATGAAAAAGATTAAAAATGGTCATATCTGGAAGCCAGTTATCTGTGGAATGTTTTTCATCGTATTCGTTGCAGCAATATATATTCTGTTTTGTCATAACAAAAAAATAGAAACGATACAGCAAAATTTTTCCGCGGAGGATTTCAAACATGTGCAGAATTTGGTCTATAGGAAAAAGCTGGGAAATGGTGACGCCAAGTTTTATGACGAACATTGGATAATGACTTCTGTAAATGGGAAACTGCGTATAATCAGCATTGATGGAAAACAGGAAAAAGAGTATGAGGATGTCAATGTTAACTGGTTTACGGTTGAACAGGGTGATAAAACGGTAGTTTACAGCAATGCTCGTAAAGAGGTTGGTATCCTCAGGCTGGATGACGATATGAATGTCATCACAAATAACATTATATATCATGCAGAGGATCTGCCGATAGATCCGTCTATTATAAAAATAGGCGGTGAGTATTTTATCACAGTCACATATATAAATGGTGCAGTGAATAATAGTGACAAGGATACAGATAACGGTGTTTATACTATAAAGTTGTATGCATCTGCGGATTTGGAGAATTTTGAATGTATTGGTGATGTACTCAGTGATAAAAAGAATTTGGAAGATATTGTTCCATTTTATCGTGAAGGCAAATATTATTTGTTTTTTGAAAGAGAGGAAATTGACAAGGGAGCTTCTTCGCTGGAGGTTACGGAATCCGGAGATAATGGCGTAAGCTGGTCAGAACCGATAAAATTGTGTGCGCTTTCGGCAGATAATGAATTGGGGAATGTGTTATTTGACAATAATTGTTTTGCTTTGTTTTTTAGCAGTGATTATTTAAATCCGGGAACTTCATATGATGGTGCTTCCATTTTTGTAAGTTATTTTGATGAGGAATTTCATCCTCTTCAGACAAATAAAAAGATAGCGGCATATTATGGGGGGGGCGTTGCTGTATGATATAAAAAAAATAGAAGATGGTTATCTGTTTTTATATACAGAAAAATATATTACAGAATCAAATCTTGTCTTATCAAAGCTAAGCAGATGATACTGGTAATGAATAATATCTACGAATATATAAAATATTGTAGAATTACTTAATAATATGAATGATCGGCTACGGCCAAGTAAAAATGGTTATAGAAAAAGGAGGAGAATATGGCAGACAAAAAGAATTTGCCCAGAGAGATGACCGGCGCGGAGCTGGCGTCCATGCTGAAAAGCAGCATCAATTTCAAGAGTCTCGGAGGGCTTCGGTGCCCGGAGCTGAACCTGACGCCGGAGGATATGCAGTGGTGGCGGGACGCCAAGGTAGGAATGTTCATCCACTGGGGCCTGTATTCTATACTGGGCCGGGGTGAATGGGTGCGCCACAATGAGCAGATCCCCTGGGAGGAGTATACGGCTCTGGCAGATGAGTTTGATCCCAAAGATTTTGATATGCACGAGTGGACGGACGTGGCGAAGGATTTCGGCGCCAATTATACGGTGATGGTGACCCGGCACCACGACGGCTTTGCCCTGTGGGACAGCCCCGGCAGCTATCAGGGCTTCACCAGCTACAACACCGCTTCCCACCGGGATTTCGTGAAGGAATACACGGATTGTGCCAGAGAGGCTGGCCTGCGGGTGGGCCTGTACTATTCTCCCATGGACTGGCGGTTCCCCGGCTACTTTGATCCCAAAGGAGAAAAGGACCCGGAAAACGCGAAGAGCGCTCTGCGGATGAAACAGCAGTGCTACGATCAGGTGGAGGAGCTGTGCAGCAAGTACGGCCCCATTGACATTCTCTGGTATGACGGGGCGTGGCTGGCACACAGCGGCAGCGACACCACCAGCTCCTGGCTTTGGGAGCCTGTGAAGCTCAACAAGATGGTGCGGAAGTACAATCCCAAGACCATTATGAACCCCCGGTCCGGCTGGGAAGGCAATTTCTACTGCGATGAGGGTTCCCATGAGATCACCGGCGGCATCGTGCCGGTGCCCTGGGAGAAAAACATGTGCGTCTGCTCCGGTACTTCCTGGGGCTGGATGCCCAACGATCCCGTGTCGGATTTTGACTGGCTCATAAAGATGATGGTGGATGTGGTGTGCCGGGACGGCAACTGGCTGGTGAATGTGGGTCCCGACCGGAACGGCCATATTCCGGAAGCGGTGAAGCAGCGGATGCACGAGATCGGAGAGTGGCTCCGGGCCAACGGGGAGACCATCTACAAGACGAGAGGCGGCCCCATTGAGCCGGTGGACAACGTATACGGCACTACATATAGGGGCAACGAGATCTTCCTGCACATTACCGATCCCAAGGCGTTTGCGGGCAGAAAGCTGCCGGCCATCCCCTATACGATCGAGAAATGTGCTTATAAGGGACAGCCGGTGCCCTTTACCCAGACAGAAGACGGCATCACCGTTACCCTGCCGGAGGGCCTGGAGCATGAGGCAGACACGATCGTATATATCACTCTGAAGGAGAATGTGAAGCCTGCCGAGGAGGCGGACATCTACTTTACCGGAAAGGGCGATCCCACAAAGTAAGGAGAGAAAAAAACATGTTATACGGTGTATCTTACTATCCGGAACACAAGACCCCGGAGGATCTGGAGCACGATCTGGAGCTGCTGATCCAGTCCGGCATCAATACGGTGCGCATGGGCGAATTTGCCTGGTGCCGCTGGGAGCCCAAAGAGGGCGAATTCCATTTTGAGTGGATGGACCCTGTGGTGGAACGGCTGGGCAAGGCGGGTATCCGGACCATTATCTGTACCCCTACCGCCTGCCCGCCCGCATGGATGATCGAAAAGCATCCGGACATCCTCTACACGGACAACCGGGGCGTGGTGCGGCCTTTCGGCGGACGGCGGCATTACTGCTACAACAATCCTGCTTACCGGGAGTATTCCCGGATCATCGCGGAGAAGCTGGGAGAGCACTACGGCGCCAATCCCTATGTGGCAGGTTTTCAGATCGACAATGAGCCCGCTCAGGAAGGTACCGGCCGGTGCCACTGCGCCCGGTGCAACGTGAAGTTCCAGAATTACCTGAAAAATAAATACGGCACCATTGAGGAATTCAACCGCAGGAGCGGCGGCATCTTCTGGTCCCAGGAGTATACAGGGTTCCATCAGATCAATATCCCGGTGAACACCATTGAGGCGGGCGCCATGGAGAGCATCAAGAATTATTATGAGAATCCTACGGTCCGCCTGGAGTTTGAGCGGTTTGCCAGCGACTGCCAGATCGAATATCAGAACATCCAGGAAGAGGCTCTCAGGAAGTATACGTCTTATCCGGTGACCACCAACGCTACAGGGCTGGCCACCAACAGCATCGATTACTACAAGAGCACAAAGACGCTGGACCGCTATGCCTTTGACCTGTACCCGGAGATGCGGGACGCGGAGATCAGTTCTTTCCCCTACGCCTTTGCAAGGGGCGTGAAGGATGGCGCTCCCTTCTGGGTGCTGGAGTTCAATTCCGGCGGCGGCCACAGGTTCGGCGGCAGCGGGCGCAGGCAGCCCAATCCGGGCGCCCTGAAGCTGGCAGTGCTGCAGTCGTATGCCCAGGGGGCGGACATGATGCTCCATTTCCAGTTCCGCACGTTCCCCTTCGGGGCGGAGCAGCTGAATTACGCCATCGTGGATATGGACGGCGTGCCCCGGAGACGGTATTATGAGATGCAGGAGACAGCGGCATTGTTAAAGAAGCTGGCGCCCTATCAGCCGGCGAAGTTTGCCAATGAAGTGGCAATCCTTCTGGACTATGACGTTCACTGGGCGCTGCGGATCAAGCCGGTAAACGATCCGGAGTATCATTATCTCAATTTCGCGGAAAAAGTGTACAGGCTTCTGGAGGCCCAGGGGATCGGCGCGGATGTGGTATCCTATGACGCCGACCTGTACAAGTATAAGACAGTGATCCTGCCCAGCGCCATTGTGCTGCCCGGGCGGTATCGGGATAAGCTGAAGGATTATGTGGCAAGAGGCGGCCATCTTATGGCTACCTTCCTTACCAGCGTCAAGAATGAGGACAATGTGGGCTACACAGAGACCCTTCCCGCCGGCCTTACGGATCTGTTCGGAGTGACGGTGGAAGAGGTGGAGCCCATTTTCTCCAACAACCGGGCAAATGTGAAGCTGACCCTGGGCGCTGAGGAGATGACGGCCCGGGATCGTGACTGGTGCGATCTGCTGGGCGGCGAGGCGGATATGATCGGCGTCTATACGGACAGCTACAAGGCCGGCAGCGGCATCGTATCGGCCCATACATACGGGCAGGGCAGGGCGTACTATATGGGCGCCGGTCTGGAGGACGAGGCCCTGCGGGAACTTCTTGGCTATATCTGTGACGGCGCTTCTGTGGAGCGGAACCCCTTCCCGCCTGTGGACAGGGTACAGGTCAGCCGCCGGGTAATGGAGGACGGCAGCAGCCTGTATTATCTGCTCAACTTCTCCGGCAGGGAGGTGGAGATCCCCCTGGACAGAGTCTACACGGACTGCGTAAAGGATGCGCAGGTGGATGGAAGCATCTCTATCCCCGCTGTGGGATTTGCGGTGCTGCGGGAAACAGTGTGAAAGGATTGCCGATCCTTCACAAGGCTTTAAAAAAATCGGGCCGCCGGAAACAGGCGGCCCGGAATGGAGAGGAATATGATTCGAGTAACTGCCATTACGGAAAACATTGCGCGGGTGGTGTGCACCCAGAGCGACTATGATACGGTAAAGGATCCCAGCTTTCTCATTGAGGAGCTGCCGGAATATGACGGCCCTTCTGTCATGAAGGCAGTCAATCCCATGGGCAGCCAGCTGGTACTCAGCCAGGGGGAGGAGGATTTCCTGTACCAGACAGGCTTTTCCTTTACGCCCAAGGAGATATACCGGTATACCTTTGAGGGGGACAAGCCGGTGATCGTCACAAAGAAGACGGTAGACGGCGAGCGCTCTTTTGTGGAAAACGCCGCCACCGTGAAGGTGGGCGACGCCTATGAGGCGAGTATCTCCTTTGCCCTGCAGGACAACGAGGCCATTTACGGCCTGGGCCAGCATGAGGACGGCAAATACAATTATCGGAATACGAAGGAATATCTGTACCACAACAATATGAAGATCCCCATGCCGGTGATCTTTTCCTCCAGAGGGTATGGTCTGCTGTTCGACTGTACGTCCATGATGACCTATGAGGAGTCCGGCAATCTGATGACCTTTACCCTGGACGCGGTGGACCAGATCGACTATTATGTGATCCGGGGAGCGCGGTTTGATGATCTGGTGGCAGGCGTCCGCCTGCTGACGGGCAGGGCCGTGATGCTGCCCCGGTGGATCTATGGATATGTGCAGTCCAAGGAGCGGTACAAGACCCAGGAGGAGATACTGGAGACGGCCCGCCGGTTTGACGCGGAGCGGATCCCCCTGGGCTGTATCGTGCTGGACTGGCTCAGCTGGGAGGAAGGAAAGTGGGGCAATAAGATCTTTGACAAGTCCCGTTTTCCCGACGCCAAAGCCATGGTGGACCAGCTCCACAAACAGGGCGTGGCGTTTATGATCTCCATATGGCCCAACTGCAGGGAGGGCTGCGAGAACCACGAGGATTTTGCCAAAAAGGGAAAGCTGCTGTGCAATTTCTCCACCTACGACGCCTTTGACGAGGAAGCCAGGGATATGTACTGGAAGCAGTGTGAGAAGGAACTGTTCGCAGCCGGTACCGACGCCTGGTGGTGTGATTCCACGGAGCCCTTTACCCCTGACTGGAACGGGGAGGAAAAGCGCCCCGACGACGTGCGCTATGAGATGGCCAAAGAGTCCACCAACAAATATCTGGACGCCCGCCTTTCCAACGCTTATCCGCTGATGCACGGAAAAGGCATTTATGAGCACCAGCGGGCGGCGGACCCCGCAAAGCGTGTGACCAATCTGACCCGGTCCGGCTATCCGGGCATCCAGAAGTACGGCGCCATTTTGTGGTCCGGAGATATCGCTGCCACATGGGAGGTGTTTGCCAACCAGATCCGGGAGGGACTGAGCATGGGCATGTCCGGCTATCCTTACTGGACGCTGGACGCCGGCGCGTTCTTCGTGGGCAACCAGGAGAGCTGGAAACGCTGGGCCAACGCCACGGAGGGCACCCATCCCTGGTTCTGGCACGGCGCGTTTGAAAAAGGCGTGGAGGATAGAGGCTACCGGGAACTGTATACACGCTGGCTGCAGCTGGCGGCGTTTCTGCCTGTTATGCGGTCCCACGGTACGGACACTCCCAGAGAGCCCTGGCAGTTCGGTGAGAAGGGCACGGTGTATTACGATACCATCGTAAAATATATCAACCTGCGCTACCGGCTCCTGCCCTATACGTATTCCCTCGCGGGAAGGGTGGCGTTTGACAACTATACGATCATGCGCAGCCTGATGTTTGATTTCGCGGAGGATGAGAAGGTAAAGAACATAGGGGATGAATTCATGTTCGGATCGGCCTTTCTCGTGTGTCCCGTGACTCATCCCGTAGAATACGGCCCCGACAGCACACCGCTTTCTGTGCCGAAGACAAGAGAAGTGTATCTGCCCAAGGGAGCGGACTGGTACGATTATGATACGGGAGCGTATCTGAAAGGCGGACAGACTATCACCGCGGACGCGCCTGTGAGCCGCATCCCCGTGTATGTGCGGGCAGGCTCCATTATCCCGGTGCTGAATGCCTACAGCGGCACGGCGGCCAGCGCCAACGCCTATAGCGGCAGCGGCGGCCAGCTTTCCGGCCTGGAGGTATATGCCGGAGCGGACGGCAGGTTTACCGTCTATGTGGACAGCGGGAACGGATACGACTACGAGCAGGGACGGTACAGCTGTATTCCCGCTCAGTGGGTGGAAAAGGATAAGATGCTCATACTGGGCGATGTGACAGGCCTGCCCGGCTTAAAAGGAAAGATGGGCTGTGTGCTCCACACGCCGGGAGGAGATACCTATACTTCCGAGATCGATTATCAGGGCACAAAGACGGCCATTGTTATGAAAGACTAAAAAGAAAGACTAAAAAAGAAAGACCAGAGGGGGCGTTCCATCTGGTCTTTCGTTTCGTTTTAATCTTGTCAATACATTCTACTCATTCTGTAACAAACCCTGGTGCTGTGTTATAGAAAAAGGTATCCTGCAAACAGCGATTAAAGCTTGGTTACGTTAATAGCCTGGGGGCCTTTCTCGCCCTGGACTACGTCGTACTCTACTTCCTGGCCGTCTTCAAGGACCTTATAGCCGTCCATGTTGATGCCGGAGAAATGTACGAATACGTCATTTCCTTCTTCGTCTGAAATGAATCCAAATCCCTTCTGGCTATTGAACCACTTTACAGTGCCTTTCATTATTGATACCTCCATAATTGTAAGATTGTGTAGACGTGGTATCAACCACAAATTCGCTCATCCATATTACCATAATTGTTAAAAAAAGTAAAGACAAATTTGTAAATGTATGATACAATATTAGAAGTTTTATTCCATAAAACGTCAATGAACGGAATAAACGGAAAAAAGAAAGGAAGAATGAAGGTATCATGGGTGATATTTCCCTTAGTGTGATCATTTTGCAGATCGTCATGGCGGCGCTCTGTGTCGTGCTGCCCCTGGGGGCGGCCCTTGTGGGGACCATAAAGATGAAGGGATCCGCGAAGAGCCTGTTGTGGGGCCTGCTGGCTTTTCTGGCCGCCTGGATCGTGTATTCCATCCTGTGGGCGCTGGTCATTACCATATTTAACATTCCCAAATACAATGTCCTTTCCCAGGGTGGACAGAAGGACGTCGTTATCACGTGGGAGTCCATCCGCTGCCTGCTGGAGGCGGTGATCTACACAGGCGGCATGTGGCTGTTTATGAGGATCGCCGTGAAAAAGCACAGGACGGTGGGAGACGGGCTGCTGTTCGGCGTGGGATTTGACATTCCCGGCAGCATAGTCATCACGGCAGTCACCACGATCCTGAGCCTTATAGTGATATTCACCAGTCAGAGCGATCATCCGATAGAGTTTTCGTTTTTTTCCACCGCTGTCAACGTACAGAACCTTGAGTGGGCCAGATGGAAGGATGTGGTGTACAACATCTGCACCCAGACGTCCCTGCTCATTGTTACCGTGTCGGCGGGCGTCCTCGTCTACACGGCCGTCGTCTTCCGGCGTGTGGTCTGCGTGGCCGTGGCGGTAGTCCTGTATATGGCGTCCCAGCTGCCGTCCCGCATGTGCGCCCTGACCAACCAGTACCGCACCTACGGTCTGGACAAGATATGGTTCTGGGACAACGAACTGGTGGTAGTGATGGTGAGCCTGCTGGTGGCGCTGATCAGCGCCCTGACGGCCTACAGCCTGTACAGAAAATATCTCAGGAACCAGTCGGAACCGTTATTGTGATCCCGTTCCGGAGCGCGGACGCCGCGGAAGGAAAGAGATATCAGCTCTGCGTATGTCAGACCACGCAGCAGCAAAGCACAGAAAGAATGGAGAGGAAATATGGAAGAGAACAACAACACACCGCAGAACCAGCAGCGGCCCAGGCTTACAGTGGAACAGAGACGGAAGCTGATGCAGAAGAGGCGTCAGAAGCAGATGCGCATGCGCGCCCTTGTCATCGGTATCCTGGCGCTGATCGTGATCCTGGCCGTGATCCTGCTGATCCTGCTTGTAAAGACTTTCACATCGGGCAGTAGAAATACACCTTCTGCCGGGAGCGATGCGCAGGGCACCACTGTCACCCTCGCCCCGGATCAGACCGCCGCGCCTGAACAGCAGCCGGAGGCCACCCTGTCTCCCGACCCGCTGAAATATACCGGCGAGGCGCCCTTCCAGTGGAAGATGAACAATCCATCCATCTCCGATCTGGACAGCCTTGACACGGAAAATCTGGGATGGGGCATCGGACCCGCGGTGGACGATCTGAACCGTCCCAACGACGCCCTGCAGTATCAGGAGAAATACGGGAAATACCAGGCGTACTTTATAAGGGATGATATCACGGATAAGGTGGCGTACCTTACCTTTGACGAGGGCTACGAGTACGGCTTCACCCCCGCTATCCTGGATACGCTGAAGGAGAAGAATGTAAAGGCCGTGTTCTTTGTGACGCTGCCCTTCGCCAAGGAAAACCCCGATCTGGTACAGCGGATCATCGACGAAGGACATATCCTCGGCAACCACAGCGTCAACCACCCGTCCAAAGGCCTTCCCAGCCTGGACAGCCTGGAAGACCAGAAGGCTGAGGTGATGGGCGTACATGATTATATCAAGGAAAACTTCAACTATGATATGTGGCTGTTCCGGTATCCTACCGGCGCGTTCAGCGAGCAGTCCCTGGCTCTGCTGAACAACATGGGCTATGCCAGTGTGTTCTGGAGCTTTGCCCACGGTGATTACGACGTGGAGAACCAGCCGGATGAAGCCGAGTCTCTTGAAAAGTTTATCAATAAGCTCCATCCCGGCGCCATCTACCTGATCCACGCCGTGTCCCAGACCAACACCCATATCCTCGGCGATTTTATCGACCGGGGCAGGGAACTGGGCTACCGCTTTGAGCAGTTTTATCCCCTGCAGGAAAATTCTTACCCGGAGACTGCCACGGAGAGCCCTGAGACGAACACTGCCGGTGAGAATGCCGGCGATGAGGACGGTTCCGGCAGCGAAGACGGCGACGCAGGGGAGTCCGGCGGTGAGGACGGCTCTTATGACAGCGGCTCTTCCGAGGAGGATGGCGGCGCAGATGAAGACAGCGGTTATATAGAAGACGCGGATTATGAGGAATGATACCGCGCCTACGCGATAAAAACGGATGATGCGATCCGGTCCGGCAGGGCTCTCTTTGGAGAGCCCTGTTGTGGTCTGAAAAATAATTCAGAAAGTACCTTGCACATTTTATACAAGTGTGGTAGTATCTTTGGGGTGATGACAATTGTTTGTCTGTGACAAACAATCATCGTTGCATTTTGAAGAGAAATCGTGCGCCGGATGCCGCTTCAGCCCGGCCTGCGGGGAAGGATCGGTCCGGTGCTGTGATGACGGAAGACTGTAAATATTATGTAGTAAAACAGAAGGCAGTGCCGGAGGTATTGCTGAAGGTGGTCCACGCCAAACGCCTTCTGGAGACCGGACGGGTGTCGTCTGTGGCTCAGGCCGCCGAGCAGGTGGGCATCAGCCGCAGCTCCTTCTACAAATACCAGGAGGATATTTTCCCCTTTACGGAAAATAACAGGGGACGGATCATTACCCTGAGCATCCAGATCGAGGATAAGACCGGCCTGCTCTCGGAGGTGCTCCGGAAGGTGGCGGAATACCAGGCCAACATCCTTACCATCCACCAGAGCGTTCCTGTGGGCGGTATGGCCAGCCTGTCGCTGAGCATACAGGTGCTCCAGGGTACGGGAGACATCCTGCAGATGATCGACGATATGGAAAAGATGGACGGCGTGCGGTTTGTAAAGATAATGTCCAGAGAGTAAACGAGAAAAAAGAAGGGAAAAAGAAAGGAAACGGTTATGGTAAAGATCGCAGTGTTGGGCTATGGCACCGTAGGTTCGGGCGTAGTGGAGATCGTAAACAAAAACAGCGACGTGCTGACGCGGCACACGGGAGAGGAGATCCAGGTGAAATATGTACTGGATCTGCGGGAGTTCCCCGGCGATCCGGTGCAGGAGATCCTGGTCCACGATTTTAATATCATACTGGAAGATCCGGAAGTCCGGCTTGTAGTGGAGGTCATGGGCGGCACAGGAGCGGCCTACGAGTTTGTGAAGAAGTCCCTGCTGGCAGGCAAGAGCGTCTGCACGTCCAACAAGGCTCTTGTGGCAAAGTACGGCCCGGAGCTGATCCGCATCGCCCGGGAAAAGAAGATCAATTTCTTCTACGAGGCCAGCGTAGGCGGCGGCATCCCCATCATCCGCCCGCTGATCAACAGCCTGACGGCAGACCGTATTGACGAGATCTCCGGCATCTTAAACGGTACCACCAACTATATCCTTACAAAGATGACCTATGAGGGGCAGGATTTTGATACGGTGCTGAAGGAGGCACAGGCTCTGGGATATGCGGAGGCCAATCCCGAGGCGGATGTGGAAGGCTATGACGCCTGCCGGAAGATCGCTATCCTGTCTTCCATGAACTGCGGGAAACAGGTGGATTTTGAGGATATCTATACCGAAGGCATCACAAAGATCACCCAGGCTGATATCGCGTATGGAAAAGCCATGGGCTGCGCCGTCAAGCTTCTTGCCCGCAGCAAAGTCATCGACGGGCAGATGTATGCCATGGTAGCGCCCTTCCTCATCCGGAAGGACCATCCCCTGTACAATATCAACGGCGTGTTCAACGCCGTGTTCGTTCACGGACCTGCTCTGGGCGACGTGATGTTCTACGGCAGCGGCGCCGGAAAGCTGCCTACCGCGGCGGCAGTGGTGGCCGATGTGGTAGAGGCCGTGCGGCATTTCGGCTGCAACGTGCTCATCGACTGGAGCGAAGAAACGTATGAGCTTGGCTCTGCAGACCAGTTCAGCTGCGCGTATCTCGTGCGTGTGGCAGAGGCGGACGAGGAGAAGCTAGGCGCGCTGGGCAGCGGCAGAAAGATAGACGCGGGCATCGACGGAGAGATCGGTTTTATCACCGAAACCATGACGGAAGAAGAATTTGCGCGCAGGGCGGCGGATGTTCCTTACATCAGCCGTATCCGCATCGCATAAAATAAAGAAGCGTATTTTCCAAAAAGCGCTTCGAGATGGAGGATAACATGAAGTATATCGTAATACTGGGCGACGGCATGGCAGATCGTCCTGTGCCGGAGCTGGGCGGGAAGACCCCGCTGGAGTACGCGAAAACGCCCACGCTGGACAGCCTGGCGGCAGTCTCCGTTCTGGGAGCGGCCAGGACCATTCCCGAGGGCATGAAGCCGGGCAGCGACACGGCCAATCTGGCTGTGATGGGATACGATCCAAAAAAATATTACACAGGCCGTTCTCCCCTGGAGGCACTGTCCATCGGCGTGGACATGAAGGAGACAGACGTTGCCATCCGGTGCAATCTGGTGACCGTATCGGACGACGATAAGCCTTATGGAGAAAAGAAGATCATCGATCACAGCTCCGGTGAGATCAGCACGGAGGACGCCTCTATACTGCTGGACGCTGTGAGAAAGGAACTGGCAAACGAAGAATTTCAGTTTTACGCCGGCGTCAGCTACCGGCACCTGCTCATCTGGGACAAGGGTTCCGTGGTGGAGCTGACGCCGCCCCACGACATACTGGGCAAGGTCATCGGGCAGTATCTGCCGGAAAACGACAAGCTGCGGGCCATGATGGAAAAGAGCTATGACATACTCAACAACCATCCCATCAATGTGGAGCGGGCAAAGCTTGGCCTGAACAAGGCAAACTCCGTATGGTTCTGGGGCGCGGGCACAAAGCCCGGACTTACTTCTTTCGAGGAGAAGCGCCATTTAAAGGGCGCCATGATCTCCGCCGTAGATCTGCTGAAAGGCATCGCGGTGGGGGCCGGCATGACAAATATCGATGTGCCCGGCGCCAACGGGCAGCTGAACACCAACTATTACGGCAAGGCAAAGGCCGCCGTCAAAGCGGTGCTGGAGGACGGATTTGATTTTGTGTATGTCCATGTGGAAGCGCCGGATGAGATGGGACACCAGGGCAGCGTGTCCAGGAAGGTGAAATCCATCGAGTATCTGGACCAGAAGCTCATCGCGGTAGTGCGGGAGGAAATGGACCGGTCCGGAGAGGATTACCGGCTGCTGATCATGCCCGACCATCCCACGCCCGTCAGCGTGCGGACCCACACAACGGATCCGGTACCCTTTTTGCTGTACGACAGCACCAATCCCCTTCCCAACATGAAGTGGAAATACAATGAAAAAGACATGGAGCTGGCTGAGATCTATATGGCCGACGGCTATAAGCTTATGGATGAGCTGCTCCGTTAAAATACAATATAAGAGATCTGGAGGCAATTATGTTAATCGTCAAGAAGTTCGGCGGCAGCTCTGTGGCCGATAAAGAACGTATTTTTAATGTTGCAAAAAGATGCATAGAGGATTACAAAAAAGGCAATGAAGTAGTGGTGGTGCTGTCCGCCATGGGCGATACCACCGACGACCTGCTGGATCAGGCAAAAGACATCAATCCCGACGCCCCCCGCCGGGAGCTGGATATGCTGGTGACAGTGGGAGAGCAGATATCCGTATCCCTCATGGCCATGGCCATGCATTCCCTGGGAGTTCCCGCAGTATCCCTCAACGCGTTTCAGGTGGCTATGCACTCTACTTCCACCCACAGCAACGCGCGGCTGAAGAGCATTGATACCATGCGTATCCGTCATGAGCTGGACGCCAATAAGATCGTGATCATCACCGGCTTCCAGGGCATTGACAAATACGATGACTACACGACCCTGGGTCGGGGAGGCTCCGATACTACCGCGGTAGCTCTGGCGGCCGCTCTCCACGCGGATTCCTGTGAGATCTACACCGATGTAGAGGGCGTGTATACGGCGGATCCCCGGGTGGTAAAGGACGCGAGAAAGCTGCCGGAGATCACATATGACGAGATGCTGGAGCTGGCTACCCTGGGGGCGAAGGTGCTCCACAATCGTTCCGTGGAGCTGGCAAAGAAATACGGCGTACAGCTTGTGGTACGTTCCAGTCTCAATAACGCAGAAGGTACTATTGTGAAGGAGGATACAAGAATGGAAAAAATGATCGTCAGCGGCGTGGCAGCCGATAAGAACACAACAAGGATCTCCCTTATTGGAATGAAAGATACGCCCGGTATCGCGTTCAAG
>CANQHX010000034.1 GCA_947623905.1 uncultured Lachnospiraceae bacterium
AGGAAGACCAGACCTATAGTCTATATCCACAACTGCATTGAAGCACATACACAAAATGACCATGCAAGAACGCGTTGCCTTACATGGTCATTTCACTTTTACCCCGTTTGAAGGTTGTCAGCCTAAATTTACTTGTTTTCGTAAATCCCTAAGTTCAACCCCCAAAAGACCGTTGATTTTTTTTGCGGTTTTGCATATAATAAGATGTAAAGAAAGTAAAGAATTTCAACCGGATATTATGGAGGACATGATGGAAATAGCAAAAATCTCCAGTAAAGGACAGATCACTATCCCTGTGTCAGTGCGAAATAAACTGAAGCTTAAAGCAGGCGATAAAGTATTGATCTTTGAGGAAAACGGCAGGTTTTATTTTGAAAATTCCGCAATGCTTGCGTTTAAGAGAGCAGAGGAAGCATTTGCCGGTGAAGCAGCCAAAGCCGGGTTTGAAACGGAAGAAGACATGCAGGATTACATGCGGGAAATACGGAAAGAAATAAGGGGGTATTAGGTTGCGTGTAATGCTTGATACAAATGTATTTATTTCTATGATTTTCTTTCCGTCTGCACGAACAAGAGAATTGGCTAAGCGATTGACAGATGCAAAAGATTCCCCGATCCTTGCAACGGCGATTTTAGAGGATATAGATATCTTTATAACTGGAGATAAAGATTTTCTGGTATTGGAAATAGAAACGCCGAAAATAGTCACAATGGCGGATTTTTTAGACGAAACGATAGTATAAACTCTCAGTCAAAGACGGCGGTAGGATGCTGTTGTCTTTAGAATGACAGTCTTTTCCCTTGTCAGAGTTTAAGCTGCATAACTTCAAAGTTGCTGTCCCAATCAGCGTTTTTGATTTTTTCAAAACCGCTATGTAAATAAATATTTTTGGCTATAGTATTGGCCTTGTGAACCTCAATCTCAACTATACTTCTTTTCTTTTCACATCTGAATTTCTCTATGATGGCGTGTACGGCTTCTTTCCCATAGCCCTTGCCAAAAAATCATCGGGCATTTCCGACAAACCGGGAACTTTTTCTTTCAAGACCGCGGCAATCGTCAAAATTTTTCCAATCAACTTCACACAACTTCACCATTTGGGAACTTCCTTTCTTGGAATCAAATCACAGAATAAAGCCGTTTTATTCGTGCTGTTATATCCGGCATTTTTCACCCATCTCATTTGATCATAAATCAATTTCTGCTCTTTGCCGTGTGACCTCATACATGAGTATGGAAGCGGCGCAGCTTACGTTAAAGGAGGACGCATAGGAGTTTTCAGCCATCGGGATGGTGCAGAGCATATCGCAGGATTCTTTAAATGCCTTATTTAACCCCATCGTTTCGTTTCCTATCATCAACAGGAGCGGCACGGTCAAGTCTGCATTGTAAATGGGGCATTCCTGGTGCGCCGTGGTTCCTATCGTCTGAAAAGCAGGATATCTGCTTTTCAGTCTGGCAATATAGTCATACAGCGCCGTGTTATCCGATATTCTGACAACAGGCAGCTTGAAAAATGACCCCATTGCCGAGACAACTACATCGGGATCATATAAATCTACCCCATGACCGGTCATGATCAGCATATCCGCTCCGAGCGCGTCACACGATCGTATCATCGTACCGAGATTCCCCTTGTTTGAAGGGCGGTCAAACAGAACAAGAAAGGGTGTTTCGGACAGCGGGACACCATCCAGCCTGTCCTCCCGCATTTCAATGATCGCCATCAATTCCGATGTATCCTCTTTGCCGCTCAACTCTGCCATCAGGTCAGGCGTCAGGCAATAATTCACATCCGTATCCACCTGACGGATCATATTTTTTGCCCAGTCGGAAAGGCAGTTTTTATCATATAGAAAAGACCTGATCTTCCAATTGTTTTTTACGGCCTCATTGAGACTGCGCACGCCTTCCACCAGAAACGCATGGTATTTGTACCGTTTGTTTCGGTTCGTCTTCAATACCTGAAATTTTTGATAACTGGCGTTTTTACTATAGATTTTGATCTCTTTCATGCTGTTTTCTCCCGTCCATTTTTTGTTATTTCAGCCATGAAAAATCAGGTAATGCACACCCCCTGCAAAAACCGATCATTCGCAGCAAATTTGAATTAAGAATTTACAGATTCATTTTATCAACGATCGCCGCAGGTTTCGCAGTCATTTCCACCCATGCAGGAACAAAGCCGCTCTTAACTGCGTTTCGGACCGATCTGATATTGGACCACGCCGTACAGTAAAACGGCACTTTATCCCTGCTTATGATCTCTTTTGTGAGCGCGCTTGTCAGCGCACAAGCAATTCCCTGCCGTCGGTATTCCGGCAAAACATCTACGCCAATCTGCCACATATCTTCGCAATCGGCAGAACAAGCGGCCAATCCGATCAACCTGTTTCTGTCATAGGCACCGACGCCAAGAACATCCAAATGCCGACGCTCCTTACAAAGCGCATTGCTCCATTTCGGCAAATACAATTTTTCCATCAGGCGCTCGTTCAGCCAGTGAAAATTCGGTGTTTCAAAGCATCTATAAAATTCAAATTTTCTCACATACTCGGATACTATATTCAATGTCTCGCTTATGGAAACTGCCACGATGTTATTTCCATAGGAAACAAAGTTACAGGTAATCGGTTCCTTATAATACTTGCGGGCATTCTTTCCCAGCTTGAAGGCAAGAACAACATTTTTATCTGCCTTAAAATCTTCCGCGCAGCATCCCATGTCCTCTGCGGACTGAAGCATGGCAATTTCCATCATCTCACGGTTCGTCATATAATCCTCATATCATGTATGCTTACTTCGTTTAACGGGGAAGCACTTCTTCAATAATATTCATTGCTCCATTGACAAAACTTATTTTTCTCTGACTGATCATATCACTATTTTGGGAAATAGTTATCTGCGCTATGGCTAGCTGGTCATCCTCTGACGGTACTGGATTTCCCATTATAGTTGTCCATTCCACATCAATGTCCGACTCGGCAATTTTTTTGTCATATGCAAGCGTATAGTCAACATTCTTAAAGAACTGAGAATTGAATCAGTACGAACTATAATGGAATTATCCTCATCCTGATAGACTTCAACCGTATAGTAGAGAATGTCCTCATCAGATTCCACATAATCCTTGTTAGGGGATATGGTTTCCTGAAATAACGGTGTCTCGTTCTTATTATTTTCTTTGCCGCTTTCCTTGTTGGCACAGCTGCACATTAACAATATCAGCAGCGCCGTCGTGCATAGCATGAAATATCTTTTCATGGTTTGGCAATCCTTTCTGTTAAATGCTGATTTTTCACTCCGTTTTTTTCAAACGATCTGCCGTTTTCTCTGCCTGTAAATGACTTCCTGCAGCCCGACTTCCTTCAACAGATCTTTTGCTGTCGCATAATCTGCACCAATATCTTCCACAGTATGAGCGTCGGAACCTATTGTGACATATTTCCCACCGTTGGATTTATATATTTCCAGTAATTCTCTTCCGGGCATAGTCTGCTCATACCCTTTTCTCAAGGAAGACGTATTGATCTCTATAACCATATCCTTTTCTAAAAGATTGCAGAATATTTCATTCATAACGGACTCGTCATAATAGATTTCTCCGTAATAACGTTTTGGAAAATCCATATGTCCTAATGCGTCAAATGCTCCCGTTTGAACCGCTTTTAAGACCTCCTGCCAATATAGCGTATAAAACTCCTTCGCTGAATATTGCTCCCTTATCTTTTGACAAGGGAACATGTCCCCTATCCAATGTACACTTCCGATCACAAAATCATATGGATATTTTGTCAATTCTTTCAAACATTTTTCATATAAATGCGGTTCACCAAATTCAATCCCTGCCAAAACTTCTACAGTCGGGCAAATACTTTGTATCTCATCAAATTGCTTCCAAAATTTATCAGCAGAATAATAATGATATCCATGATCATTTATGTTTAGATCAACATGTTCCGTAAAACAAATAGTCGTCATGCCTTTCTTTTTCGCTTCTGAAATATAATCCTCCATTTTCGCTTCCGAATCACAGGAAAATTCTGTATGTATATGCATGTCTCTCACAGTTATTTACCTCTAATAATTCAATTTTTAACTGCCTGATAAAGCGTTCAATTGTAATTTTTTCTATGAGTATATCAAAAATGCTTTCTGCTTTCAACCGCACAAACGCAATCTCAAAAAGTGCTGTATCTCCCGGTCATCCGGCAGATATAGCAGACAAACCCCTGCTCCACCTGTTCCGGTCCGTTAAAAATCGAACATTCTGTGAACTTTTGCCATTTTTTTTATAAAAAAAAGGAATTTGCCGTTTTTCGTAGAATATATATTATAGAGAGTTGTTTTTTGAGGGAAAACACTGTCGTAAATTTCCTTGTTAATATATACATAGAAATCGAGGTAAATATGACCATACGGGAGTCCATAGAACAGAGAGAAGAGCAGTTCTTAAGCCCATATGCCGCCCTGAGCAGCAGGTCAAGGGGACGGCAGCGCCCGGAGGAGCCCTGCGACATCCGGCCGGTGTACCAGCGGGACCGGGACCGTATCATCCACTGCAAGTCTTTTCGCAGGCTGAAGCAGAAGACGCAGGTATTTCTGGCGGCGGAAGGGGACCATTACCGCACCCGACTCACCCATACCCTGGAGGTGTCTCAGATCGCGCGGACCATCGCCAAGGCCCTGCGGCTCAATGAGGATCTGGTGGAGGCCATTGCTCTGGGCCATGACCTGGGTCATACGCCCTTTGGCCACACGGGAGAAAAGGTGCTCAATGAGGTGTGTCCTTTGGGATTTGCCCACAATGAGCAGAGCGTCCGCATTGTGGAGCTGCTGGAGAAGAAGGGGAAGGGCCTGAACCTCACGTGGGAGACTCGGGACGGCATCCTAAATCACCAGATGTCCTCTGCTCCGGCCACTCTGGAAGGGCAGATCGTGCGGCTGTGCGACAAGATCGCCTATATCAACCACGATATCGACGACGCTATCCGGGGAAAGGTACTGAAGGAGGAAGATATTCCCAAAAAGTACAAAGACGTGCTGGGCTATACGGTGCGGGAGCGGCTCAACCGGATGATCCATGATATCGTGGAGAACAGTCTGGACAAGCCTTATGTGACCATGACAAAGGAAGTGGAGGAGGCCATGAAGGACCTGCGCCGGTTCATGTACGAGCATGTGTACACAAATCCCATAGCCAAGGGCGAGGAGGACAAGGCAAAGAATATGCTCCACCAGCTCTACACCTACTACCGGGAACACCTGGACCAGCTGCCGGAGGAGTATCTGGAGCTTATGGACCGGGGAGAACAGACAGACCGGGTGGTGTGCGACTACATAGCCGGCATGACGGATCATTACGCCATCAACCGTTTTGTGGAGCTGTTTGTGCCGCAGGCGTGGAATATCTGACTGTGGAAATGCGCGCGGTGCCGCGCCGCGTTCCCGGCCCGGATGAGGCGGCGGGGCAGCCATTCGTTATTATAATAAGAAGCAGATAAGAAAGAATCGTGACAGCGTATGTATTATTCGGATGAGACCGTGGAGATGGTACGTTCCCGCAATGACATTGTAGACGTCATCGGAAGCTACGTCCGTTTAAAAAAGAAGGGCAGCTCTTACTTCGGGCTGTGTCCCTTCCACAATGAAAAATCTCCGTCCTTTTCCGTGTCGGGGGACAAGCAGATGTTTTACTGCTTCGGCTGCGGCGTCGGGGGAAATGTGTTCACATTTATCATGAACTACGAAAATTTTTCCTTCGGTGAGGCCATGACCTATCTGGCGGAACGGGCGGGGGTAGAATTGCCCCGGCAGGACAATTCTGCGGAGAACCGCAGGCAGGCCGACGAGAAGGCGAAGCTGCTGGAGATCCATAAGGAAGCGGCAAGATATTATTATGCCCAGCTCCGGGCTCCCGGCGGCGAGGCTGCCATGGCCTATTTTCAGAAGCGGGGCCTGTCGCCGGAGATCATGAAATCCTTCGGGCTGGGGTATACCGGAAAAGCGGGGGACGGCCTGTACCGGTACCTGCGGGGGAAAGGGTATGACGACAGCATCCTGGCCGCTTCCCGGCTGGTGCGCATGGACGAGAGGCGGGGTCCCCAGGACACCTTCTGGAACCGGGTCATGTTTCCCATCATGGATGGGAACCGGCGGGTCATCGCCTTCGGCGGCCGTGTCATGGGGGACGGCAATCCCAAATATTTAAATTCCCCGGAGACAAAAATTTTTGATAAAAGCAGAAATTTATACGGAATTGATAAGGCAAGGACCGCTCGCACAAAGACCATGATCCTGTGCGAGGGATACATGGATGTGATCGCCATGCACCAGGCGGGGTTCTCCAACGCGGTGGCTTCTCTGGGCACGGCGTTTACCTCAGGCCACGCCAGCCTTGTAAAGCGGTATGCCAGCGAGGCGCTGCTCATCTACGACAGCGACGACGCGGGGGTAAAGGCGGCGCTGCGGGCCATCCCCATCCTGCGGGAAGCGGGGCTCGGGGCCAGGGTAGTGGATCTCTCCCCTTACAAGGATCCGGATGAATTTATCAAAAACCTGGGTAAGGAAGAATTTCAGAAGCGGCTGGACAACGCCCAGAACAGCTTCCTGTTTGAGATCGACGTGCTGAAGCGGGGCTACGACCTGTCGGACCCCACGTCGAAGACGGATTTTTACCGGGCGGTGGCGGACAAGCTGCTGGCGTTCCCCGACGCGTTGGAGCGGAAGGCCTACACGGAAGCGGCGGCGGCCCAGTTGTTTGTATCCTTTGACGAGCTGAACCGCATGGTCAATTCCCAGGGGCTCAGGAAAGGGACCGCGGCCCCGGTGGAACGGCCCAGGGCCACCTCTTTCGGGAAACCGGACAAGGACGAGGGCATAAAGAAGACCCAGCGGCTCCTCATCACCTGGCTCACAGAGCGGGAAGACCTGTTTGACACGGTGGAACAGTACGTGCAGCCGGAGGATTTTACCGTGGAGCTGTACCGGGATGTGGCGGGACGGCTGTATGACCAGCACAGGGAAGGACATGTAAACCCCGCCCAGATCATCAGCGCCTATGAGGACGAGGAGCAGCAGCGGCAGGTGGCGGAGCTGTTCCACACAAAGCTGGAGCAGCCGCCGGATGAAAAAGAGCAGTACAAGGCGCTGGAGGAGATCATATACAAGGTCAGGGAGGAAAGCCTGCGGCAGGAGAAGGCCTCCATGAATCTGGCGGACATGAACGCCATGCAGCGGTTCATAAAACGCAAGCAGGACCTTGACAGGCTGAAACGAGCGCATATTTTCAAAAGATAGGGCAAGAATAGTAACAGTATCGGAAGGATGGTAAATAATGGACGAGAATGCGATGAAGCTCACCGAAAAAATGAAGGAACTGCTGGAACTGGCAAAGAAGAAGAAAAATATCCTCGAGTACCAGGAGATCAGCGATTTTCTGCGGGAGTTTGAGCTGGGTCCGGAGAAGCTGGAAAAGATCCTGGATTATCTGGAACAGAACAATGTGGACGTGCTGCGCATCAGCGACACCAAGGACGAGGAGCCGGACAACGACGACCTGCTGTTTGACGAGGGGGAAGACGTGGAGGAGATCGAGCTGGACAAGATCGATCTGTCCGTGCCCGACGGCGTCAACATCGAGGATCCGGTGCGCATGTACCTGAAGGAGATCGGCAAGGTGCCCCTGCTCAGCGCCGACGAGGAGATCGAGCTGGCAAAGCGCATGGAGGATGGGGACGAGGACGCCAAAAAGCGTCTGGCCGAGGCAAATCTCCGTCTTGTGGTAAGCATTGCCAAGCGCTACGTAGGCCGGGGCATGCTGTTCCTTGACCTGATCCAGGAGGGCAATCTGGGTCTTATTAAGGCTGTGGAAAAATTCGACTACCGCAAGGGCTACAAATTCAGCACCTACGCCACATGGTGGATCCGTCAGGCCATCACGAGGGCCATTGCCGACCAGGCTCGTACCATCCGTATTCCCGTGCATATGGTGGAGACCATCAACAAGCTGATCCGGGTGTCCAGACAGCTTTTGCAGGAGCTGGGCCGGGAGCCTACCGCCGACGAGATCTCCAAAGAGATGGGTATGCCTGTGGAGCGTGTGCGGGAGATCATGAAGATCTCCCAGGATCCGGTATCTCTTGAGACGCCTATCGGCGAGGAGGAGGACAGCCATCTGGGAGATTTCATCCCCGATGACAATGTGCCGGTGCCTGCCGACGCGGCGGCCTATTCCCTGCTGAAGGAGCAGCTTGGCGAGGTGCTGTCCACCCTCACGGAGAGAGAGCGGAAGGTGCTGCGCCTGCGGTTCGGACTGGACGACGGCCGCTCCCGCACCCTGGAGGAAGTGGGAAAGGAATTTAATGTGACCCGTGAGCGGATCCGGCAGATCGAGGCCAAGGCGCTGCGCAAGCTCCGCCATCCCAGCCGAAGCCGGAAGCTGAAGGATTATCTGGACTGATGATACAGTTATCAAAGCGCATGAACATGTTGGCGCGGCTGGCGCCGGAGGGCGGCATACTGGCCGACATCGGCACAGATCACGGGTATCTGCCTATCGCGCTCATGCAGGAGGGACACATATCCGGGGCCATTGCCATGGATATCAATAAAGGTCCTCTTATGCGGGCGAAAGCGCATATCCGGGAAGCGGGGCTGGCTTCCTACATAGAGACGAGACGTTCTGACGGACTGGAAAAATTGGAGCCGGGGGAGGCGGACACCATTCTCATAGCGGGAATGGGCGGCCCTCTTATGGCGGACATACTGGAGAAAAAGCTGCCTGTGGCCGCCGCGTCTGTCCTGGTGCTGCAGCCCCAGTCGGATTTTTACGGTTTCCGGGATTATCTGTGCCGCCGGGGCTTTGCCATAAAACAGGAGGCCATGACGGAGGACGGCGGAAAGTTTTACACAGCCATGGTCTGCAGGATGGAGAAGCCATACAGCCTTACGGACCGGGAAAAATATTTTGGCCCGGTACTGCTGAAAAAAAGACCGGGCGTATTTCTGGACTTTGTGCGCCGGGAGATCGGCCTGTGGACGCCGGTGATCGCCCGGCTGGAGGAGCAGATAGAGAAGGGCGGGGCCTCGCCCCGCATCATACAGAGAAAAGAACAGCTGACACAGTACGTGAAATACGGAGAGGAAGTGCTGGCGGAGTAAAGCCGGAAAAACGGCAGGAGGAAACCGAAGAAACGGCAGGAGGAAGCCGGGAAAGATGCTGGAGGTGCTGGCAGGATGAAGCTTGGGAAGATACTGGAGGCGCTGGAGGGACAGTTCTGGCCGGAATACGCCATGTCCTGGGACAACAGCGGCCTGATCGTGGGGGACCGGGAGCAGGAGATCCATAAGGTGTGCCTGGCGCTGGACGCTACGGCGGCGGTGATCCGCTGGGCAAAAGAAGCCGGGGCGGATCTCATCGTCACCCACCACCCTATGATCTTTTCTCCGGTAAAGAAGATAAACAGCGATGATTTTATCGGGCGGAAGGTGCTGGAGCTGGCGGGCAGCCATATGGCCTGTTACGCCATGCACACCAATTTTGACGTGCTGGGCATGGCGGATTATCTGGCAGGCCTGCTTGGCCTGGAGGATACCCGCGTGCTGGAACCGGTGGAGCCGGCGGGGGACCGCCGGACGGGCAGGCCGGAGGGTATCGGCAGATACGGCACTTTCGCACAGACTATGACCGCGGAGCAGCTGGGCCACCGGGTAAAGGACCGGCTGAGGCTGCCTTACGTGCTTGTAAGCGGCGACGCGCGTCGCGCCGTCCGGATGGCGGCGGTAAGCTCCGGCAGCGGCAAGAGCATGGTGCCCGCGGCTCTGGCGGCGGGAGCGGACGTGCTCATTACCGGCGATATGGATCATCATACGGTGCTGGACGCGGAGGATCAGGGATTGACGGTCATTGACGCGGGACATTACGGCACCGAATACATTTTTGTGGGATACATGCAGCAGTGGTTCGGGAAGAACCTGCCGGAGCTGGAAGTGGTCCCGGCGCCGTCCCGTCCGCCGCTGTCTGTCATATAGTAGTATGGGAGTGTCAGGGCCGGAGAGATCCGCGCAGATATTTTTGGGATAAGGGGAAAGGTATATGAAAATAACGGTAAAGGGAACAGTGTATGAGTATCCTGACGGCACGTCCCTGCAGGAAATGGCAAAGGACCTGCAGCATATGTACGCCCATGACATCGTGCTGGCCAAGGTAAACGGGAGGCTGCGGGAACTGCCTGTGGCATGTGACAGGGACTGTACGGTGGAGTTCGTCACCACAGGGGAGCTCATCGGCCACCAGACCTACTGCCGCAGCGCCCTGTTTCTCATGCTGAAGGCCGCCTACGGGGTGGCGGGCAGGGAAAACATTGACCGGCTCTGCGTTCATTTCAGCCTGCAGCAGGGACTGTTCTGCACCCTGGAAGGAAAACAGCAGGCAGATCAGGCGTTCCTGGACCGGGTAGCAGAGCGCATGTGCCGGCTCCGGGACGAGGCGGTGCCCATCAAAAAGAAGAGCGTGCCCACAGATGAAGCCATCGCTTCTTTTAAGCGCTACGGCATGTTTGACAAGGAAGCGCTGTTCAAATACCGCCGCACTTCCGAGGTAAATATGTATTCCATCGGCGGGTTTGAAAACTATTTTTACGGATATATGGTGCCCGACACCGGGTACATCAAATCTTTTGCCCTGTATCCCTATGGGGACGGCTTTGTGCTGCAGCTGCCCACTCAGGAGCAGCCTGACGTGGTACCGCCTTTTGCTCCCTGCAAAAAGCTGTTTGATGTGGAGTGGGAGTCCACCCGCTGGGGCGAGAAGCTCGATGTGGATACGGTGTCCGACTTAAACCGAAGGCTTTCCGACGGGAAATTTACGGAGCTGGTGCTGATCCAGGAGGCGCTGATGGAAAAGCGCATCGGCGACATTGCCCAGACTATCTGCGATCAGGGCCGGCGCATCGTGCTCATCGCGGGACCGTCCTCCTCCGGCAAGACGACATTCTCCCACAGGCTGTCCATTCAGTTGAAGACCCTGGGCTTAAATCCCCACCCCATTGCCGTGGACAATTATTTTCTCAATCGGGAGGATACCCCCAAAGACGCCGACGGCAATTATAACTTTGAATGTCTGGAAGCTTTGGATGTGAAGCAGTTCAACGAGGATCTGGGCGCGCTCCTGAAAGGAGAAGAAGTGCGTCTTCCCACCTTCAATTTCAAGGTGGGCAAGCGGGAATATCACGGCGGCCCCTTCCGGATCCACAAGGACGACGTGCTGGTGATCGAGGGGATCCACTGTCTCAACGATAAGCTGACGGCGGACATTGCCAGGAAAGATAAATTTAAGATCTATATCAGCGCTCTGACCACATTGAACCTGGATGAGCACAACCGCATTTCCACTACCGACGGGCGGCTGATCCGGCGCATGGTGCGGGACGCCCGCACCCGCAACCTGACCGCGTCCCAGACCATCGCCATGTGGCCTTCGGTGCGGCGGGGAGAGGAGGAGAACATTTTCCCCTTCCAGGAGGAAGCGGACGTGATGTTCAATTCGGCGCTGATCTATGAACTGGCGGTGATGAAGCCTTATGCGGAACAGCTTTTGTTCGGCATCGACAAACAGGCGCCGGAGTATCTGGAGGCCAAGCGGCTGCTGAAGTTCCTCAGCTATTTCCTCACGGCGCCGGGAGAGAGCGTGCCTCAGAATTCCCTGCTGCGGGAGTTTCTGGGCGGCGGCTGTTTCGGGCTGTAGGCCGGGCGCCGCGGACTCCGATGGGAAAAAGACCGAATCCGTCTGTTTTTTGACGAAACATATTGAACTGTCCATTTTTTTGGTCAGGCACGGACAATCTCCGGATCACATACAATAGTATGAAAGTGGTCCGGAGGTGTTTTTTTGCAAACATTCCCCCAGCCCATGACGCAAGAGGAAGAGCGGCAATGTCTGCAGCAGTACCGGCAGGGCAGCATAGAAGCCAGGGATAAGCTCATCGAGCGCAATCTCCGGCTGGTGGTACACATCGTGAAAAAGTATCAGAGCACGGAAGAAGACCTGGAGGATCTGATCTCGGTAGGCACCATCGGCCTGATGAAAGCGGTCTCTACCTTTGACGCGGGCAGGGGCAAGCTGGCCACCTACGCTGCCAGGTGCATTGAAAATGAATTGCTGATGATGTTTCGCAGCCGCAAAAAGCTGTCAAGGGAAGTGTCCATGTATGAACCCATCGGCAGCGACAAGGAAGGCAATGTGATCCATCTCATCGATGTGATGGAGAGCGATACCCCGGACCTGGTGGAAGAGATGGAACACCGGCGCCGTCAGCATATGATCTATCAGCTGCTGGAAAGGCTGACGGTCAGAGAGCGGGAGATCATCATCCGCCGGTACGGGCTTTATGGGGAAAAGGCGCTGACCCAGCGGGAGATGGGCGCCATGCTGGGCATCAGCCGCAGTTATGTGAGCCGCATTGAAAAGCGGGCGCTGAAAAAGCTGCGGGAAGGCTTTGACGAAATATAAAAAAGGGAAGCGCTCGTGCGCTTCCCTAGGCGGTCAGAAACAGGTACACATAAAATACGATGATGATGGCGGCGATAATGCCCACCACGACAGCGATCTTTTTCTTTTTGTTTTTCATGGCGTCCTCCCTTTATTGCAATAGTCTGCACTGCATGTTACTTGTCTGTAAATACGATCTCATATTTCGTTAGATCAAAAGCTCCCGCGAAAAATCCGGTCAGTATCGTTTCCGCGTTGGCGCGGGCGTTATCCAGCAGGCCGTTGGCAATGGCGTCCGTCTGGGCCTTTTCCTTCATCTTTGTCAGAGCTTCGCTGTTTTCCGACAGGGTAATGTGCCGGAACGCGCTTTCCTCTTCATGGTATATCTGCAGGGAATCCAGGTCTATCTCGCTGCTGAGTATTTTGGCTTCCGGCAGCTTCACCTCAATGGTTTTTTCGTTTTCGCTCCACTCGATCTCTTCAAAATCGTATCCTGCCTTGAGCACAACGTCATAGCTGTACACATATTTGCTCTGGGTAAAAGGGATCCGGATGCCGAACATCTCCCGGGATGCCTCTGTAACATTTACTTCCGTACAGTAAGCGGACTGCGTGGCCAGCTCGCCGATATTTTCAAAGCCGATCTTTGTGGTCTTGCTCTTGGAGGAAATGTACGTTCCCAGTCCGAAAGCGCCGGCGGCGATGAGAGCGAGGATCACAACAAGAAGGAGCGTCTTTATGCTCAGAAGATGCCGGAGAGATCGGAGAGCGGTTTTTTTTGTGTTCTCGTCTTTTTCCATAGCGGTACCTCCGTCTGGGAATACTTTCTATTCATTATACCATACTTTTTCTCTGAAATCATCGTAATTTTTGCAATAATTACTGAAAATTTCGCTTTTTTGACTCAAAATCACATACGATACCATTGCGCAACAATTTATATGTTGTGTTTATTAATATCTATTTACATTTCATATAATATATGATACTTTAAAAATGATTTCTTAAAAGATGTGGGGAGAGCGTTGTCGGGAGGCAATGCGCCCATACAGGAAAGGATACAGGAGAGGAGGCGGAATATGTTTTGCAGCGTGACGTCTGCCATTGTGCAGGGTCTGTCGGGACAGCTCGTGTCGGTGGAGACCGATATCAGCGAAGGGCTGCCTATGTTTGAAATGGTAGGTTTCCTTTCCGGGGAGGTAAAGGAAGCAAGAGAACGGGTGCGCACCGCCCTGCGGAACTGCGGATGGCGGCTGCCGCCCAGGCGGATCACGGTGAGCCTTATGCCTGCCTCCATGCGCAAGCGGGGCAGCGGTTTTGACCTGGCTATCGCGCTGGCCGTGCTGGGCGCCATGGAGCAATATCCGGTGAAGACCCTGGAATCTGCCGTGGTCATCGGAGAGCTGGGACTGGACGGGCGGATCCATAGCGTGCCGGGAGTGCTGCCTATGGCCATAGAGGCCAGAAAGCAGGGGATCACCTGCTGTCTTGTGCCTGCAAAGAGCGCGGGAGAGGCGGCTATGCTTCATGACATGAAAGTGGTGCCGGTGGAGCATCTGGGCGATCTGGTGCGGCAGCTGCAAAAAGGGGCGCTGCCCCGAAAAAAGCCGATACTGTGGGAGCAGGTAAAAAAAGAGACGGAAGACCGGTCACGGGTGGATTTCGGGCAGATACGGGGACAGACGGTGGTGAAGCGTGTGGCGGAGATCAGCGCCGCGGGACGTCACAATCTCCTGATGACAGGTCCGCCGGGCAGCGGCAAGACTATGGTGGCAAAGGCCATTGCCGGGATACTGCCGGCTCTCACCTACGAAGAGAGTCTGGAATTGTCTCAGATCTACAGCGTGGCTGGTCTGCTGGATCCGGAGATGCCGTTTCTCACGCATAGACCCTTTCGGGAACCCCATCATTCCTGCACCCAGGCGGCGCTGGCCGGGGGCGGCCTCGTGCCGAAACCGGGAGAGATCAGCCTGGCCCACGGTTCGGTGTTGTTTCTGGACGAGCTGCCGGAGTTTCGCCGCAGCGTGCTGGACATGCTCCGACAGCCCATGGAGGAAGGAGTGGTGCACATTGCCCGGTCAGGAGATACATACGATTATCCGGCGGATTTTATGCTTGTGGCAGCTATGAATCTGTGCCCCTGCGGGCTGTTCCCCCAGGCAGAGTGCACCTGTACTCCCGCCCAGGTGGCGCGCTACAGGAGCAGGGTCAGCGGTCCTCTGCTGGACCGGATCGATCTGCAGATACAGGTGCCGAAGATCACATACAGACAGCTGGCCGGGGATGCGTCGGATCAGCAGGAAGGCGAAAAGGAACGGGAGACACAGGAGGACAGCGCCGCCATCCGGAAGCGGGTGCAGGCGGCCACGGCTGTTCAGCGGCGGAGGTACAGGAACGAGCCGTTTTCTGCCAACAGCCGTATTCCCGGGGAGAAGCTGGATGTCTACTGCAGCCTTACCGGAGAGCAGCACGCATGGCTGGAGCAGGTGTATGACCGGCTGGGCCTCACCGCCCGGGGATACCATAAGATCCTGCGGGTGGCCAGGACCATTGCGGATCTGGACGGCGCGGAATTGATCTCGGACGCTCACCTGCGGGAGGCGCTCAGTTATCGTTCCGGCGACAGATAGGAAAAACAGGGGAAAGGCGGAATGGCGGAGAAGCGGGCCGCGGCGGAAAAGGAGGATGGCGGTGACAGACAGATGAAATATGAATACTGGCTGCAAAGCCTGCAGGGAGCGGGGATCGGCCCGGCGGCCCGGCGGAGGCTGCGAAAGACCTTCGGCAGCGGAAGAGAGGTATACCGGCAGCGGGAAACCACGCTGCGAAAAGCGGGGTTTCTGAAAGAAAAGCAGATAGAGGCGATCGTGGCCGGCCGACGGACGTGGCAGCCGGATGAAAAGTGGGCGGAGCTGGAGGAAAAGGGGATCTGTTTTGTCACGGAGGATCAGCCGGGTTTTCCCAAAAGGATGCAGGGCCTTCCGGGGATGCCCGACGGATTGTTTTATCGGGGCAGTCTGCCCCGGGAGGATCGCCCGAGCGTGGCAGTGATCGGAGCGCGGAAGGCGACGTCCTACGGAAAAAATGCGGCTCTCGCATTTGCCGGAGCTCTGGCGGCGGCGGGGGTGCAGATCATCAGCGGCCTGGCCGCCGGCATAGACGGGTACGGCCATCAGGGAGCGCTGGAGGCGGGCGGCGTCACATTCGGCGTGCTGGGATGCGGGGCAGACCAGTGCTATCCCGCCTGCCATATCGGATTGTTCACGGAGATGCAGAAAAAGGGCGGCGTCATATCCGAATATATCCCCGGCACGCCTCCGGCAGCCTGGCAGTTTCCTGTCCGCAACCGGATCATTGCCGCCCTCTGCGACCTGCTGCTGGTAGTAGAGGCGAAAGAACGGTCCGGATCGCTGATCACCGTGAACCAGGCGCTGGAATACGGCAGGGAGGTGTACGCGGTCCCCGGGCGGATCAACGACGCCAACAGCGCGGGCTGCAACGCCATGATACAGGACGGAGCGGGGATGGCCATGTCCCCCGCTGCCATTCTGGAATATTTTGGAATACATGATTCGGGGGAGAACCACATACAATCAAATAAAATATCTCTTGCAACGGCAGAAAAAAAGGTGTATAGTTGTGTCGGTCTGCATCCCCGTCCTCTGGACGAGATCGCGGAGGCATCAGGGCTTCCGGCGAGACAGACCATGGAAATACTATTGCAGCTGCAGCTTGAGGGATATATTGAGGAAGTGGCACGGCAGTATTATGTGAGACGCGGGCTGTGACACGATCTTTCTTTCCTATTTATAGTACCTGCAGAGAGAAATGGAGCGCGACATGGCAAAATATCTGGTAATCGTGGAATCACCTGCCAAGGTAAAGACCATTAAAAAGTTTTTGGGAAGCAGCTATCAGGTTGCGGCGTCCAACGGACATGTACGGGATATGCCGAAAAGCCAGCTGGGCTTTGACCCGGAACACGGTTACGAACCCAAATATATTACCATCCGGGGAAAGGGCGAGCTGCTGGCCGCCCTTCGCAAGGAAGTAAAAAAGGCAGATAAGATCTATCTGGCGACGGACCCGGACCGGGAGGGAGAAGCCATTGCGTGGCATCTCTATCATACACTGAAGCTTCAGGACAAAAAGGTGTACCGGATCACGTTCAATGAGATCACGAAAAACGCCGTTAAGGATTCCCTGAAAAACGCCAGAGAGATCGATATGGATCTGGTCAATGCCCAGCAGGCCAGAAGGATGCTGGACCGTATGGTGGGCTACCGGATCAGTCCCCTTTTGTGGGAAAAGGTAAAACGGGGCCTCAGCGCGGGCAGAGTCCAGTCCGTGGCGCTGCGCATCATCTGTGACCGGGAGGAGGAGATCAACGCCTTCGTTCCGGAAGAATACTGGAGCCTGGATGCCATGTTAACGGCGCCCGGCAGCAAAAAGCCTCTGGTGGCCAGATTTTACGGCACGCCAGGGGAAAAGCAGGAGATCCATACCGGACAGGAGATGGATCAGATCCTGGAACAGCTGAAAGACGCCTCTTTTTTCGTAAAGGAGGTCCGGACAGGCCAGCGGGTCAAAAAGGAGCCGATGCCCTTTACTACAAGTACCCTGCAGCAGGAAGCGTCCAAGGTGCTGAATTTTTCCACGCAGAAGACCATGCGCCTTGCCCAGCAGCTGTACGAGGGCATTGACATCAAGGGGAACGGCACGGTGGGTGTGATCACCTATCTGCGTACTGATTCCACCCGTGTGTCCGATGAGGCGGAAGCCATGGCGTCGGAATATATCATGGAGCAGTTTGGAAAGGAATATCTGGCTGCCGGCCATGAGAGCAGGAAGGACAGCAAAAAGATACAGGACGCACATGAGGCCATCCGGCCCACGGATATCCGCCGGACCCCGGCGGCGCTGAAGGAGTCTCTCACCAGAGACCAGTTCCGCCTGTACCAGCTGATCTGGAAACGGTTTACCGCCAGCCGCATGAGCCCGGCTGTCTATGAGACGATCTCCGCCAAGATAGACGGGGACGGATACCGGTTTCACGCAAACGCCTCCCACCGCACCTTTGACGGTTTTATGTCTGTTTATGTAGACAGCGAGGAAGAGAAAGAGGAAAACAATCAGATAGGCGGCCTGAAGGAGGGCATGGAGCTGACTGTAAAAGAACTGGTCCCCGCCCAGCATTTCACCCAGCCGGCGCCGCATTATACGGAGGCCAGCCTGGTGCGGGCTCTGGAAGAACTGGGCATCGGACGTCCCAGCACCTATGCTCCTACCATTACGACCATTCTGGCCCGCCGGTATGTCACAAAGGACGGACGGAACCTCTATACTACGGAGCTGGGAGAGGTTGTCAACGAGATCATGAAGGAAGCGTTTCCCACCATTGTGGATGAATATTTTACCGCCAACATGGAGGCGCTGCTGGATAAGATAGAGGAAGGCGTTATCGACTGGAAGACGGTGGTGAGCAATTTCTACCCGGATCTGGATCAGGCGGTGAAGGACGCGGAGGGAAAGCTGGAGAAGATCAAGATCGAAGATGAAGTCAGCGACATTCCCTGCGAACTGTGCGGGCGCATGATGGTGATCAAGTACGGCCCCCACGGCAGATTTCTGGCGTGTCCCGGTTTCCCGGAGTGCCGCAATACGAAGCCGTATCTGGAAAAGATCGGCGTCTCCTGCCCCAAGTGCGGCAGGGAAGTCGTGATACGCAAGACCAGGAAGGGCAGAAGATATTACGGATGCGAGAACAATCCGGAGTGCGATTTTATGGCGTGGCAGCGTCCTTCCGGCAAGGTATGTCCCCGATGCGGCGACGCGCTGCTTGTCAGGGGCACAAAACTGGTATGCAACAACCAAAAATGTGGATATTCGGAGGCATCGACAGAAGAAGTATGATGTAATTCGGCTGATATACACAAATTATCTGATAATTTACATGAAAACAGGTTGATTTTCTTTCTTTTTCGTGTTACAATTTTTCTAGTTTACAGGCGGCACGATAGGAGGAAACATTGTGAGTGTAAGACTGTTAGATAAGACAAGGCGGATCAATAAGCTGCTTCACAACAACAATTCGTCCAAGGTAGTGTTCAACGATATATGCAAGGTGTTGTCCGAGATTTTGGATTCCAATATACTGGTCATCAGCAAAAAGGGCAAGGTTCTGGGCGTCGGTCTTTGTGACGACGTGGAAGAGATCAGGGCTCTTCTGAAAGATCAGGTGGGCAACTTTGTTGACACCATGCTCAACGAGCGCCTGCTCAGCATTCTGTCCACAAAGGAAAATGTCAACCTGGAGACACTGGGTTTTGACGAATCCGTCGCCGCGGGATATCAGGCCATCATCACACCGATCGATATAGCCGGAGAGCGTCTGGGTACCCTGTTCATATATAAGACTGCCATGCAGTACGATATTGACGACATTATCTTGAGCGAGTACGGCTCCACCGTGGTGGGGCTGGAAATGATGCGTTCGGTCAATGAGGAGAATGCGGAGGAAAACAGAAAGGTACAGGTGGTCCGTTCCGCCATTAAGACGCTTTCTTTTTCCGAACTGGAAGCCATTTCCCATATCTTTGATGCGCTGGATGGAAATGAAGGGGTGCTGGTAGCCAGCAAGATCGCGGACAGAGTGGGGATCACCCGGTCGGTGATCGTCAATGCCCTGCGGAAATTTGAAAGCGCCGGAGTGATAGAATCGCGGTCATCGGGTATGAAAGGAACTTATATCAAAGTACTGAATGATACCGTGTTTGATGAATTGAAAGCATTGTCCAAAGACGAAGCATAAAGAACAAAGGGCCGTTGCAAAGTCAGGGTTTTGCAGACGGCCCTTTTTCAGACAGTGCGAAATAACGCGGCCGGGCGGCGTTTTTTTGCCGCGCCGGACGGAACAGAGACAGGAGAGATGCACGATGTTTGAGACGCTGCTGCAGCCCGGTACGGAAGCCATGTGCAGGGCAGGTACATGCCAGGTGGTAAAAACAGACGGACAGGACCGGATCATCCTCACCATGCCGGATACGGAAGATGGCAGGCTGCCGGAGCTGTACGGGGTGGAGGATTATTATTTTCAGACTTCACAGGGGATCGTCAGGGCCAGGGGGCAGCTGATCGAGCGCTATCAGGCGGAGAACCAGAGGCGTATGGCGGTGCGGCTTACCCAGGGCTTTTACAGGTGCAGTACATATGATATGCCGGAGTATGCGCCGGAAGGCGGGATCAGCGTGCAGGTGCGCCGGGAACATGAGGAGTATGTGGGGAAGATCACATCCCTCAGCCTGGAGGAGGCACAGATGACCCTCAACCTGGAGGAACCTTTGAAAAAAGACGCCAGGATACAGATGTTCTTTCTGGATATGGAGCTGCACGGCGCCGTGGTCCGGAGCGAGCTTGCTCCTTCGCCCAATCAGTGCGTGTGCACGGCGGTTTTTCTCCACCAGTCCCCGGAGGGTAAGAAACAGCTTCTGGAATATATTTTGCTGCACGGAGATTAATTTTTTCTTGTAAACCGGAAAGCGGTACTATATAATCTAGATTGCGCAGGATTTTATGCGTTTTTATCACTGCAGACAGTTATAGTATTTGTAGAAAGAGGTATGGTACATAATGACCGTTCTTGAAATCGTATTATTGATCATCGGTATTATCGCCGTGATCGCCAGTTTTCTCATCCCGGAGAAAAAGACCGGCGTGTCCCGGTCCTTAAAACCGGAGGATTACGAGGAGATGAAACGCGCGTTCCGTCAGGAAATGATGCGGATGATGGAGGAGGAAAAAGAGCCGCTGAGCGCTTCTGTGGCGGAAGAGGCCAAGGAGATGATACAGGATTATATGGAAGAGGCCCGGCAGGGGATCTCCCGCATCAGCCATGACCATGAACAGCAGGTACAGGCGATGCAGGATACGGCAGACAACATTGCCGCCCGGATGAATGAACGGTACAACGAAGTTTCTACATTGTATGCCATGCTCAACGATAAGCATACCCAGGTGGACGGAGACATGCAAAGGCTGGAGCAGATCCGCAGCGAGATCCTCATGATCCAGGGGAAACTGGAGATGCTTCAGGAAGAGACCCGGCAGGCCCGGGAGGAGTATGAGGAAAAGGTAAAAGATCAGATGCTGCAGGCCATTGGCCAGAGTTCCGAAACCGTGGAGTCTGAGGACAGCGGTCTGCCGGAGGATGCTTTGGAGACAGAAACGCCTGAGGAGGAGGCAAACGGCGGCACCCGCGTCTTTGATACAGGCAAGGTGGCGCAGGCAGTGACCCGGGCGGAGCAGGAAAAGCCGGATCTACCGGAAGAAAAGATCGCGCAGCTGTTCCAGCCTATAGAGGCGGGAACGGAGGATGCGGCAGGATCGGCGGAAGCGCCGCATGAACCGGAGGCAGAAGCAGAGCTGGAAGAGGCCGGAACTCAGGAGGCAGAGGCAGCAACGGAAGAACCCGGGGCTCCGGAGGCAGAAGCAGAGCCGGAAGAGGCCGGAACTCAGGAGGCAGAAGCAGCAATGGAAGAGGTCGGGGCGCAGGAGGAGGCCGCGGAAGCGGACGATGTGCCCGTCAAAGTGCCGGAAAAGCTGCTGGAGGCGCTGAGGGAGAGCAATACGATCGAGACAGAGATAGAAGAATCTGTCTGCAAAAAAGTTCTGCAGCTGTATGAGGCAGGATTCGGCAGCGGGGAGATCTCTCAGAGCCTGAAGATCGGGATCGGACAGGTGCGGATGATCGTAGATCTGTATACAGGCCGCGAGATCGATCACTGAGGGAAGAAGGAAGGAATCGACATATGGAT
>CANQHX010000035.1 GCA_947623905.1 uncultured Lachnospiraceae bacterium
CAAATAATCAAAAGACCTACATACACGACAAATAATAATCTCTAAACAAAATTGATTAGTAGTTGTCGAGTGGGAGTAAAGGGCAGTGTTAAAAAACAGACCGTTATGTCTGGCCGCACTCTTTGCAGGGTGCGGCCTTCTTTTGTATCTCATGCTGAATGTTTCCTGGACCGGCCGGACGGAAGTTTCCGGGGAAGATAAGACGCCGGTGCGGCTTTTGTGTACTGTGGACAGCCGGGTGCGGTCCGGCGAAGAGTGGGTGTATGAATGTACGCCGGAGGACGGGACCCCGCGGTTCCTGCTCTACACAAAGGAACGGTTTGCCGTGGGAAATGTACTGGAGATCCGGGGAGAAAAACATGCGTTTTCGGCCGCCACCAATCCGGGACAGTTTGACATGCAGGCATATTATCGGGCAAAAGGACTCTTTTTTGCCGTGTATGATCCGCATATTGAATTGACTGACGGGCAGGTGAGACAGGTGCGGGAATGGCTTGCCTGCCTGCGCCAGTGGATCGGGGACAGTCTCAGAACGCTTATGGGGGAGGAGGCGGGAGCCACGGCGGCCGCCATCCTGCTGGGAGATAAAGGGGGACTGGAGCCGGAAACAAAGCGTCTGTATCAGGCGGCAGGCCTGAGCCACATGATGGCTACCTCCGGACTGCACATCTCCATTACCGGCATGGCGCTGTACAGACTGCTGAGGAAGAGAAGGTCCGTGCCGGCCTGGATACCTGCGGCGGCCAGCGCCGTGGTGGTGATCCTGTACTGTATCATGACAGGAAGCGCGGTGTCGGCAGTGCGGGCCGTGGTCATGTATCTGGCATTTCTCGGAGGGGAGAGGACCGGGCGGACTTACGATATGGCGTCTGCTCTTGCGCTGGCGGCCCTGGTGGTCATGGCTACGCAGCCTCTTGCTTTTACCCAGGCGGGCACGTGGCTTTCCTTTGCCGCCATACTTGGGTTCGTGCTGTTTCCGGGATGGGGTGTGGCAGGCATGACCCTTGTCCAGCTGCCGGTGCTCCTCTGGAGCTTTTACGTGTGGTCTCCCGGCAGTATCCTGCTGAATCTGCTGGCAGTGCCCGCGTTGCCGGTGCTGGCCGCCCTGTCCTTTTCCGGCGTGTTTGCCGGGTGGGTCCTTCCGGCTGCCGGATGGCTCATAAGCCGTCCCGCCGTATGGGGGCTGTGGATCCTGGAACAGGCTGCCGCTCTCTGCGTAAAGATTCCCGGCTATATGTACAATCCGGGGAAGCCTTACGTCTGGCAGATGGCGGTGTATATCGGCTGCATCCCCCTTCTGGCGTGGCTGTGGAACACAAAGCGAAAGAAGCTGCGGACAGCGCTGCTGGCGGCGTGCATGGCCGCGGTGCTTCTTGTGCCGTGGAGATTTCTTCTCACGCTGCCGGGACAGGAGAGCGGCGTCTCCCTTACCATGCTGGATGTGGGGCAGGGGGACGGCCTTGTGCTGGAGCTGCCCGGCCGGCACTGTGTGGTCATAGACGGGGGCAGCACCAGCCGGGAACGGATCGGACAGTATGTGCTGGAACCCTATCTGCTGTCCAGAGGCCTGCACAACATAGACGCGGTGTGTATCTCCCACTGGGATGAGGATCACATTTCCGGCATCGTCCAGCTGCTGCAGGAGCCGTATTATATTTCCATCGGCTGCCTTGTCCTGCCGGCGTGCGCCCGGCCGGACGACGCGTACAGGGAACTGGCGGATACCGCCCGGGAGGCCGGTGTTCCGGTGGTTACTGTGGCGGCCGGGGAGACGGTGCGGGCGGGGCAGTGGAGCCTTCGGTGTTTCCATCCCCGGAAGGAAGGACAGTATGACTCGGCCAACGGCTATTCACAGGTGCTCACCTTTCAGTGGGAGGACAGCGCTCTTGTGCTTACCGGAGATGTGGGGACGGAGGAGGAAAAAGAGTTTCTTCCTCTTCTGGACGCGTGGAGGAAAACGCTGCCGGAGGGGACGGACGTGATCCTGAAGGTAGCCCATCACGGGTCCAAAAACAGTACGTCAAAAGAATTTCTGGAGACGCTCCGCCCCCGGCTGGCGCTGATCTCCTGCGGACAGAACAACCGGTACGGCCATCCTGCCCCGGAACTGCTGGAGCGGCTGGAGGAGGCCGGGTGCCCCTGCAGGATCACCGCGAGCTCCGGCTGTATCCGTGTGCCGCTGTAATCTATGTAGTGTATGAGCCTGGTTTTGTCACCAGGCGCCTGTGAGCACCCGGTCCAGAAGGTCCGCGATCACCTCCACGGAATTGTAGATCTCCTCCACGGTGTTTTTCTGGGAACCACATTCAATGAGCAGGCTGCGGGGCTTCAGGTGCAGGTTGTAGCGGTAGCATTTCAGGTAGATCGGCCGGGCGATACCGGGATAGTAGGCCTGGGCGGCCAGCTGCATCTGCAGGCTGAACGCCAGATTGTCCTGCCGGTAGGGATTGTACAGGTAGGAGATCTCGCCGTTTTTGGCGGAACGGCTCAGTCCGTTAAAAAACATGAAACGCGCGGCCTCCTTCCCGTTTGCCTCAGCGGTCATCTTATTTCCCTCGATGCCGTCCCGGTGCAGGTCAATGACCACCTGAATGGAAGGATTGGCCTCAAGAATGGGGGTGATCCCTTCCAGGGCGGTGGAGTAGGCCTTGTTCCGGTCCAATTCGCCGTCAATGACGTCGTAGGTGGAATCATCGTGGATCACCTGATAGCCGTACTGCTCGGTCAGCAGCTTTACAAGGTAGTCTCCGGCTCCCACGATAGTGTCGGCCCGCTCCCCTTCCCGGCTGTCGGCAAATGCTTCCTGGGAATGGGTGTGGTAGACAAGGATCTGGGGCACGGACGGGTCCTTTGTGATGGTCATATCCTTTGCCAGCAGCGACGCTCCGTTGATCAGGGTACTGTCTGCCGCCGTGGTGGGGTCCAGGGTGAAAAAGGTGTTGAGGAGGGTATCATAGTCGGAAAGCTCTTCTGCGGTGTACCTGTGGCCGGCGGGCGCAAGGGACCGGGAGACGGCAAGACTGCCGTCTGTTCCGCCGGAAGGAGTTTCCCCGCCGGCAGAAGGGTTTTCCGCGGCGGCCTCTCCAGAGGCCGCCGGATCGTCCGGCGCCGGCTCGTCCCGGGACGGCAGGGCAGTTTGTTCAGGAGCGGCGCCGGCAAAAACAGGACTGTCGTCTGCCGGGCCGGCAGGCTGGTACGCCGCTGCCTCCTGCTGGACTACGCCCTCTGAGAGAGCGGCAAGGGAGTCCGCCGCCTGAGGCGTCCTGCATATCTGCCACTGGCCGATACAGGCCAGAAGCAGCATGCCGCCGGGACTGTTGACCAGTTCCCGGTGCTCCTGCACAGCGTAGCAGGCAGAGGGCGCCCAGCAGCGGACCGTCTGTTCCGTGATCTGGCCGGCGGCCCACTGGCTTATCTGGGGAATGCGGATGAGAAATATGCCCAGACGGATAAAAAAGGCCGCCCCGAGGCCTGCCGTCAACAGGACCGCCAGTCTGCGCCACAGATACCGATTTCGTCTCATTTCACCCATGCCCCCTGACCTGTAATCTGGTATTTCGCCTGCATAATATTATGAAAGGCCGGTGAAATGTATACCCTGCCGGGACAACAGGGCTGCCGGGATATTTGAAAAACAGGATTGCGGGACGGAAGGCTCTGGCCCGGAACCGTCAGGCAAATGCCATGTTGAGGCTGTCGGAAATGATCCTGGACAGCTCCTCCACGGACTGATCGATGTCCTTGGGGGTCACGTACATGCCGTTGAGGTGGGGCGGGATCTGCTCCAGCCGTCCGCTGTCCTGTACGATGGTGGCTGCCTCCACCACGGTGGGCACGCCGATGGCGATGACCGGGATGCCCAGGGTATCCTTTGACAGTTCGTTTCGGTGGTTGCCCACGCCGGAGCCGGGATGGATGCCGGTGTCCGCCAGCTGGATGGTGCGCATGAGCCGTTTGGTGCTCATGGCGGCCAGGGCGTCGATGGCGATGACAAAATCCGGCTGGGTCTCGTCGATGATGCCCTTGATGATCTCCAGCGTGTCCATGCCCGTCTGTGCCATGACGCCGGGAACGATGCTGCTGATGACGGGCGGATCTTCCTTTTCCATGGCCTGGGCGCCGTATTCCCGGAGAATGTGGCGGGTGATCATCAGCTGATCCGCCACCCGGGGACCAAGAGCGTCCGCAGTGACCATGCGGTTGCCCAGGCCGGCCACCAGCACGGCGGGGCCTCTGGGGCTGTCCGGCAGAAGCTTCTGCAGCGTCTGGGAGAGCATCAGCGTCACCTTTTTTTTGCAGGCGGATTCCGCGGTGTTTAAGTCCGGCGTTTCCAGGGTGATGTAGGTGCCCTTTGGCTTGCCCATGGCCCTGGCGCCGTTTTCCGTTGTGATCTTCACCTGGGTAGTGGTGACGGGATAGCGGCGGTCCGTATGCTTTTCGATGATCACGCCGCTGATCTCCACGTTGTCCTGTTTGTAGCGTTCCCCCGCCTCCAGGGCAAGGTCCGTGCGGGGGATGCTGGGTTCTGTAGGTTGTACCATGATCCTGTGTCCTTTCGTGGAATAGAGGAGTATTTTCCGTTTATTTTTTGCATTTTTTTTGGAAATATGTATTGACAGAAATATGTTCCTGCTCTAAAATATCAGCGTGTGCTCATGCGGATGTCCGTGTCCAGACCGCAGAGACAAAACCCAATCTATACGTACGGGAGGTGGGAAATATGGCAAACATCAAATCAGCAAAAAAGCGTGTGCTGGTGACAAGAACAAAGACTGAGCGGAACAAAGCGATCAGATCCAGAGTAAAGACTTATGTAAAGAAAGTGGACGCTGCTGTTGAGGCAAAGGATGTGGACGCTGCAAAGGCAGCGCTGCTGGCTGCGACATCCGAGCTGGACAAGGCTGCTTCCAAGGGTGTGTATCATAAGAATACCGCATCCAGAAAGATCAGCCGCATGAACAAGGCTGTCAACAAACTGGCATAAGATCAGATAAATAGAAAAACAACCGGTGCCGTCATGCCGGTTGTTTTTTTGTGCCGTCAGGCGGCTTTTTTGCCGCCGGGCGTTTCTATATCGCGCGGGAAGCATCCCGGGAATATTTGATGATGAGCATCTCCACGCCCATGCGGTCCGGCAGCAGGCCGGTCTTGATGTCCTGTTCCGTCTGGCCGCAGTCCTTTAAGGCGGACAGGAGAGTGGCCTGCCGGAACCGTCTGGCCTGCTCCCGGGATTTTTTCAGCACATAAGGGTGCAGGCTGATGTAGGAAGCCATGGCGCTGCCGCTGATGCCGTCGTCCATAAGGGACCGGATCCGCAGCAGGATGTTGAACTGGCGCACCAGCATGGCAAGGATCCGCAGGGGCTCCTCCCGCCGCTCCAGAAGGCTGGAGTAGGCGTCCAGGGCTTTTTTTGCGTTTCTGTCGGAGATGGCGTCGGTCATGGTGAAGATCTCATCCGGCACCTGGCTGCAGCAGACGGCTTCCACGTCCTCCGGGCGGATGACGTCCCGCCCGTGGCAGTAAGCGGTGAGCTTCTGCAGTTCATTGTCGATATTGTCCATCTCGTCGCCCGTCATGACAAGAAAGCGGTCCAGGGCAGGGCGTGTAATGGAAAATCCCAGCTTCCTGCAGCGGCCTGACACCCATTTTTCCAGCTGGGCGGGCTTCTGCCGGTCCATGGAAACGCAGTAGCCGTTTTTGCTGATCAGCTTGTACAGCTTTCCCCGCTTGTCTACCTCCGATTCCACAAAAAGAAAAAAGGTAGTCTCCGGCACATGGGTCATGTAATCATTGATCCGGTCATTGGCTGTCTTGAACCAGCCGCTGTTCTCAATAACGATGAGCCGCCGTTCCGCGAAAAACGGCAGCGTCTCCGCAAGGTCGATGATCTCGCCCACGGGCAGCTGGCGCCCCTCATAATATGCGTAGTTCATCCGGTCGCCTCCGGGAAGCATGGCATCGGTAAGCCGTTTGCGGTACTGGCGCTTCAGGTAGCTTTCCTGACCGTACAGCAGATAAAATTGTTGAAAATTGCCGGAGGATATATCCTCGCTGAGCTTGCGCATAGGCTTCCTTTCCGGGCAGGCGCCCTGACAATGTGTCCGCGGAAAAACGCAGGTGTGGTCCTTTACTAGAATATAACATATCTGCATTGATTTTAAAAGAAAAAAAGAGTAAGATAAGGGATGACTACCAATGACATGGAGGTTGAACGTCTATGAAACGGGCAGGAATCTATCTGCTGCTTACTTTTCTGATCACATGGCTGCTTGGCATCGCGCTTTTGTTCAACGGCGGGCTGGAAAGCTCCTTCGCCCCGTTGATATTTGACATCGTGCTGCTCATACCGGGCGGTATGGTATTTGTCACAAGGGCCGTGACAAAAGAGGGGTTCAAGGATCCCCTTCTGCTGCCCCGGTTCCGGCAGAACTGGAGATACATGCTGCTGGCATGGCTTGGCACCCTGGCAGTGGTGCTGCTGGGATTCGGCGCGTATTTCCTGGTGTTCTCCGGCCAGTTCGACTGGCAGATGACAGACGCGGTGAACGCGTACATGGAGGCGTACAAGGACCAGGGCTATACGGAAGATACCATTCGCCAGGCGCTGTATATGCAGATCGTCGGCGTGCTGTATATGCCGATTTTCTTCAACGGACTTATGTGCTTCTGTGAGGAGTTGGGCTTCCGGGGCTATCTGCAGACGAAGCTCCAGGAAGTATACGGATTGTGGCAGAGCGTGATCCTCACCGGGATCATCTGGGGCATCTGGTATTCCCCCTGGATCATTATGGGTTATAACTACGGCACGGATTACTCCCTGTATCCGCTGGGCGGCTGCCTTGCCATGATCGTCTATTGTGTGATCGTGGGCATCTACCTGTCCTGGCTGAAGCTGAAGACCAACAGCATATGGCCCGGCGCCATCGCCAGCACCATGCTCAACGCTTCGGCTACCGCCTACGCGTATTTTATGAACACGGATGATTACAATCTGTTCCTTGGCCCCTGTCCCACAGGGCTGCTGGGCGGTCTGGGCTTTATCGCCGTGGCGGCGGTGTGCATGGTGCAGATCAGGAAGATGGCCCGGTGACCGTTTTGGCGGAACAGTTTGTCTGTTTTGTGAAAGCTGTCTGGCGAAATTATGTATTTTTTCCGGACGTCCTGTCATACGGACGGACCGTAAATGGCTGTATGCCCGGGCTTGCAGCCATTTTTTTGTGCAATAGGGAGCCTGGTCCCCGCGGATGGGTGAAACCTGTTCGGGCCAAAAAAGGAACAGGCCGTCTTCTTGAAATGAAACACGGAACCGTTTATAATAAAATGGTCTTGACAAGCCGGAAAATATTATGTAAAATAGAGAAAAACAAATGTTCGGTTATGATAAGAAAGGAAAAAACGATATGGGAACCAGAGAAGAGAAGATGAAGGCATTGGACGCTGCGCTGACGCAGATCGAGAGACAGTACGGCAAGGGCTCCGTGATGAAGCTGGGAGATTCCGGCACGAGCATGAACGTGGAGACCGTTCCCACAGGCTCTCTGAGCCTGGATATCGCCCTGGGGATGGGCGGCGTGCCCAAGGGACGTATCGTGGAGATCTACGGGCCCGAGTCCAGCGGCAAGACCACAGTGGCCCTCCATATGGTAGCGGAGGTCCAGAAGCAGGGAGGCATCGCGGGCTTTATCGACGCGGAGCACGCCCTGGATCCGGTCTATGCCAGAAATATCGGCGTGGACATTGACGATCTGTACATTTCCCAGCCGGACAACGGCGAGCAGGCGCTGGAGATCACCGAGACCATGGTGCGTTCCGGCGCGGTGGATATCATCATCGTGGACTCTGTTGCCGCTCTCGTGCCCAAGGCGGAGATCGACGGGGATATGGGCGACAGCCATGTAGGCCTTCACGCCCGTCTTATGTCCCAGGCGCTCCGGAAGCTTACGGCGGCCATCAGCAAGTCCAACTGCATCGTGATCTTCATCAATCAGCTTCGTGAGAAGGTGGGCATCATGTTCGGCAACCCGGAGACTACTACGGGCGGCCGTGCCCTGAAATTCTATTCCTCCATCCGGCTGGACGTGCGCCGCATCGAGTCTCTTAAGCAGAGCGGAGAGGTCATCGGCAACCGCACCCGGATCAAGGTGGTAAAGAACAAGATCGCTCCTCCCTTCAAGGAGGCGGAGTTTGACATTATGTTCGGAAAGGGTATCTCCAGGGAAGGAGACGTGCTGGATATCGCGTCCAATCTGAACATCATCAACAAGAGCGGCGCCTGGTACGCCTATCAGGGCGACAAGATCGGCCAGGGCAGGGAGAATGCCAAGAAATACCTGGCAGAGCATCCTGACATGATGGCGGAAGTAGAGCGCCAGGTCCGCGCGCATTACGGACTGGGAGCGGAGGCGGAAGACGAAGGAGAAGAGGACGCTGCGCCCCAGGTGTGACCATCCCCGCGGAAAGGCATTTCGGAGATAGTTTATGGATCAGGAACAGCATATATTATATGAAAAAGGCCTGCAGAAGGCTCTGTATCTGCTGGGCGACATGCCCAGGACTGAGCGGCAGCTGAGACAGAAGCTGGAACAGAGCAGGGCCGGCTACCCGCCTGCCGTGGTGGATGCTATCATAGAAGAGATGAAAGGTTACGGGTATATTGACGATGCGGAATATACCCGTAATTATTTCAGAAGCCGGGGAGGGAGCAGGAGCCTCCGCGCCATGACCTTTGAGCTGCAGCAAAAAGGCGTCTCCCGGGAAGTGATCAGCCTGGTGCAGGAGGAAGAAGACTGGGGCGCAGGAGAGGCCGCTGCCATCGAGAGACTGGCGGAAAAAAGAAAGATCGACCCCCGGACCGCATCCATGGAGGAAATGCAGAGATTGTACCGATACCTTGCGGGCAAGGGTTTTTCCTTTGATACGATACGCAGGACGGTGGAACAGATGCGGTAGGACAGCGGACGGTAAAATCACGCGCGGGCCTGTGGGGATGTTCCGGAAGTGATTATGTAAATGAAAAAGCTTGACAATTTAAACGTTAGAGTATAAAATTTACCTGTTGAACCTTTATCAGGTCACATTTTATTCCGTATCGCAGTGGCTGCGGGACGGATATGCAAAATTTAATAAGGAGGTGCTCCTGTGAACATTGCTATTACAATAGCAGTGGCACTGGCGGTCGGCGTGATCTGCTGGTTTGCATCCAGAAAATACTGCGAAAACGCGGCAAATGGACGGATCGGCAATGCGGAAGAACGTGCCCGTCAGATCATAGATGACGCCTTGAAATCTGTTGAAAGTGAGAAACGGATCCTGGAGGAAGAAAAAAGAAAGGTCCAGCTTGATCTGAAGGAGGAGTCCATTCAGGCAAGGAACGACCTGGAAAAGGAGATCCGGGAACGCCGTAATGAAATTCAGCGACAGGAACACCGCATGCAGTCCAAAGAAGAAGCCCTTGATAAAAAGGTGGAGGCTGTAGAGCGGAAAGAGCAGAGCTACAATTCCAAGTTGGATGACTTAAACAGAAAAAAGGCCGAGATCATGACACTGCAGGAAAAGCAGCAGCAGGAATTAGAACGAATCTCTGGTCTTACCTCCGAACAAGCAAAAGAGTATTTACTTAAGAGTGTTGAAGAAGATGTAAAACATGATACTGCCCGTTTGATCAAAGAAATGGACAGCAGAGCCAAAGAAGAAGCCAGCAAAAAAGCCAAGGAATATATCGTGAACGCGATACAGAAATGTGCCGCGGATCATGTAGCGGAAGCTACCATCACGGTAGTGCAGCTTCCCAATGACGAGATGAAAGGACGGATCATCGGCCGTGAGGGCCGCAATATCCGTACGCTGGAGACGATGACCGGCGTGGAGCTGATCATCGACGATACGCCGGAAGCGGTTATTCTCTCCGGATTTGATCCCATCCGCCGTGAGGTGGCCAGGATCGCACTGGAAAAACTGGTGGTGGACGGCCGTATCCATCCCGCCCGTATTGAGGAGATGGTGGAGAAGGCCCAGAAGGAAGTGGAGAATAATATCCGCGCCGAAGGCGAAAATGCGTGCATGGAGGTTGGCGTCCATGGCATTCATCCGGAATTGGTGAGACTTCTTGGCAAAATGAAATTCAGGACCAGCTACGGTCAGAACGCCCTGAAACATTCTATGGAAGTGGCGCATCTGTCGGGACTGCTGGCAAATGAGATCGGAGTGGACGCGCGGTTGGCGAAGCGCGCCGGACTCCTTCACGACATTGGTAAGGCAGTGGACCATGAAATGGAAGGCTCCCACATCCAGCTGGGCGCGGAGCTTTGCAGGAAGTACAAAGAGGGTCCGGTTGTCATCAATGCGGTGGAATCACATCACGGCGATGTGGAACCTACATCTTTGATCTCCTGTATCGTACAGGCTGCGGACGCTATATCGGCCGCAAGACCCGGTGCGAGACGGGATACATTGGAAACATATACCAATCGATTGAAACAGTTGGAAGACATCACCAACTCTTTCAAGGGAGTAGACAAATCTTTTGCGATTCAGGCAGGCAGAGAGGTTCGTGTCATGGTTATTCCTGAAAAGGTTAGCGATGACGACATGGTGCTGATGGCGCGGGAGATCGCCAAGCAGATCGAGACAGAGCTTGGTTATCCCGGTCAGATCAAAGTAAATCTGATACGCGAGTCACGCGTAGTGGAATATGCGAAATAAGAAGAAAAGCGGTTCCGGCATATGCCGGGGCCGCTGTTTTTTGCGGCAGGAAACTGCGCAGGCCGGGACATTATGAAAAAAATCACCAAAAAATCCGTTATTTTATAAAAAAATATGTGCGTGTTAAAAAAACATTTGTATTTCTGTCGCAAACTACTTGCATTTGTCACCGTGTTATATTAGAATGACAAAGGTGTGAAAAAACGGCGGAAGATGTGTGACACCGGCTTTTTCGCGGAGAAGACGGCAAACGATTACAGAAAAATGAGGTGAAGATATGTCATTGGAACTTTCGAAGAAAGCGCAGGCAGTGAAGCCCTCCTCCACCCTGGCCATCACGGCCAAAGCAAAGGAACTGAGAGCCCAGGGACTGGATGTAGTGGGTTTCGGAGCGGGAGAACCGGATTTTGATACCCCGGACAATATTTGTCAGGCGGCTATTGAAGCCATTGAGAGCGGTTTTACAAAATATACGCCTGCGTCCGGCATTCCGGAGCTGAAAGAGGCCATCAGCAAAAAATTCAGGGAATTTAACAAGCTGGATTACACGCCGGATCAGATCGTAGTGAGCAATGGCGGAAAACACTCTCTGACCAATATATTTATGGCGCTGCTGAACCCCGGCGACGAGGTGATCATCCCGGAGCCCTACTGGCTCAGCTATCCCGAAATGGTAAAGCTTGCCAACGGCGTGCCGGTATTCGTCCGGGGCAAAAAGATCCACGGATATAAGATCCTGCCGGATCAGCTTCAGGCGGCGATCACGGACAAGACGAAAGCGGTGGTCATCAACACCCCCAGCAATCCTACCGGCATGCTCTATACGAGAGAAGAGCTGGAAGCGCTGGCAAAGGTCATCGTGGACAACGATATATACTGTGTGGCCGATGAGATGTATGAGTATCTTGTGTACGGCGGCGCGGAGCATGTGAGCATCGCGTCCTTCAACGAGGAGATCTACAAGCGGACCATCACATGCAGCGGTCTGGCAAAGAGCTATTCCATGACCGGCTGGAGGATCGGCTATACAGGTTCTTCCGAAGAGATCGCCCATCTCATGGGCAGCATCCAGAGCCACTGCACCAGCAACCCCAACTCCATCGCCCAGAAGGCCGCGGTGGAAGCGCTCAACGGGCCGCAGGATAAAGTGGCCGAGATGCGCGTGGAATTTAATAAACGCCGCCGCTATATGGTAAAACGCTTGAAGGCGATGCCTTTGATCGATCTCTTGGAACCCCAGGGCGCGTTTTATGTATTTGTAGACCTGAAGAACGTACTGGATAAGGAATACAAGGGAGAGGCCATCGGCACGGCGGCAAGGTTTGCCGACATTCTCATCAACGACTATCAGGTGGCGGTGATCCCCTGCGGAGACTTCGGCTTCCCTGAAAATATGAGGCTGTCCTACGCCATCTCCATGGAACAGATCGAAAAGGGCCTTGACCGTATCGAGGCGCTGCTGAACCATTTACAGTAATTACATAGCCGGATCCGGCGAACGATAGGAACATGTCCGGGGCTCGGGGGGAGAAAATCCCCCGGGCCCTTTTTGTGTTAGAACATCGTCTGTCCGCATATACATAGTCTGTACAAAAACGGATGGGAGAAAGGGTATGAGCGACAAAAAAAGCGGCACATGGTTACGGATATGGATCGTCTGCTTTGTTCCGGGCATATTGCTGGGATGTATTGTCAGCGGGACGCTGCTGCAGCCCGTGATCGCTCAGCTGGCGGGGGCAAAGGAGAGCTTCTTTTATCTGTACGGGCAGCAGGATCCCAGAGAGTCCGCCTATCTGCTCTATCTCTGCAGGAGCCGGCTTTTGCCCCTCGGAATGGTGCTCACGGTGGGGGCGCTCGGATGGCGGCGGCAGATCAGCGTGCTGTGGAGTGTCTGGCTGGGTTTTTCCCTTGGAGTGTACCTGTCAGTCATGGGAGCCGCCTCCGGGCTGACCGGAGTGTTCGCGGGGATCATGCTGTTATTTCCCCAGTGGCTCTTATATGGCAGCGGATATTTGCTATATTTTTACAAAAGTTTTGCGGAAAAAAGTAAAACCCAGTCTTTTCCGGTAAAAAAACCGGCGGATCTTCGGGTTGAAATTTGTTGTATTTTAATTCACATAACAGGAATGTTACTTGAATATTATGTAAATTCCGAAATGATTAAAAATATTTTAAAAAATTTTTAACAGAAAAATCACAATATATTGTGGAAAAAACAGTGTATTCGTCAAGATATGGTAGTTTTTGGGAAATAGCCCCCACTTTCAGGGAAAAAACGCGAAAAAAACTGATTGATTTTAGCTGAAAATGCGCTTATAATGGTACTGGGCTTGAAAGGGCTCAGTACCATAGGAGGAAGGAAGTGCGGCGTTCCAATGTGCGAAAATATTGACGAATTCATATCTTATTTACATAATGTTAAAAAATTGTCCAATAACACGGAAGTTTCTTATCGCAGGGACCTGAATAAGATGCAGTCCTACATGGACAGTGTGGGGGTCCGGAGCGTGACAGATGTGACGCCGGAAGAACTTCATGATTACATAATCTACCTGGAGAAAAACGGTTTTGCCACGGCAACGGTATCCAGGAGCGTAGCCTCCATGAAAGCTTTTTACAGCTATCTCTACAAGCAGGGCAGGATCCAGGACGATGTCACCGCTGTACTGAAGTCCCCCAAGATCGAAAAGAAGATGCCGGATGTACTGTCGATGGAAGAAGTCGCCAGGCTTCTGGACGAGCCCAGCGGGGAGAGCCCCAAGGAGATCCGGGACAAGGCTATGCTGGAGCTGCTGTACGCTACCGGTATCCGGGTGACGGAGCTGATCTCCCTTTCTCTTTCCGACGTCAACACACAGATGTGTTATATCATATGCAGGGATCCCCATCAGAATAAGGAGCGGATGATCCCCTTTGGCAGCAAGGCCCGCATGGCGCTGATGAATTATTTCGCGAAATCCCGGCCGGTGTTCGTGAAGGACCAGAACTGTACGGTACTGTTTACCAACTGTTCCGGCAAGACCATGAGCCGTCAGGGTTTCTGGAAGCTGATCAAGCACTACGCGGCAAGGGCGGGGATCGATGCTGATATCACGCCCCACACCCTGCGGCATTCCTTTGCCGCTCATCTGGTGGAAAACGGCGCCAACTTAAGGGCTGTCCAGGAAATGCTGGGCCACTCCGATATTTCCACCACACAGATCTATGCGCACCTGAATAACAACAGGCTCCGGCAGGTATATGCCAAGGCGCATCCCAGAGGATAGAGTGCAGAAACAAATTGTTTACAAAATAAGGAAACGGGAAGGTATCCGGAATGGACCTTCCCGTTTTCTTGCTCCTTGACCGCCAGGTCAAGGAGATACCCGTACCTGACCGGGAGGTCAGGGAGATACCCGCAGATACCCGTACCTGACCGGGAGGTCAGGGAGATACCCGCAGGTACCCGTACCTGACCGGGAGGTCAGGGAGATACCCGTATAGGAGCTTCAGGATATTTGCTTCTGAAAATGCTGGTAGTCTTTTATGGTGTTCCAGTGTCCGCCCCACTCAAATCCGTGATCGGTAAAGAGCTGATAACAAAGATCGTCTTCGGTGATCTTGTGGGGGAAATCAGCGGCTCTGTCCGCATAGGGCGCCGCGCTGGCAGGCTGTATGACAGTGCCGGACACATAAGGATTGTACAGGGGGTTGATGTCGATGCAGACGCCCCAGCTGTGCTCGGATATATCGTCCTGGGAACCGGTAGTGAGCCGGTAATTAAATGCCGAAGTATTGTTGGCGGACATGGAAGCGTCATCGTTCGCTCCGAAATTGTCCACCAGCTGGATGGTTTCGATCTGGTATCTGGCGTCGTACAGGGCGGCAAAGATCTCCACCAGATCCTGGGCGATATATTTGCTGCATATGATCTCCCCGTCACAATCCTGATCGTTGAAATTTACATACTTTACCCGCACGTAGCTGAGCTTGTCGAATCCCATATTCGTGTTGATCGGTTCGTTGTAGGACAGCGTGCGGATACGTTCCATCAGCTGCGGGATATCCGCTACGGATTCGTAATAAAATCCTTCCCGGTATGTGGTGCGGTTTGGTGTGGCCTCGTAAGCGGGAGGCACGTAAGCTGCCGGAACTTCCTGCTGCACAGGAGGCTGTGTAACCACGGAAATGGGCGCCCTTGTCAGTACGGGAATGTCCGTCGTGCCGGGAGTGGGCGCGGGAGTGGGCGTCGGTGTTTCTACAGTGAGATGAGTGCTCGTATCATCCATGCCCAGCCAGTGCTTTACCGGCAGCTGGTCCCAGAAGACAAACAGCATAAATCCCAGCACAAGGATCAAAAGCAGTAATGTGATAATGGCAGTCCCCACGCGGGTTAAACCATTTCTGTTGTTCATAAGCGACCTCGCCTTTCTTTGTATGCATTAGGAAAATGCGCGAGCCAAGTAAATGGATGGCGACACTTTTTTAAAGATCAGCAGAACCGGTCGATGATCTCCGCAAACCCGCTGTGATTGGCGTCTGCATGGGTTACGTAGTCGGCCCGTTCTTTTACCTGCCCGGCGGCGTTGGCCATGGCCACACCGATGCCGGCAGCCTCTATCATGGAAATGTCATTTTCCGCGTCTCCCGCCGCGATGGCTTCCGAGAGGGGAATGTTCAGGTGGCGGCACATGTACGTGACGCCTTCGCCTTTTGTGGCGCCGAAAGGGCAGTATTCCAGCATGGTGGTGCTGGAATAGATGCTTGTGCATTTTCCCTTTTCCCATTCGGCAAGGGCCTCGCGGAACGCTGCCAGGGGCGCCAGAGTCCGGCTGTTTATTAGGATGACCTTCCAGGGATCGTAATCCAGATATTCGGTAATGCTGGGCACGATCCGGTAAGGGACCTGTATGGTGCGGGAATAGCCCTCCAGCTCGTCGGTCATGGATTCGCACAGAACGTGGGTCTTGGAGTAGGAGTGGCAGTGGATGCCCCTCTTTTTTGCCTCATCCAGCAGAAAACGGACATATTCCCGCTTCAGCCCGATCTCCCGCAGTATCTTATCCTGTTCACAATCGTAGAGCAGACCGCCGTTGCTGGCGATGAGATAGCATCCGGCGCCGTCCAGCTTCAGGTCCGCCGCCAGTTTTTTCGCGCTTGGAAGCGGCCGCCCGGTGGTGATGACGATCCTGTGGCCTCCATGAAGGGCGCGGTCGATGGCCGCCCGGTTTTCCGGCGAGACCTCCTTGGCGTCATTCAGCAGCGTGCCGTCCAAATCTGTAAAAATGATCATGGAATATTTCTCTTTTCCAGGTAGTATAATCGTATTGCACAAGATATCATACCATAGACAGAAGAAAAATCAAATGAAAAGTTTATTTTTGAGAAGGGAAATGGTGCGCGCGCCCTATTGAAAAAAATATCATGCCGTGCTATAATCATTTGCGGCGGGACGGATCTGTGACAGTCCGCACCGCAGGAAGAAAAAGCGACAGGAGTACAGAATCGTGAGTGAAGAGAAAGTAAAAAAATATAAAGAAGAGAAGAAAAACAGGCAGGCTATCTTGAAAAAGGAAAAGCGGCAGCGGCTGATCGCCCGGATCCTCATGTCAGTGGCAGGCGTCGCTGTGGTGGCGTTTCTCGGATGGTCTGTTTATTATGTGGCTACAAAGGATCATGCCGGCACCGACGCCCAGGTGGTGAACATCCAGGCGCTGGAGAACTTTACCAGCGGCATGGGCGAATAAACCGGACTCCGGCGTCCCGCGGGCGGATGATCTGCGCCGCGGGGGCTCAGAAAAAAACGGTTGACATCGCCGATTGGTTGTAGTAAAGTAATAAAAGATAAATAATTGAACACTGTAAACCGTTGAAGCGGAGATCAAAGTGATACATGCGCCGACAGAGAGTCCGGGATGGTGGGAGCCGGATGGAGATGCGGATCGCCAAATGGACCGCCGAGGGCACGAGGAAAGGCTTTGCCGAGTATTCCGTGACGTGAGGGCATACGTCAGTTGCCGAAGATATGAAGGTATCTTGCAGAGAGCATGGCTTTGGCCGTGAAACAAGGTGGCACCGCGGAACGATCCGTCCTTGACAGAGAAAAATTCTGTCAGGGACTTTTTTTGTGCAGTAGGAAAATGCGCGGGCAAGGCAGCAGGATGACCACGCTTTTGTGTGATCCGCGAAATGGCCGGGCCGCGTTGCAGATCAACAAGTTATGTTTATAAGGAGGGATCGTGTATGTATCCTGCGTTGGAGGAAGTCAGAAGGATCTGCGCCCAGGGAGAATACGGGCGGATACCGGTGGCCAGGGAGCTGTACGCCGACCGGTTTACGCCTGTGGAAGTGATGCGGACGCTGCGGGCGTCCAGCTGTCACTGCTATCTGCTGGAGAGCGCGGAGGACAACCAGAAGTGGGGCAGATATTCGTTTCTTGGCTATGATCCCATTATGGAGCTTACCTGCACCAACGGGCGCCTGGCGATCCGCCGGGGCAGGGAAGGAGATGCGTGCGCCGAGGAGGTGTCCCATACGGACCATCCCGGCAATGCCATCCGGCAGGTGCTGCGCCGGTACCACAGCCCCAGGATAGAAGGCATGCCGCCCTTTACCGGCGGGCTGGTAGGATATTTTTCCTATGATTATATCAAATACGCCGAGCCTACTCTGAAGCTGGAATCCATGGAGAACGCCGATTTCCGGGACGTGGACCTGATGCTGTTTGACAAGGTCATCGTATTTGACAATTACCGGCAGAAGGTGATCCTCATCGCAGGGGTGGACCCGTCGGATCTGGAAGCCTCCTACGAGGAAGCCGGACGACAGCTGGAACAGATGGTGCGCCTTCTGGAGTCAGGGGAAAAAGCAAAGTTTCCTCCGCTGAAGCTGGAGGGAGAGCTGACGCCCTGCGATCCCAAAGGACGGTACTGTGAAATGGTGGAGCAGGCGAGACATTACATTTACGAGGGAGACATCTTTCAGGTAGTGCTGTCGGATCCGCTCACCGCAAAGGCCGAGGGAAGCCTGTTTGACACCTACCGGGTGCTGCGCACCACCAATCCTTCTCCCTATATGTTTTACTTTTCCAGCGATGATGTGGAGATCGCAGGGGCGTCCCCGGAGACGCTGGTGAAGCTGGAGGACGGCGTGCTGCACACGTTTCCCCTGGCGGGCACCCGGCCCAGGGGAAAGGATCCGGCGGAGGATAAACGGCTGGAGGCGGAGCTTCTGGCGGATGAAAAGGAGCGGGCGGAGCACAACATGCTGGTGGATCTGGGCCGCAACGACATAGGAAGGATCAGCCGGATCGGCACCGTAGAGGTAGAACACTACATGGAGATCCAGCGATATTCCCATGTGATGCACATCGGCTCCACGGTGAGAGGGCAGATCCGGGAGGACCGGGACGCCCTGGACGCGGTGGATTCCATTCTTCCCGCAGGAACACTGTCCGGAGCGCCAAAGCTTCGCGCCTGCGAGATCATACAGGAGCTGGAGGGCAGACAGCGGGGACTTTACGGCGGCGCGGTAGGGTATCTGGATTTTACGGGAAACCTGGACACCTGCATCGCCATCCGTCTGGCTTACAAGAAAAACGGGACGGTATGCGTCCAGTCCGGCGCGGGCATCGTGGCGGACAGCGTGCCGGAAAAAGAGTTTCAGGAATGTGTCAACAAGGCAAAGGCTGTGGTCACCGCCATACATACGGCGGCGTCCGGCCTTGACGGATGACCGGATGGGAGGTGGAGCAGATGATCGTTCTCATTGATAATTATGACAGCTTTTCCTACAACCTGTACCAGCTCATAGGAGTCTTCCAGCCGGATATCACCGTCATCCGCAACGACGTATGCACCCTGGAAGAGATAGAAGCCATGAAGCCGGAGGCCATTGTCCTGTCCCCCGGACCGGGACGGCCGGAAAACGCCGGGGTGTGTCAGGCGGCGGCCGCGTATTTTGCGGGAAAGGTGCCCGTCATGGGGGTTTGCCTGGGACACCAGGCCATCTGTCAGGCATTTGGCGGAGTGGTATCCTACGCCCCCAGGCTCATGCACGGGAAGGTGTCGGATGTGAAGGTGGATACAGAGAGTCTTCTGTTTAAGGGACTGCCGCCCATCCTGCCGGTGGCCCGGTATCATTCCCTGGCCGCTGTGGCGGACAGCCTGCCCCAGGTGCTGAAGGTTACCGCCATGGCGGACGACGGCAGCATTATGGCGGTGGAGCACAGGGAATACCCGGTATTCGGGCTTCAGTTTCATCCGGAGTCGGTGATGACGCCGGCCGGAAAACAGATCATGGAGAACTTTATCAATATCATAAAGAAAAGCAAATAAAGAAAGGAAGTATGTAGTATGATCCGGGAAGCAATCATCAAACTGTCCAACAAGGAGAACCTTACCTACAAGGAAGCGGAGCAGGTAATGGACGAGATCATGAGCGATCAGGCCACGCCGGTGCAGATGTCCGCTTATCTCACGGCTCTGGCTCTGAAGGGGGAGACCATTGACGAGATCACCGCATCCGCCTCCGGCATGCGGGCTCACTGCATCAAGCTGCTCCACGACATGGAGGTGCTGGAGATCGTGGGTACCGGCGGAGACGGCGCCAATTCGTTTAACATCTCCACCACGGCCTCTCTCGTCATCGCGTCGGCAGGTGTGCCGGTGGCAAAGCACGGCAACCGGGCGGCCAGCTCCAAGAGCGGCGCGGCCGATGTGCTGGAGGCGCTGGGCGTAAAGATCACCATCCCTCCCGCAAAGAGCGCGGAGCTTCTGCAGAAGATCAATATCTGTTTCCTGTTTGCCCAGAATTACCATGTGGCCATGCGGTACGTGGCGCCCATCCGGAAGGAGCTGGGCATCCGCACGGTATTCAACATCCTGGGGCCCCTGTCCAATCCCGCAGGCGCCACCATGGAGCTTATGGGCGTGTATGAGGAAGCGCTGGTAGAGCCTCTGGCACAGGTAATGATGAACCTGGGCGTCAATAAGGGCATGGTAGTGTACGGCCAGGATAAGCTGGATGAGATCTCCATGAGCGCTCCCACATCTGTGTGTGAGATCCGGGACGGAAAACTCCGTTCCTATGTGATCACGCCGGAGCAGTTTGGCTACACCACATGCGGCAAGGAAGAACTGGTGGGCGGCACACCGGAAGAGAACGCCCAGATCACGAGAGATATCCTGAGCGGAAAGGACAAAGGCCCGAAGCGCTGCGCTGTGTGCATGAATGCCGGCGCGGCCCTCTACATTGCCGGAAAGGCAGCCACCATTGAGGAAGGCGTGAAGATGGCAGAGGATCTGATCGACAGCGGCGCCGCTATGGAGAAGCTGGAGACATTTATCGCGGAGAGCAACAAGTAAGAAGGGACCGGCGGCCCATGGCCGGAATGATCAGTAAGGAAGTACAGCAATATGAATATTCTGGATGAGATCGCGCTGAAGACAAAGGAACGAGTGCGGGAGGCAAAAAAACAGACGTCTCCGGAAGAAATGCGGAGCATGGCGGAGCAAGCCGCCGCATCCTCTGTGCCGTCGTTTCATGACGCCCTGGCAGCGCCGGGCATGTCCTTTATCTGCGAGGTGAAAAAGGCGTCTCCCTCCAAAGGGCTCATCGCGCCGGATTTTCCATACGTGGACATCGCGGAGGAATATCAGCGGGCCGGAGCGGCTGCTATCTCCTGCCTGACGGAACCCTATTATTTTCAGGGCAGCAGCGCTTATCTGAAGGAGATCGCGGAGCATGTATCCATCCCCGTGCTGCGGAAAGACTTTACCGTGGACGCGTACATGGTCTATGAGGCCCGGACGCTTGGGGCTTCGGCGGTGCTGCTCATCTGTGCCATACTGGACGACGGGCAGCTGGCGGCGTACCGGCAGCTGGCGGAGTCTCTCGGCATGGCGGCTCTTGTGGAGGCTCATACAGAGGACGAGGTGGAGCGGGCCTTAAAGGCCGGGGCCTCCATCATCGGCGTCAACAACCGAGATCTGAAGACGTTTCAGGTGGATGTATCCGTCAGCCGGCGGCTGCGGGAGCTTGTCCCGAAGGATAAGCTGTTCGTGTCAGAGAGCGGCGTGCGCACCCATGAGGATATCGCGTATCTGTATGAAAACGGCACCAACGCCGTGCTTATCGGAGAGACGCTGATGCGCAGCCCGCATAAAAAAGAAATGCTGGAGGAACTGAACGGCGGTTCCATAGAGAATTGCTGAAAGAGTCAAGCGGCGGTTCAATAAAGAATTGCTGGAAAAGCTGAGAGGC
>CANQHX010000036.1 GCA_947623905.1 uncultured Lachnospiraceae bacterium
TTCCGCCTGAAATTCCTCCAGCTCCTTTGTGAGGGAGTTGTAACAGGACACCTGGGCGGTACATCGGAACACGGGCAGCCATCCGCTGTTTTTCAGAATGATCTGAAAGGATTTCTTTTTACTTTTTCTGATAGTCTCCGGTGCGTCTACGGCCAGCTCCACCCGTTCCGCGCCGTATGCCCCCAGCACAAGGGACACGGCGATGAGCAGCCATGTGGCGCACAGGGCCATGACCGACAGCTGGCTCGGATGATACAGCCACAGACCGATCACGCATACCAGCCACACCAGCAGGCCGATTCTTCTTCTCAGCATATGGCAACATGCCTTTCCACAGGATGATCACCTGTTTTATTTCGCGATGGAAGGGGGCTCGATCTGTTTCAGGATCGAATCCAGCACATCCTCAACGCTCACATTGCCCAGACGGGACTTGCTGTTGAGCACTATGCGGTGGCTGCACACGTCTTTGAACACTTCCTGCACATCTGCCGGGATACAGTAATCCCTTCCATGCACATAGGCGCAGGCCCTTGCCATCTGGTGCAGGGCAAGAACCCCGCGGGGGCTGACGCCCAGGGCAATGTTGCCATGTCCGCGGGTAGCCTCGCACAGCACGGTAAGATATTCCAGTATCGGATCCGCCACATACACCTTTGCCACATCGTGCTGCAGCTCCAGCAGATCACCGCCGGACAGCACCTGCCGGACATGGTCTATGGGATTGTCCTCCGCCCGGTCCTTTAAGATGCGGATCTGGCTGGCAGTATCGGGATACCCCATCTCCACTCTGATCATAAAACGGTCCAGCTGGGATTCCGGCAGCATCTGGGTGCCGGTGGCGCCCATAGGGTTCTGGGTCGCAATGACAACAAACGGTTTGGGCACCGGATACGTAACGCCGTCCACCGTCACGTTGCCCTCCTCCATCACTTCCAGAAGGGCCGCCTGGGTCTTGCTGAAGGTACGGTTCACCTCATCGGCCAGCAGGATGTTGCACATGGCGGCGCCGGGCTTATAGTCAAACCTGCCGGTGCTTTTATTGTACACGGTAAACCCCACGATGTCACTGGGAAGTACATCCGGCGTAAACTGGACACGCCTGTATTCCAGGCCCATAGCCCTGCTGAAGCCCAGCGCCATGGTCGTCTTGCCCACGCCGGGAATATCCTCCAGCAGCACATGTCCTCCGGCCAGGATGGCCATGAATACCTTTCCGATCACGTCGTTTTTGCCTACGATAACCTTTTTTACCTCTTCCAGCAAAGGCATGAATTTATCTGCCATCGTCAAACCCTCCATTATCACGGCAGCGTGCAGCTGCCTGGCGTCAGTGTTCCTTTATTTGATGACCCGCACCCGCAGCACGCCGCTGATGGCCTGCAGCTGGTCCACCATCTCCTTCGTCACGGGAGATTCCAGATCCATGAGAGAATATGCGTAATCTCCCCGGCTCTTGTTGGTCAGGTCGGAAATGTTCACGTTCAGATTGCCCAGCGTAGATGTGAACTGGGCGATCATCTTTGCCACGTTCTTGTGGAAGATGCCGATACGGCCTGCCTTGGCAGGCCTGCCCATGTCACAGTTGGGATAGTTGACGGAATTGCGGATATTGCCGTTCTCCAGGTACTCCCGCAGCTCCTTGGCCGCCATGACGGCGCAGTTGTCCTCGGACTCCTCCGTGGATGCCCCCAGATGAGGGATCACGATACAGCCCTTTGCGCCGGCTGTAGTAGGATTGGGGAAGTCGGTCACATACCTTGCCACCTTGCCGCTGGCCAGGGCAGCCACCATATCCTCCTCCTTTACGAGAAGATCCCTTGCGAGATTGATCACCACCACGCCCTTTTTCATCAGGCGGATCGCCTCCTCGTCGATCATGCCCTTTGTAGAATCCATCAGGGGCACATGAATGGTGATGTAATCACATTTGCTGTAAATATCCTCCACATTCTGGATGTGCCTGATGCTTCTGGACAGGTTCCAGGCGGCGTCCACGGAAATGTAGGGATCGTAGCCCAGCACCTCCATGCCCAGATGGGTGGCCGTGTTGGCTACCTGCACGCCGATGGCTCCCAGGCCGATCACGCCCAGCGTCTTGTTTTTCAGTTCAAAGCCCGCATACTGCTTCTTCTGCTTCTCCGCCAGCTTGGCGATCTCTTCTTCGCCGCTGTGGTCCGCCACCCAGTTGACGCCCCCGATGATGTCGCGGGAGGCAAGGAGCATAGCCGCGATGACCAGCTCCTTCACGCCGTTGGCATTGGCGCCGGGGGTATTGAACACTACGATGCCTTTGTCGGCGCACTTATCCAGCGGAATGTTGTTCACACCGGCTCCTGCCCTGGCCACTGCCAGCAGGTTGTCAGACAGCTCCATATCGTGCATGACGGCGCTGCGCACAAGAAACGCCTGGGCGTCCTCCGGATGCTCCGTCCTGATAAAGTTCTTTCCCAGCTTCTCCAGACCTACGCTGGCGATGGGATTGAGACAATGAAATTTATACATGTTGTCTTTCCTCTTTTCTATATTCCCCTCTGTATTCAGGCGTTTTCCGCCTCAAACTTCTTCATGAACGCTACCAGTGCCTCCACGCCTTCCCTGGGCATGGCGTTGTAGATGCTGGCCCGCATGCCTCCCACGGTCCTGTGGCCTTTCAGGTTCACAAGGCCCGCGGCTGTGGCCTCCTTCACAAACTTCGCGTCCAGTTCCTCATCTCCCGTTACAAACGGCACGTTCATCAGGGAACGGTCCTTCTTCTCCACCGTGCCCTTGAACAGCCTGCTCTCATCCAGGAAATCATACAGGATGGCTGCCTTCTCTTCATTGCGGCGCTTCATCTCGGCAAGACCGCCCATAGACTTCAGCCATTTGAACACCTTGCCGCAGATATAGATGCCGTAGCAGGGAGGCGTGTTGTACAGGGAGCCTGCGTCTGCATGGATCTTGTACTGCATCATGGTGGGAACGGTTTCATCCACCTCTTCGGGGATCATATCCTCCCGGATAATGGCGATGACCACGCCGGCAGGCCCGATGTTCTTCTGCACGCCGCCGTAGATCATGGCGTATTTCTCCACGTCCACCGGCTCAGACAGGAAGCAGGAGGACACGTCGGCGATAAGGGGCTTGCCCTTTGTATCCGGCAGCTTATGGTACTTTGTACCGTAAATGGTATTGTTCTCACAGATATATACATAATCCGCGTCGTCGCTCACCGGCAGATCCGAACAGTCGGGTATGTAGGAGAATGTCCTGTCCTCGGAGGACGCGATCTTGTTGGCTCTGCCGTACTTGCACGCCTCCTGATAGGCTTTCTTTGCCCACTGTCCCGTAACGATGTAGTCCGCCGTGCCGTGCTTCATGAAATTCATGGGGATCATGGCAAACTGGAGGGACGCGCCTCCCTGTAAAAACAGCACCTTGTAGTTGTCGGGAATGCCCATCAGCTCCCTGAGATCTGCCTCTGCCTCGTCAATGATCTGCTGGAACGCCTTGGAGCGGTGGCTCATTTCCATAACGGACATGCCGGTGCCTTTGTAGTCCAGCATCTCCGCAGCCGCTTCTTTAAGCACCTCTTCCGGCAGCACAGCCGGGCCTGCGGAAAAATTATATACTCTGCTCATCTTTTTCTGACCTTTCTATGATTGATTGTAATGTGGGAGCGAAGCGGGCCTTTTGTCCCCGCGACACGCAGACTTCTCCTGCGGTCCTCCCGGATCGTTTGCCTTACGCGTTCTCTTTCTCTGCCAGATCCTTCGCGTCAAAAGCTTCCGCGATAGGAGCCCCTGCAGGCACCATGGGGAATACCATGTCGTCGCTGTCGATGACGCACTCCACCACTACGGGCTTCTTCAGGGAAATGGCTTTTTCCAGAGCGGCCTCAATGTCCTGCTTTTTGGTGACACGGATGCCCTCGGCGCCCATAGCTTCCGCGAATTTCACAAAATCCACCTGATCGGTGAGCGTGGTGTTGGAAAACCGCTTGCCGTAAAACAGATTCTGCCACTGGCGCACCATACCGAGCACATGATTGTTCAGGACGATCTCCACGATGGGGATATTCTCCCGCACAGCAGTGGCCATCTCGTTCATGTTCATGCGGAAACAGCCGTCGCCGGCAATGTTCACAACCGTCCTGTCCGGAAATGCCACTTTGGCGCCCATGCTGGCTCCCAGGCCGTAGCCCATGGTGCCGAGGCCGCCGGAGGTGAGCAGCTGGCGGGGTCTTGAGAATTTATAATACTGCGCGGCCCACATCTGGTGCTGTCCCACATCTGTCACCACGATGGCGTCTCCCTTTGTCACCTTGTACAGCGCCTCGATGACAGCGGGACCGGTAAGTCCCTCGGGGTTGTACACCATGGGATATGTTTCTTTCAGTTCTTCAATATATGCCAGCCACTCGTCATGGTTCTGCTCTTTTACCATGGGAAGGAGACGTTTCAGCACTTCCGCCGCGTCGCCGATGATCTGGGCGTGGGCGTGGATGTTCTTGTTGATCTCAGCAGCGTCCACATCGATGTGCAGGATCTTTGCCTTTCTGGCAAAGGTCTTCGCGTTGCCGATAACACGGTCGCTGAACCGGGAGCCGATAACGATGAGCAGGTCGCATTTGGTCACGCCCAGGTTGGAGGGCTTTGTGCCGTGCATGCCCAGCATACCGGTATACAGGGGATCGTGGCCGTCAAAGCCGCCCTTGCCCATAAGGGAATCGGTAACGGGAGCCTGGATCTTGTGAGCCAGCTCCGTCACTTCTTTCTGGGCGTCCGCCGCGATGACGCCGCCGCCCACAAAGATAAAGGGCCTCTTTGCCTTGTTGATCAGCTCTGCCGCTACCGCCAGGTCTTCCTCCGTGATGGTATCCGTAACCGGCCTGGAAGGCTCCGGCTTTACAGGCGTGTAATCGCACAGATCTGCCGTGGCGTTCTTTGTGATATCCACCAGCACAGGGCCGGGACGGCCTGAGGTGGCGATCTTAAAGGCCCGGCGCAGCACCGGCGCCACGTCCTTCACGTCTTTTACGATAAAGCTGTACTTTGTAATGGGAGTGGTGATGCCGGCGATATCCACCTCCTGAAAGGAATCCTTGCCCAGAAGGGCTTTGCCCACATTGGCAGTGATGGCCACAATGGGAATGGAATCCATATACGCGGTGGCGATGCCTGTCACCAGGTTGGTGGCGCCGGGGCCGGATGTGGCCATGCACACGCCCACCTTTCCGGTGGCCCTGGCATATCCGTCTGCCGCGTGGGACGCTCCCTGCTCATGGGAGGTGAGCACATGACGGATCTCGTCGGAATGCTTATACAATTCGTCGTATATGTTGAGGATAGCGCCGCCGGGATAACCGAACACCGTATCTACCCCCTGCTCCTTCAGGCATTCAATGATGATCTGTGAACCGTTCAATTTCATTTTTTCTATCTTCCTTTCTCAGCAGTTTCCGGGCTTCTCCAGGATGGCGCCTCTGTTTCCGGAGGTCACCATGGTCACATAGCGGGACAGATACCCGGTAGTCACCTTGGGCTCTCTGGGCTGCCATTTTGCCCGGCGCGCTTCCATTTCTTCGTCTGATATATCTACATCCAGTCTGTTTTCCGGAATGTTGATCTTGATGATATCTCCTTCCTCCACAAGGGCGATGGGGCCGCCCACTGCCGCCTCGGGAGATACATGGCCGATGGACGCGCCTCTGGAAGCGCCGCTGAACCGGCCGTCTGTGATAAGGGCTACGCTGCTGCCCAGACCCATGCCTGCAATGGCCGATGTGGGATTGAGCATCTCGCGCATGCCGGGGCCTCCTTTGGGGCCCTCATAGCGGATGACGACCACGTCTCCCGCCACGATCTTTCCGCCCTTGATGGCGTCGATGGCGTCCTCCTCACAGTCAAACACCCGGGCAGGGCCTTCATGGACCATCATCTCCGGTACAACAGCGCTTCGCTTTACCACGCCGGTATCCGGAGCCAGATTGCCCCGGAGCACGGCAATGCCGCCGGTGGCGCTGTAAGGGTTGTCTATGGGACGGATCACCTCGGGATCGCGGTTGACGCAGTTCGCAATGTTTTCTCCTACGGTCTTGCCGGTGACCGTCATACAGTCTAAATGGAGCAGGTCCTTCTTGGACAGCTCGTTCATCACCGCGTACACACCGCCTGCCTCATTTAAGTCTTCCATATAAGTAGGGCCCGCAGGAGCAAGGTGGCACAGATTGGGCGTCTTCGCGCTCATGCCGTTTACCACGTCCATGTTCAGGTCCAGTCCCACCTCGTGGGCGATGGCGGGCAGATGCAGCATGCTGTTGGTGCTGCAGCCCAGGGCCATATCCACGGTGAGGGCGTTCATAAAGGCGTCCTCCGTCATAATGTCGCGGGGACGGATATTTTTCTCCAGCATCTCCATGACCTTCATGCCGGCGTGCTTTGCCAGCTTCAGGCGTTCGGAATATACGGCGGGAATGGTGCCGTTGCCCTGCAGGCCCATGCCCAGGGCTTCCGTGAGGCAGTTCATGCTGTTGGCGGTGTACATGCCGGAGCAGCTGCCGCAGGTAGGGCACACCTTGTTCTCAAATTCTTCCACATCCTCGGCGGTCATAGTACCGGCGGCATAGCTGCCCACCGCCTCAAACATGCTGGACAGGCTTCGCTTCTGGCCGTGGACCCGGCCTGCCAGCATGGGGCCGCCGCTGACAAACACGGTGGGAACATTGATCCGGGCTGCCGCCATGAGCAGGCCGGGCACGTTTTTGTCACAGTTGGGCACCATCACCAGCGCGTCGAAAGCGTGAGCGATGGCCATGCACTCGGTGGAATCCGCGATAAGATCTCTTGTCACAAGAGAATATTTCATGCCGATATGTCCCATGGCAATGCCGTCGCACACCGCGATGGCCGGAAATACTATGGGAGTTCCCCCTGCCATGGCGACGCCCTGTTTTACCGCGTTTACGATCTTATCCAGGTTCATATGGCCCGGCACGATCTCATTGTAAGAGCTGACGATACCCACCAGAGGACGCTCCAGTTCCTCCTTCGTAAAGCCCAGCGCGTTGAACAGAGAGCGGTGGGGCGCCTGCTGCATACCTTTTGTTACAGAATCACTTTTCATTTCACACTATCCCCTTTTATGTTTTATTTCGTATGGATCATTTGATATGTTCCGCAATGAGGTCTCCCATCTTCACGGTGCCTACTTTTGTGCAGCCCTCGGAATAAATATCCCCGGTGCGGTACCCTTCCGCCAGCACCTGCTCCACCGCGGTCTCCACCGCGTCAGCTTCCTTATCCAGATCAAAGGAATACCGCAGCATCATGGCCGCCGACAGGATCGTGGCGATGGGATTGGCGATCCCCTGTCCGGCGATATCCGGCGCGGAGCCGTGGCTGGGCTCATAGAGGCCGAACTTTGTATCATTCAGGCTGGCGGAGGACAGCATGCCGATGGAACCGGTAACCATGCTTGCCTCGTCAGACAAAATATCTCCAAACATATTCTCGGTGAGGATCACGTCAAACTGGGCAGGATCCTTTACCAGCTGCATGGCACAGTTGTCCACCAGCATATGCTCCAGCTCCACCTCCGGGTAATCCTTCGCCACATCCTCCACCACTTTTCTCCACAGACGGGAGGAATCCAGTACATTGGCCTTGTCCACGCTGGTAACCTTCTTCCGGCGCTTCATGGCGATGTCAAAGCCCCGGACGGCAATGCGGCGGATCTCATTCTCATCATAGGTAAGCGTATCCACAGCCTTTAACACGCCGTTTTCTTCTTTCGTTTCCCGGGCGCCGAAGTACAGCCCGCCGGTGAGCTCCCGCATGATCACCATGTCAAAGCCTTCGCCGATGATCTCCTTTTTCAGAGGACAGGCCTCCTGCAGTTCCTTATATAAATAGGCCGGCCGCACGTTGGCAAACAGGTTCAGCGCCTTGCGCAGCTTTAACAGCCCGGCTTCCGGCCGTCTGTCAGGCGGCAGCTGATACCAGGGCGACGTAGCGGTATTGCCGCCGATGGAACCCATGAGCACCGCGTCCGCCTGCTTTGTCGTCTCCACGGCCTCGTCTGTCAGCGGCACGCCGCAGGCGTCGATGGACGCCCCGCCCATCAGCACCGGCGTATAGGTAAAGGAATGTCCGTAGACCTCCGCCACCTTATCCAGCACCTTGCATGCTTCCGTGACGATCTCCGGGCCGATGCCGTCGCCGGAGATCACCGCAATTTTATGATCCATACTGATTCCCCGTTTCTGTTTTTATATTGATGATAGAACGTTATCACTGCTGAAAAATGTACGCAATCTATTATATTATAGTCTTTCCCGCCCCATATTTCAACAATTTATTTTTATCGCAGATGGTTCTCCACAGATTGTTCACAGATCGCTCCCGGACGTCTTTAGCGGCAAAAAGGAAAAAAGCTGTTCCTCCGCGCCCTCAGGCAACGAAAAAACAGCTTTTTTATCTCTCATCCCGTCACTGTGCCTTTTCCACTTCCGTGATGGCCGACTTCTGCATGGGGATACGGCAGTTCTTGTTGTTACCAAACTCCACGATCACTGTATCATCTGTGATGTCAATAACGATGCCGTAAAATCCGCTGGTGGTCAGTACACTGTCTCCGGGCTCCATGGCGTTCACCATGGTTTCCAGCCGTTTCCGTTCCTTCTTCTGGGGACGGTACATAACGAAATAGAAAAACGCGCCGATGACGACAATGTAACCGATGAGCAGCAGCATGCTGCTGCCGCCGGCCGCGGCGTTCCCGCTTGCCATGATCATATTTGAAAACATAATAATCTCCATTTCCGCGTCCTTTTTGGAAACAGGACGCCCGTGTTTTGATCATCTGCTGTCACAATACAGTAAACTATACACAATTCCTCCGGATATTTCAAGTGTTTTTTTCTATCCCGGCAAAAAAATCAGCGGCTTTTTCACCGGGTCGTTTCCGTAAACCCTGCCAGCTTTTCCTTTTTATATTCACCGTAGCGGTCCTGCTCAATGGCCTCCCGTATCTCCTCCATCATGTGATTGTAATAATACAGGTTGTGGAGGACGCACAGGCGCATGCCCAGCATCTCCTTTGCTTTGAGAAGATGGCGGATGTACGCCCGGGAATAGTACCGGCACGCCGGGCACCGGCAGCCCTCCTCAATGGGCCGCTCATCCAGCTCATACTGGAGATTGAACAGGTTCAGCTTCCCCTTGTCCGTGTACACATGGCCATGGCGGCCGTTGCGGGAAGGATATACGCAGTCAAAGAAGTCCACGCCCCGGTCCACCGCTTCCAGTATATTGGCGGGAGTGCCCACGCCCATGAGATAGATGGGCTTATCCGCGGGCAGATGAGGCACCGTCTCGTCCAGTATGCGGTACATCTCCTCATGGCTCTCTCCTACCGCCAGACCGCCGATGGCGTAGCCATCCAGCTCCATCCGGGAAATGGTCTCGGCATGGGCGATGCGGATGTCCGCGAACGTGCCTCCCTGATTGATGCCGAACAGCATCTGCCGGGGATTGAGGGTATCGGGCAGGCTGTTCAGCCTGTCCAGCTCCGCCTTACAGCGCTCCAGCCAGCGGGTGGTGCGGTCCACGCTGTTCTGCATATATTCCCGTGTGGCGGGATGGGGCGGGCACTCGTCAAACGCCATGGCGATAGTGGACGCCAGATTGGACTGGATCTGCATGCTCTCCTCCGGCCCCATAAAGATCTTCCTGCCGTCGATGTGGGACTGGAAATAAACCCCTTCCTCTTTGATCTTCCGCAGGCCCGCCAGGGAAAACACCTGAAAGCCGCCGCTGTCTGTCAGCACCGGCCTGTCCCAGTTCATAAATTTCCGCACGCCGCCCAGCTGCCGCACGATATGGTCGCCGGGACGCACATGGAGATGGTACGTATTGGACAGCTCCACCTGGGTGCCGATCTCCTTCAGATCCGTGGTGGCCACGGCGCCCTTGATGGCCGCCGCCGTGCCCACGTTCATGAACACCGGCGTCTCTATGGCGCCGTGAACCGTCTCCAGCCGTCCCCGCCGCGCCCTGCCGTCTGTATGCAGCAATGTATAAGTTCCTTTTTTTTCCATTTCCATATTTTCTACCGGTCCCACTTTTTACAGAGGGCCTGCAGTTCCTTCGTAAACGCCCTCAGATCCTTGTTGGCGCCGCCTTTGTTGCGGTTGATCACCTGCAACAGTATCTGGCCCGCATCCTGCAGCTGGCCGAATACCGTATCCTCATGCTTATGCCGTCCGGTAAAGGCAGTGGGCTTCTCCAGCCGCACCTTGTTGCCCTCCTCCAGGCATTCACCTGTGATCAGATCATAGACGGCGCCGTTGAAAGGCGCCACGGCGGCAATGCCCAGATCGTGTGTGATACGCTTGGCAAACCGCTCGGTGACCATATCCTCGCCATGGTTGACAAATACCTTTTTGGGCTTCTCCTTAAATTCCCCGATCCATTTCATCAGTCCCTCGCAGTCCGCGTGGCCGCTGATGCCTGACAGGATGCAGATCTCCGCGTTGACCGAGATCTGCTCGTCAAACAGCCGCACGTGCTTCACGCCGTCTGCCAGCGCCCTTCCCAGAGTGCCCGCGGACTGATAGCCCACAAACAGGACGGTGCTCTCCTTCCGCCACAGGTTGTGCTTCAGGTGATGGCGGATCCGGCCCGCGTCGCACATGCCGCTGGCAGAGATGATCACCTTGGGCACGGGATCGTTGTTGATGGCGATGGAATCATCACTTGTGACGGAAATGCACAGATCCTCAAAATTGATGGGATTGATGCCGGCCCGCACAAGAGCCCCTGCCTCGTCGTCAAAACAGTCGCTCATAATGCTGAACACCTGGGTAGATTCCACTGCCAGAGGGCTGTCCACATACACCGGAAAATGATCGTGGTTCTTGATGAGCCGTCTCTCCTTGATCTCCCGGATAAAATACAGAAGTTCCTGGGTGCGGCCCACCGCAAAGGACGGGATCACCACGTTGCCGCCCCGGTCCAGCGTCCGCTGGATGATGGGAGTGAGCTGCTCAATATAATCTATTCTGGGACCGTGGCTCCTGTCTCCGTAAGTAGATTCCATCACCACGTAATCCGCCTTTTCCACGTACCTGGGATCCCGGATGATCGGCTGATCGGTGTTGCCGATGTCCCCGGAAAAAACAATGGTCTCTGTCTGCCCGTCCTCTTCCACTGTGAGAGACACACTGGAAGAACCAAGAAGATGCCCCGCATCTACAAAGGTGGCGGTGACGCCGGGCAGCACTCTGTGAACGATCTCATACAAGGACGGCTTGAACAGCTCCATGACGCCAAGAGCGTCCTGGGTGGTATACATAGGCACGTAAAGCTCCTTCCCCGAACGGCGGTTCTTCCGGTTGCGCCACTGTGCTTCAAATTCCTGGATATGGGCGGAATCCTGCAGCATGATCCTGCACAGCCTGGTAGTGGCCTCCGTGGCGTAGATGGGACAGTTCAGCCCATTGGCAAACAGCCACGGCAACTTGCCCGAATGGTCGATATGAGCGTGGGTAAGAAATACACAATCGATCTCCGACGGAGAAATGGGCATCTCACAGTTCTCATAAATATCAATGCCCTGCTCCATGCCGCAGTCCACAAGAATATGATATCCCGCCGCGTTCAGCAGGGTACAGCTGCCCGTCACCTCATGGGCGGCGCCTAAAAACATGATCTGCATAACATCCCGTCCTTTCCTGTTCAAATGGTTTGTCCGGCTGATCTTACAAAATCTGTATAGTTCTATCTTATCCGTTTTGCGGGGAAAATGCAATGGTTTTTCAAAGAGCGGGGCGCGCGCAAAGGAGTTCTTTCCCGGTCCGTATTGTGCCATGGAAAGAATTGATATATAATGTAATCCAGGTTTGAAGCATTCTGAGCGCCGGCAGGCGGTCAGATGACAACCGCAATACAGAAAGAAGGTAACGTCATGCCCTCTACCTACGCTCACCGCCGCTTCGGCGCCCATGTGCTGCAAAAACTGCCCGCGCCCGCGGCGGATATCATCAGGGCCCACCGGGAGCTGTATCGCATCGGTCTCCACGGCCCCGACATTTTATTTTATTATCACGCGATAATACCCAATCCTGTCACGGCTCAGGGCCACGCCATGCACAACGAACCCTTCCGGTCTTTTCTGGAAAAGGCAGAACAGATCTGGCGGCAGAATGGCTGTCGGGAGGATGCCCTGGCCTACCTGTTCGGTTTTATCTGCCATTTTGCCCTTGACAGCCAGTGTCACGGATATATTGACCGGCAGATCGAAGCCTCCGGGGTGGACCACACGGAGATGGAAGTGGAGTTTGACCGGATGCTCCTGGTAAAGGACGGGAAAGATCCTCTGCGGACGCCGCTCACCGGGCATATCGTCCCTTCAACGAAAAACGGCCGGATCATCCGGCCATTCTATGAGGATGTCACCGCAGAGCAGATCCGGGACGCCTTAAAGGAAATGAAATTGTATGACCGGCTGTTTCTGGCTCCCGGTTACGGCAAGCGGGCGCTGATCCGGTCCGTGCTGTTTCTGTCAGGCAAATATAAGAATCTTCACGGCCTGCTGGTAAACCGCCGTCCAAACCCTCTGTGCAGAGAAAGCAACGCGGAGCTGTACCGCCGTTACCAGGCTGCCCTGTCCGTGGCAGCAGAACTGATCCAAAACTATCACGCTCACCTGAATGACCCTTCCATCCCCCTGGCACAGCGCTTTGCCTGCACCTTCTGCGGCATGGAGGAGGACGGGATATCCCTCCGTTCCGGCGGCACTGTCACAAAATGATCATGGCGTCGCCGAAGGAAAAGAATCGATATCCTTCTTTTACCGCCGTCTCATAGGCGTGAAGGATATGCTCCCGCCCCGCCAGGGCTGACACCAGCATGATCAGAGTGGACTGGGGCAGGTGGAAATTTGTGATCAGGCCGTCAATAGCCTGAAACTCATAGCCCGGATAAATAAAAATATCGGTCCAGCCGCTGCACCCCTTCATCTCCCCGTGAAACTGCATCACAGACTCCAGCGTACGGCAGCTGGTAGTCCCCACGGCAATGACCCGTCCGCCGGAGGCCTTTGTCCGGCGTATCTTTTCCGCTTCTTCCTCTTCGATGATAAAAACATCTCTCCGCCTCCTCAGCCCAAGGTCAGCCGGACCCACCGTCCGGTGTCATCCAGCACATTTTCCACCTTCACCGGGCGGAAGGTGCCAAGACCCACATGAAGAGTGACCGTGGCGATCTCCACTCCCATATCCCGGATATCCTGCAGCAGTTTTTCCGTAAAATGAAGGCCCGCCGTAGGGGCGGCGGCAGAGCCGTCATATTTGGCGTACACCGTCTGATAGCGGTTCTTATCCTCCAGCTTTTCCGTAATATACGGGGGCAGGGGCATTTCTCCCAGTTTATCCAGTATCTCCTCGAAGATCCCGTCATAGTGAAACTGAATAAAACGGCTGCCGTCCTCTCCCACGGACAGGATCTCGCCCGTAAGCAGACCGTCCCCAAAAGAGAGCACCGTGCCCGGACGGCATTTTTTTCCCGGCTTTACGAGACATTCCCACACGTCGTCCGCGCTGCGCTTCAAAAGCAGCACCTCCGTGTGGCCTCCTGTCCCGCTGCGGACGCCGTGAAGCCGGGCGGGGATCACCTTTGTGTTGTTGATCACAAGGCAGTCCCCCGGCTTCAGGTAGCGGGTAATGTCGCGAAAGATCCCATGCTCCATTTCTCCCGTCGTCTTGTCCAGCTTCAGCAGACGGCTGTCTGTTCGCTCTGCCAGGGGCGTCTGCGCGATCTGCTCTTTGGGCAGCTGAAAATCAAAATCTGTTACTTTTAACGCTTCTTTCATATGGAACTATTCTCCTCAGGGCAGCGGCTTTACGCCGCGCACTACCATGGTCACAGACACGTCACTGCAAAAATCCCCGGATGATCATTTCCTCGGCTTCCTTCTCGGAGAGCCCCATGGTCATCAGCTTCATCAGCTGCTCCCCGGCGATCTTTCCGATAGCGGCCTCGTGGATTAGCGAGGCGTCTACATTTGTGGCCTTCAGCTGAGGAGTAGCTACGATCACACCTTTGTCCATGATAATGGAATCGCACTCGGCATGGCCGCTGCAGGCCGCGTTGCCGTCGATTCCGATGACTACCTCCTGGCGGCTGTTCCCCTTGGCCACGCCTCTGCTGATCAGGTCGCAACTGGAGCCGTCTCCGTCCATCTCCACCCCGATCTCTGCTTTTGCCTTCTGATCCCCTTCCGTGAGGATCTTGTCGTGAATGATAAGAGACGCGCTCCCCGCCAGCTTCGCTTTTGTCACCCGGAGGGTATCGTCAATGCCGCCGATCTGGGACGTCTCCAGCTCCATAACGGCGTTCTCCTCCAGCTCGATAACGGTGGTGGGATTCATCAGGCGCTTGCCTCTGCCTGTTCCTTCCCCGTAATGCTTTTCGATGTACCGTACCCTGCTGCCTTTGCCCACAAAAAAGCTGTGGATACCGTCGTGCTGCGAATCATGTCCGCCGCAGTTGGAGATGCCGCATCCCGCCACGATGGTCACGTCACAGTCCTCCCCGATAAAGAAGTCGTTGTAGACCATCTCCTTTAAGCCGCTCTGGCTGATGATCACGGGAATGTGGACGCTCTGATTTTTTGTGCCGGGTTTGATGATAATATCGATGCCCGGCTTATCTTCCTTCGTGACAATGTCGATGGACGCCGTGGTGTTTCTCGCGGCGCTCTTTCCGTTGCTGCGGATATTGTACGCTCCTACCGGAAGGGCGTCCAGTTCCGCCACTTCCTTCAAAAGGCTCTTCTGTATAGAATCCATCTGTCTCACATCCTCTCCGTAGCGCAGTTTTCTTCCCGGCCCATGGTGGCCCCGCAGGCGCCGGGACAGGTATCCACCACAAGGTGCTCCATGACCCGCCTGCCTTCGTCATATTCCAGCACCGTTCCGTCCTTCAGGTAAATGATCTTGTCGGCAATGTTTAAGATCCGTTCCTGATGGCTGATGATCATAATGGTGCCGGAGGTCTCCTGATACAGTTTTTCAAACACATGGATCAGGCTCTGGAAGCTCCAGAGATCGATACCCGCCTCCGGCTCGTCAAAGAGAGTCATTTTCGTCCCTCTGGCCGCCGCCATGGCGATCTCGATGCGCTTCATCTCACCGCCGGATAAGGTATCGTCCAACTCCCGGTCAATATAATCTTTTGCGCAGAGGCCCACCTCACTTAAGACCTTGCAGGCATGGGCGAACCGTTCTCTGCCGTTCTTACCCTCTCCGCCGGCAAGCTCCAGAAGGTCTCTCACCCGCAGCCCCTTGAACCTGACAGGCTGCTGGAAGGCAAAGCTGATGCCATGGTTGGCCCGCTCTGAAACGGACAGCTCCGTGATATCCTCCCCGTCCAGCCATATCCTGCCGGACGTAGGCTGCAGCAGACCCATGATGATCTTCAGCAGCGTGGATTTCCCGCTCCCGTTGGGCCCGGTAATGGCCACGAACCGGTCGTCTATGGTCAGATCGATATCCTTCAGGATATCCCTGTCATCTATACGAAACGAAATATTTTCCAGTTTCAGCATTTGTACTCACCTCTTGTCTGTTATACTCCGCTATCATTTATAACACAAGTTTTCCTTTTTGACAACTTCTTATGTTTGTTATATGATAAGAAGCCAGGATCAAAGACCATAAACCGCAGTGCCGCGCGTAAACGGCTTGTGGCGCAATGATCCGTCAGAAATAAGGAGCGCGCCCATGACTTTCATCCGTACATTTATCAAAAAAGAACCTGTATTTCTCATCGCCCTTCTGGCGGCCGCTGTCAGCTGCTTTTTCGTGCCGCCGGACAAGGCTTATCTGGCATACATCGATTTCCGCACCCTGGCTCTGCTCTACGCCCTCATGGTGGTAGTGGCAGGCTTTGGAAAAGCCGGCGTGTTTACCGCCCTGGCAAATACCCTCTGCCAAAAGGCCGACAACACCCGGTGGGTGGGCATCATACTGGTGGCGCTCTGCTTTTTCAGTTCCATGGTCATCACCAACGACGTGGCTCTTCTGACCTTTGTGCCCTTTACCGTAGTGGTGCTGGACATCACGGGCCGAAAAAAAGACAGGATCCCCATCATCGTCCTCCAGACCGTAGCGGCCAACCTGGGCAGTATGCTCACCCCTGTGGGCAATCCTCAGAACCTGTACCTGTATTCCTGCTACAATATGTCCTTCGGACAGTTCCTTTCCGTCACTTTTCCCGTGTGGGTCCTGTCCCTGGCGCTGATCCTGGGCGCCTGTTTTCTGCTGTTAAAATCGCACGACTGCGTCTTCACCGGGGAAGCTGCGGCCGTAGATAAAAGATCCCTGTTTGTCTGCCTTGTCCTGTTTATCGTCTGTCTGCTGACAGTCGTAAGGGTGCTGAAATGGCCGGAGATGCTCTGTATCGTCATACTGGGCCTGCTGATCCATGACCGCTCCCTGCTGTCAAAGGCCGACTTTATGCTGCTGCTCACCTTTGTGGCATTCTTCGTGTTCGCCGGAAACCTTGCCAGGATAGACGCCGTGAGCAAACTGCTGAAAACACTCCTTCTCGGCAGGGAATACGCCGTTTCCCTGCTGGCCAGCCAGGTGATCAGCAATGTGCCCGCGGCCCTGCTGCTCTCCGGCTTTACGTCCAACGCCAAAGCCCTGCTGCTGGGCGTCAATGTGGGCGGCCTTGGCACGCCCATCGCCAGCCTGGCCAGCCTCATCAGCCTGAAGCTGTACTCCCGCGGGGAAGGCGCCCGCACAGGCAGGTACCTGGCCGTATTTACCGCCGTAAATGTGATATTGCTTGTGCTGCTCACGGTGTTCGCGGCGGTAACGGGGTAATGTTTACAAGTAGTCCTTCAGCCTCCATATAAGATATAGGGGTACGCTGTATGTCATCGTATGTTCCACCATATGATCGCCAACGTTCTTCATGGAAAATTTAAATCCCACTGCCGGATCATATTTTTTACAGAACTGCCGGTAGCTTTTGGCCTGTGTATTCATTGCCGCCTTTGCTTCCACCGGGATGAAACAGCCTTCCTGTTCAAACAAAAAATCCACCTCCGCAGTATTTCCTGATCTCCAAAAGTAAGGCATGATCCCCTGAGCCATCAGCTCCGTCAGCACATAATTTTCCGTAAAAGCGCCTTTATATTTTCCGTAAGCTTCCGGACTCTCCAAAATCGTCTTATAGGAAATCCCGGCTTTTTTGTGCAGCAGACCCACATCAGCCATATAGACCTTAAAATATGTGGCATCTGCACAGGAGGATAACGGCAGCTCCGGTTTGGACACCATTTCCAGCCGGTACACAAGTCCGGCGTCCACAAGCCATTCCAGCGCATCCTCCAGTTCACTGGACCTCTTTCCGGCCTTTACATGGGAAAATACAAATTTATTGTTCTCCTTTGCCAACTGTTGGGGAATGGAATCCCATATCCAGCCAAGCTTCGGGACATCTTTTCTTGGCGCGTATTTTGCAAAATCACTGCTGTAATCCTGAAGAAGCTGTGCCTGCAGTTTCTCTACTTGTTCAAAATTGTGCGTCTCCACCCATCTGGCCACCACCTCCGGCATGCCGCCTACTACATAATAGTACCGCAGCGCTTTTTCCAGAGCTGATGTGTACAGCTCCGGCAGTTCCTTTCCAACGCCATATTTCTGTACGCCTTTCAGAAGATTCTCTCCGCCGTCCGCCTTCAGAAACTCAGAAAATGTCATAGGATACATGACCAGCCGGTCAACCTTCCCCACCGGAAAAGAGATCTGATCCCGCCTGACAGAAACACCCAAAAGCGATCCTGCGCATATAATATGAAGTCCTCTCATATTTTCACAAAAATATTTCAGAGATGTGATCGCCTCGGGACATGCCTGTATCTCATCAAAAATGACCAGCGTCTTTCCCGGAACAATCTTTTTCCCGCGAATGATATTGCCCAGTTCGTCTATGATGCGTTCCACATCAAGATCGTACTGAAATACAGACGCCAATCTCCTGTTTCCCTCAAAATAAAAATACGCCACATCTTCAAAACAGGTTTCTCCGAATTTTCTGCAGAGATACGTTTTGCCGCACTGTCTGACACCTGTAAGCAAAAGAGGCTTTCTGTCGGGCGCATCCTTCCACACAATCAAATGTTTCATCAGATCCCGTTCCATATACACCATCCGTTCTTTTATGTGTTAAGGATATTTTATCATCGATTCTATAGGATTTCAATGCAATATTGCAAAAACTCCTATGACTTTTGCAAAAAGATCTGCATTTATCATAGGAGTTTTGCAATTATATGTCACAATTTCGAGTTAAATTATGATGAACTGCATTTGTTCATCTGTAATTTTTTCTTGTTTCAGCATAATAATCCCGCAAATATTCCACGTCCGGATCAACATCAACTCCATGTTCCATATAAAGTTCGCAATTCCATTTTTTTATTAAGTTCATGTTATCATTTTCCATATCAAACTCCCATCGTTTATCCGTTTCGTATCCGTTCTTTATATGTATCAATCAAAAAAATATCAGTATCTTGCGGTACAGGCCCCGGATGTGGTACAATAAATGCACCGTATTAGCGCGGCAAAAAAGCGGAGAAGGAATGAATAGAAATGAAACTTTTTATCAACGGCAAAATGTTCGACAATCTGGATAAGATGGCTGTGACCGGAGAAAACGACGAGGCGCTCTATTATCTTGAACGCAACACCTCGGCGGAAGGTCATATGGTCACTGTAACCGGCGCAGATGGCAAAAAACTCGGAGACATTGAACAGCGGGGTGCCATGGGACTGGTTTCCTTTGCAGTTCTCAGGAACGGAGCAGAAGCCGCGGTTGTCGAACGGAAATCAAAGTTCTCGATCCAGCCGAATTTCGTCGTCAAAGGTCCGGACTGGAATGTTGCAGGCAGCGTCTTCAGCACCAAATATAAAGTGACCAAAAGCGGCAAAAATGTTGCGATCCTCAAGGTGGCTCTTTTAAAGAGTGAGCTCGATATCGCCGACGACGCAGATCCTGTTGTCGTGCTGGCTGTTGTCATGGCGATCCGAAATATGCTGTTTCGCGCTTCTATCGTCGGCGCTGCGGCGACCTGAAATTAATACCTTTCATCCAGATTACTTATTGCCTTGGATACTATTTCCTCTGCATCATTACCTTCGATATCCAGGTATTCCGCACAAATTAATTCTGTTTCCTGAATGCCGAACACATTCTTCACCAAATACTCTATGTAGTCATAGCTAAATCTTGGATCATATTCTCCTCCGGCTGTTGTGACATAATAGAGTTTCTTTGCTTTGCACAATCCCTGTGGACGTCCGTCTTCGCTATATTTCGTAACAATGCCTATAGCGTAAATATTCTCAATATATGTTTTCAAAACAGCAGGAAACTGACCGTCCCAATACGGAGCCGATACAACTATTAAATCGGCTTCTGCAAACTGCTTCGACAGATCAAAGATACTGTCATTATAATTTTGTTTTTCAATCTGAGCTTCGCGATAACCCAAACTCTCCTCATTAAGCGGCTTCATCACCAGATCGGTCAATCGAACCTCTTCATAAGCTCCAAGCTTATCCAGCAATGCCTTTGCTAACCTGTTTGTTCTTGATTCTGCTCTTACGCAGGCGTTCACATATAAGATCATTTTTCACCTCTGCAAAATTCAATTTTTTTAACAGCATCCAGGGAACCTGTCCCCGTTGAGATTAAAGTTCCATATGCATCCAAAATAATCAATTTCATATATCAATAATCAGGCACGCCCAGCTGCCGAACCCCATCTCCATCTTCCGTCTTCCGCGCCCCGCTCAACGACCTTTTTCTGCTCCAGCATATAATCTTCCCTGTTTTCTCTGAGGAACAGGCAGTTATGCTTTGCGGAAAAATCGTACAAAAAATCCATGGTTTCCCGCGTATATGGCGTGTCTGAGACATAATCCCCAAGAAATAAATATTCGTCGCGCGGGATCGATCTCATGTAGGAAACGCAGGCTTTGAGGGCAATGATATTGCTGTGTATGTCAGACAGGATACCGATTTTCATAAATTATTTTCTTCTCTGTTCCTTTGTGTCAAAACCTGATACCCTCCGGCCTTTTGAAGCTTGTCAAGCGCCGCCATTTCCTTTTCTTCTTTTACAAAAATATAGTCCGTGTTGAATGTAGAAACAGCAAATATCCCTATTTTTTCTTCCGCCAGCAATGCTGAGATACC
>CANQHX010000037.1 GCA_947623905.1 uncultured Lachnospiraceae bacterium
CCGCCTCCATGCGGTATCTGTCCCAGAGATACTCCATGCCTTACCGCGAGGCTATGGGCACATTGACCGATATCGGTACAGAGGAGCTGGCGCACCTGGAGATCGTGGGCTCCATCATCTATCAGCTCACAAAGGATCTCAGCGTGGAGGAGATCAAAAACAGCGGCTTCGATAAATACTATGTGGATCACACCCTTGGCGTGTGGCCTCAGGCGGCAGGAGGCATCCCCTTCAATGCCTGCGAGTTCCAGGTAAAGGGCGATCCTATCACCGATCTGTTTGAGGATATGGCAGCAGACGGTGCGCTCCTGTAAGAACAACTTGTAAGGGAAGATCCCGGCGGTTTTCTTCGGGGAATCTCGGCGGGCTTTCCAGGGGAATTTCGGCGGGTTTCTCTGAAAAGATTTCGGTGTGTTTCTTTGAAAAGAAATATCGAAAAAATCCGGCAGATGTAGTATAATTAAAAAAAAGGAAACAGAGGTGACGGCCATGGCGGAGATCAGAAAAATAGACGGGGAAACATGGAGCTTTGAGGAGGCAGGCGTACGGTTCTTTCTTCTCACGGGAACCGAGAGGGCGCTGCTCATTGACAGCGGCATGGAGACACACAACGCAAAGGAACTGGCGCGGGAACTGACAGACCTGCCCCTTTCTCTGCTCAACACCCATGCAGACCCGGACCACATCGGGAGCAACGGCGAGTTTGATGCTTTTTACATGCACCCGTCGGAATGCGTGAATTTTTACGGAAAGCAGAAGCGTATGGGACAGGCAGAGCCTGTCTGGGACGGTGACGTCCTGGATCTGGGCGGCAGACCCCTGCGGATCATCGCAATGCCCGGACACACGCCCGGCAGCATCGCGGTGCTGGACGGAAAGAACCGGCGGCTGTTTTCCGGCGATCCGGTGCAGGATGGCCGTATCTTCATGTTCGGGGAAGGACGGGAGATGCACGCGTATGTCCACAGCCTGCGCCGTCTTATGACGTTTGCCGGCAGCTTTGACCAGATCTTCCCTTCTCATGGCAACTGTCCGGTCTCACCGGCCCTGATCCCGGAACTGATCCGGGCGGCGGAGGACATCCTTGCGGGGAAGGCATCGGGAGCACCGGCAAATATGTTCGGGACGGCTATCACCGCCTATGACATGGGCATGGCCGTGTTTTTGTGCGATGAATGAAATGGAATGAGAGCAGAAAGTATGCGCCATATGGAGGACGAGCATGGCAGGCGGAGGAAAAAAGAAAACGGAAAAGACCAATGTGATGCGGCTGCTGGATCAGAAAAAAGCGGTCTATCAGGCCCACTATTATGACAGCAGCACTGCTTTGAGCGGCACGGAGGTGGCGGCTCTTCTGGGGCAGGATCCCCGCAGGACGTTTAAGACCCTTGTTACAAGGGCAGGCAGCGGGGAGCACTATGTGTTTCTGGTGCCGGTGGCGCGGGAGCTGGATCTGAAAAAGGCGGCGAAGGCGGTACAGGAAAAGAGCATTGAGATGATAAAGTCAAAGGAGCTTCTGCCCCTGACGGGGTACATACACGGCGGTTGTTCCCCTATCGGCATGAAAAAGTTTTTCAGGACAGTCATCGACAGCTCAGCGGCAGACTATGACACCATCCTGTTCAGCGGCGGAAAGATCGGCTGCCAGGTGGAGACTACACTGGAAACCCTTGGAAAGGTGATCCAATTTGAACTATGTGATGTAAGCTGCCTGTAGGGGCGGTTTTATAAGAGGATTATCTGACGATCTTCCGAAACGCATACAAATAAAAGTGGAAACAGCTATATGAAAAATATGAAAATGCCCGCGGAGATAAAAGTACGGGGCGCCAGAGTGCACAATCTGAAAAACATAGACGTGGATATTCCCCTTCACAAGATCGTAGGGATTGCCGGGGTTTCAGGGTCAGGGAAGTCATCCCTGGCCCTGGGCGTGCTCTATGCGGAAGGCTCCAGACGATACCTGGAATCCCTGTCCACTTATACAAGGAGACGGATGACCCAGGCGGAAAAGGCGCAGGTGGACGAGGTGCTGTATGTGCCGGCGGCACTGGCGCTGCGGCAGCGGCCCGGCGTGCCGGGTATTCGCAGTACATTCGGTACGGGAACCGAGCTGCTCAACAACCTGCGGCTCATGTTTTCCCGACTTGCCAGCCACCGCTGTCCCAACGGCCATTATGCTGCCCCTTCCATGAACGTGGCGGCGGAACGGGCCATTGTCTGCCCTGTGTGCGGCGAGCAGTTCTTCGCGCCCGGCGCGGAGGAGCTGGCATTCAACAGCCAGGGGGCCTGCAAATGCTGCGACGGCACCGGCATCGTCCGCATCGTGGATGAATCCACCCTGGTGCCGGACGAATCGCTGTCCATTGACCAGGGCGCGGTAGCCCCCTGGCAGACGCTCATGTGGTCGCTGATGAAGGATATCGCCAGGGAGATGGGCGTGCGGACGGACGTGCCTTTTCGCGAGCTGACCGATAAAGAGCGGGATATTGTATTCCACGGACCCGCGGTGAAAAAGCACATCATCTACCAGAACAAGACCAGCGGCGCTGCCGGCGACATGGATTTCACCTATTTCAACGCAACCTATACGGTGGAGAACGCCTTGTCCAAGGTGAAGGATGAAAAGGGCATGAAGCGGGTGGAAAAGTTCCTGCGTCAGGACGTTTGTCCGGAGTGCGGCGGCACGCGGCTCAGCGCGGAGGCCAGAGCGCCGCGGATCCGGGGCATTTCTCTGGCCGAGGCATGTACCTATACCCTCTCCGATCTGATCCGGTGGGTGGACGGCGTGCCGGACTCCCTTCCCCGGGAGATGCGCCCTATGGCAAAAAGCATCTGCGACTCTTTTCAGGGAGCGGCAAAGCGCCTTATGGATCTGGGCCTGTCGTATCTGACGCTTGACCGGGCGGCGTCTACCCTGTCTACCGGAGAGCGGCAGAGAATGCAGCTGGCCAGAGCGGTGCGGAACCGCACGACAGGCGTGCTGTACGTGCTGGACGAACCGTCCATCGGCCTGCATCCCGCCAATGTAGAGGGACTGACCGGAGTCATGCACGACCTGATGGCCGATGGCAATACCGTGGTGCTGGTGGACCACGACACCCATATACTTGCCCAGGCGGACTGGCTCATCGAGATGGGGCCGGAAGCAGGAGCGGGCGGCGGAAGGATCATCGCCCAGGGCGCCATGGAAGATGTGGCGAGAGATCCTGCCTCCCGCATCGGGGGTTTTCTCACCGGCAGATCGGTGATCCATGTGGGAAACCGCGTTCCGCCGGAGCAGATGTTTGATCTGGGAACCATACATTTGTCCACAGGGGATATTCACACGGTAAAGCCTCTGGAGGTGGATTTTCCCAGGGGCCGTCTCATCGCCGTGACCGGCGTGTCCGGTTCCGGAAAGACCACCATGGTGCTGGAGAGCCTGATCCCGGCCCTGGAAGCGGTCGTGAAAGGCAAAAAGCTGCCGGAACACGTGAAGGAGATCCGGGCAGAAGGGATCGGGCAGATCAAGCTTATCGACGCTTCTCCCATCGGTATCAATGTGCGCTCTACGGTGGCCACCTATGCCGACGTGCACGACGAGCTGCGCAAGGTATTTGCCAGAACGCCTGCCGCCAAAGCGCGGGGCTTAAAGGCAGGAGACTTTTCCTACAATACCGGGAAACTCCGGTGCCCTGTCTGTGACGGCACCGGCGTTATCAATCTGGACGTACAGTTCCTGCCGGATGTACAGATCCCCTGTCCGGATTGCGGCGGCTCCCGCTATGCCAGGGACGCGAGCCTTATCCGGCGCGTGCCGAAAAAAGGCGGGCAGGCCAATACGCTGCCGGAACTGATGGACATGAGTATCGATGAGGCGCTGGATGCCTGCCGGGATCTTCCTCTGGTGGAACGGCGGCTTCAGGTGCTTCACGACCTGGGCCTCGGCTATCTCACCCTGGGAGAGGAGACGCCCAGTCTTTCCGGCGGCGAGGCCCAGCGGCTGAAGCTTGCCGGCGAGATGGGAAAAGGGCAGTCGGACGCGGTGTTTGTATTTGACGAGCCTACTATCGGTCTGCATCCCCTGGACGTGGAGACGCTGCTCCATGTTTTCCGGCGGCTCATCGACAGCGGCGCTACGGTCATCGTCATTGAGCATGATCTGGACGTGATAAAAAACGCGGATCATATCATCGATATGGGGCCGGGAGGAGGCGTTCACGGCGGCAGGATCGTTGCGGAGGGAACGCCTTTGCAGATCAGCCGGAACAGGGACAGCCTGACCGGGAAATATCTGAAACAGGAGATCCAAAACGCGTCTGAGAAAAACTGAGATAACAAATATGGAAAGAAATTTGACAAATGCCAGATAAAGGTATATGATGTAACAGATGGTTCATAAGAACTGAGAAAATCATAAACAGTTTTTTAAGGAGATAAAAAAATGGCAGCAAAACCCGAAGTAAAAGAAACAGCTGCAAAGGCAGCAGAAGCAGTAAAGAAGCCCGTCGTTAAGGCAGCAGAAGCAGAGAAGCCTGCTGAGAAGAAGGCGGCTCCCAAGGCATCAGAGACAGAGAAGAAGACCGCTGAGAAGAAGGCAGTTCCCAAGGCAGCAGAGGCAGAGAAGAAGCCTGCTGAGAAGAAGGCGGCTCCCAAGGCAGCAGAGGCAGAAAAGAAGCCTGCAGAAAAGAAGCCCGCGGCAAAGAAGGCAGCTTCCAAGCCTGCGGCAAAGAAGACCGCTGCAAAGAAATCGGCAGTCGGCAGACCCGCCGCAAGGAAAGTACAGGTAAATGTACAGTTCTACGGCAAGGATATAAATATGAAGGATCTGGAGAAACAGATCGTTGACAGCTATGCCAAGGAGACAGGCGCCAAGAAGTCATCCGTCCGGGAGATCGAGATTTATGTAAAGCCCGAGGAAAATAAGGCTTACTATGTAATTGGCGGCGAGACTTACAGCATCGATATCTGATCTGCAAAACTGCAAAGCAAATGACTGAAATGCCTTTCTGCGGCATACCGTTTGGAGCGGTGCTGCGGGAAGGTATTTTTTTAAGATCCGGTTGTGCATAACGTCTCGTTTTGTGAGATAACAGAGTCATAAAATATGTCAGGGCAACAGAAACAGTTGACAAAATTCCCTTATCAGTGCTATAATTCCTACTAATTCTATATGAAACATATAAAAATGGAAAGCCGACGGGTCAGAGGTTAGGGTTAAAATGGATTTGAAGAATGAACTGATCAGGCAGCTGAAGTTTTATCATCTCGCTACGGATATCCATCTGCAGCTGTCAGATGAAAATGGAAAGGTCCTGCGTACATACGGGGAAGCGTTTTCCTATTGCAAGATGCTGCGGGAAGCGTGCGGCAGGCAGGGCTTCTGCAGCGGAACGCACGGAGACGGATGGAAACAGGCGGTGTGGCTGAAGGACGGCTATATTTATGATTGTCCCTGCGGGCTGGTACATTTTTCTGTCCCGGTGATCGTGGGGGATAAGCCGATGTATCATATACTGGCCGGGCCGGTAGCGCTGGAGTACCCGGATATTATGATCATAGACCAGATCATAGAGGCCTACGGCTGTTCTCTTAACTACCGGAAGCGGCTGTACGGCGCTTTGAGCAGTGTGCCCGTGGTGGAGCCGGTCCGCCTGCAGTACCTCAACGAGCTGCTCAACGCCCTTGTGAAAAACCTGGCGGACGGCTGGGTCGGGAAAGGCAGCGAACTGAAGGAAGAGAAGGACAGAAAAGAACCGTTCTGCCAGCCGGTGATGAAAAATGCCCTTCGCTATATAGAAGGGCATTACCGGGAAGATATCCGTCTGGGACAGGTGGCGAAATACGTGGGCCTCAACCCGTCCTATTTTTCCACTTTGTTCAAGCAGGAGATGGGCATCAATTTTTCGCATTACCTTACAAAGCGGCGCATTGACGAGGCGTGCCGGCTGCTGCTGGAGACGAACATGTCCCTTGTGGCCGTAGCCTCGGAGCTGGGGTTTGACAACCAGAGCTATTTTTCCAGGATATTCAGGCAGCAGCTGGGTACGTCGCCCAAGCTGTACCGGCAGAACGGGGGAAAGTAATTCACCGTCTGCCGGGGCCGGGCATGGCAGTATGTTTCATCGCGCCGCCGGGGCCGGGCACGGCGGTTTGCTTCGCCGCGCTGCGGTACCGGGACAGGGCGGGAACAGAGTATGCCGCCAGGGGCTCGGTGACGGGAGCGGCCCGGTCCCAGTCTGACAGATCCGGCTGCAGTATATGGCAGTCCGGGGCGATAGAAAGGATCTGCCGCCGGACCTGTTCTGTTTCTTCCGGCGGCAGCAGTTCTGTCTTTGACAAAAACACCAGGGGACTGTTGCGCAGCTGTGCCTCAAAAAAATCTTCGGACAGCAGCATGCGCTGTTCAAAGGAACAGACATCTACCACGGATACTACGTGGTGGATCTGCGCTTCGTCCGGCAGCAGCCGCTGCACAAGAGGCAGCAGGTCCGTCAGCTTTGCCGTGCCGGAAGGCTCCAGCAGGATCCGTCCGAAGGTCCCCCGGCGGAAAATGTCTGTTATCGTCTGCTCCAGCATGTCAGAACGGCTGCAGCAGATACACCCCGCCGGGATCTCCGTTACGGATACATCAGAGCCGGATACGCCGGACTCGGATGTGGCGGCGTCGGATACGCCGGAGCCGGATGTGGCAGCGCCGCGCGCGTCCCGGACAGCCCGTTGGGAAAGGCGTACCTTTCCCAACTCATTTTCCATCAGCGCCGCGGTCTCATGGGCATAGACAGTGGCCAAAAGCCGCAGGATCAAAGTGGATTTGCCGGCCCCCTGAAAACCGGAGATAATGTCCACATATATCATATCCGTCAGATCCCGTACTCTGCGGGACTGTATTTTGTGTCGTCTACTTCTTCCTTCATCTCTGCGATGAATGCTTCTTCATCTTCGGGAATCTCATCCACCTGGTCCCTGAGCATATCGATCCAGTTTTCTTCCCGCTCGTCCAGCGTCAGTTCCTTGTTGTCTACGGCACGCTGCAGGATGTCCAGAGAAACCTTTGCCGTGTTCAGCGTGCGCAGGAAAGGATCCTGGGTCTTGACGATCTCAGAGGCGATCTCAAATACGACCTCAGGCTTCAGCATATATGCCTGGGGATCCAGATAACAGTCGGATTCTACCAGCAGATCCCGCATCAGCTTTGCGTGACCCTTTTCAGCCGCTTTGTTCATAAGACGGCAGTCATAGATCAGCTGTTCCGTGGAGACCACGGGAGCAAAGCCGGAAAGGAGCTTCACCTGCTGTACGGACTCATTGCTCCACAGATCGGCCACGGAGGCGGCAATGTTGCCGATGGGGCTGAAGTGGGCGCATGCGGCGGATTTGCCTTCCAGAGCCACGGGAGTTCCGGTGATGGCCTTCAGATATACATTTTCATAGGCGCAGTCCTTGCTGGGCCCTACAGCGCCGTTTTCAATGGCAACCAGCGCTCTGGGAGCGGTGAGCGCCCGCATGACGGCGGCGTACACCTTGGGGATAAATCCCTGTTCGGCAAGCACCATGGAGGTGTTGGCAAATCCGCAGGCGGAATCGCCGGCGGGAATGGCGCCGTTTTCGTTGGCGATCTTTGTGATATTGGTCCAGAGCCACTTCATATCCCTGGCGCCCAGGCAGCCCAGGGCGTAGATGGAGGTGCGCAGGTCAGCGGTCATAATGGCCTCATCGTTGACCTCCTTGCCGCCGGTGGATTCAATGGCCAGAAAATCCGCGCCGTCCTTTGCGGTCTGTTCAAAGATCTTTACCATGGATTCCCAGTACGGACCGCTTCTCATAATGGGCGGACGGCTCATCTCCCGCAGATCGTTGGGGGTCATGCGGAAAACGCTCTTCAGGCCGTATTTTGCCTCATACTCAAACATGGTGCTGCGCAGGATCTTATGGATCTCGATACCCCACTCGGGATGCTCCGTGTACTGGGGCAGCGTCTCAAACTCGATGACCAGGCCCGGCGCGTGAAGCTGTACAGCCTTATCCAGTACGCCGGTAATGATCTCCTTATAGATGCGCTTTGCCTCCGGCAGCGTGTCCTCTGTGGCATTCATGGCCGGCAGGGTGAAGTTTACCTCAGGGTAGAGGGTGCCGCCGCCGATGACCATGCCGTTTTTACAGGTGACAGGATGGGGGCATACGCCGTAGAGAAAATCATCCACGGAATCATAAGCCAGTTTTGTAAATTGTTTTGCCATTGTCCCGTGCCCTCCTTAATTCTTCTTGGAAAGAAGGTATTCTTTTGCCACGTCTGCCGCGTCGCTGGCATTGGAGGTATAAGCGTCCGCGCCAACCTTGTCGGCAAAGCTCTGGCTTACGGGAGCGCCGCCGATCATGATATAGTACTTGTCCCTTACGCCGGCGTTCTCAAAAGCCTTGATCACATCGCCGATGGCGGGCATGGTAGTGGTAAGCAGGGCGGAAATAGCCACGATATCCGCGCCTACTTCTTCGGCCTTTTCCACAAATTTCTCATCGGGTACGTCGATGCCCAGATCGTATACGGTAGCGCCCATGCCCTTCATCATCATGGCTACCAGGTTTTTGCCGATGTCATGGAGGTCTCCCTTCACCGTGCCGATGACCACCGTGCCGATGGTCTCCACGCCGGATTCGGAAAACAGAGGCTCAATGATCTTTACGCCGGCGGACATAGCCCGGGCGGCTACCAGCATTTCCGGTACAAAGATCTGGTTCTGGCGGAATTTTTCACCCACCACGCCCATGGGAGCGATGAGTCCGTCCTCCAGGATCTGCTTCACGGGTATGCCTTCCTCCAAAGCCTGGTTTACAAGCTCTTTTACGACCTTCATTCTGCCCTTCTCCACGGCAAGGGCCAGTTCTTCCATCTGCATAAAACATCCTCCTTTTATAATAGATTTGTCAAAAAAGATACTTTCATTATAAAAAAGGGCGGAAAGAAAGTATTTCAAATGGTTTGGGTGTTTTGTTCCATTTGTTTGGAAAAACGCAGTGGAAAAATGTCCTATCTGAAAATAAATCCAAACTTTTTACTTTTTTTCAGATAGTGGGGCGGCGGGGGAAATTGTGATTGACAAAAAGAAAAAACTGACACTATAATGAGTCATATTATTTGAGGAGATCGGATATGCTGACGCAGTTTTCAAGAACAGAATTGTTGCTGGGTAAGGAAGCCATGGAGAAGCTGTTCCGTTCCAGAGTGGCGGTATTCGGCATCGGCGGCGTAGGGGGATACGTGTGCGAGGCGCTCGCCCGCAGCGGCGTGGGGGCCTTTGACCTCATTGACGACGACAAGGTATGCCTGACCAATCTGAACCGGCAGATCATCGCCACCCGCAGGACCATCGGGCGTTACAAGACGGAAGTGATGGCGGAACGGATACGGGACATCAATCCCGACGCCCGGGTGACGGTGCGCAACTGTTTTTTCCTGCCGGAAAACGCCGACGCCTTTCCCTTCGGGGAGTACGATTATGTGGTGGACGCGGTGGACACGGTGACGGCCAAGATCGGGCTGGTCATGAAAGCCCGGGAGGCCAATGTGCCGGTGATCAGCAGCATGGGCGCCGGCAATAAGCTGGACGGCAGCATGTTCAGGGTGGCGGACATTTATCAGACCCGCATGTGTCCGCTGGCAAAGGTCATGCGGCGGGAGCTGAAAAAGCGCGGCGTAACGGAGCTGAAGGTCGTGTATTCGGAAGAAAAGCCCATAAGGCCCGTGGAGGATATGGCCATCAGCTGCAGGACAAACTGTGTTTGTCCGCCCGGAGCACAGCACACATGTACAGAGCGCAGGGACATACCGGGAAGCGTGGCGTTTGTGCCGTCGGTGGCGGGCCTGATCATCGCGGGGGAAGTCGTCAAGGATCTCTGCAGAGAGGAAATGAGAAGAAATGATGTGTAATAGGGAACAAGTGACAGGAAAACAGGATGTGAGGGAGTCGGACATGACGGGAACGGCGACAGCAGAACAGGATGTGAGGGAGTCCATTACGGCAGAGCAGAAAGAAAAGCTGGAACATCTGAGAGATTATCTGAGAGAACTGGGTTCTGTGGCGGTGGCTTTTTCCGGCGGCGTAGATTCCACCTTTCTTTTGAAGGTGGCGGCTGACACGCTGGGGGACCGTGCTATGGCGGTGACGGCCCAGTCCTGTTCCTTTCCAAAGCGGGAACTGGACGAGGCGGCGGCGTTCTGTGAGAAGGAAGGCATCCGGCATGTGGTGTGCCGGTCAGAGGAATTAAAGATCGAGGGCTTTGCCCAAAATCCTCCCAACCGCTGCTATCTGTGCAAGCGGGAGCTGTTCGGGAAGATCGGGGAGATCGCCCGGGAAAACCACATGGCATACATCGCCGAGGGCTCCAATCTGGACGATAACGGCGACTATCGGCCGGGGCTTCTGGCAGTGGCGGAGCTGGGGATCAAAAGCCCCCTGCGGGAATGTGATCTTTCCAAGTCAGATATCCGGGCGCTGTCCAGATACCTGGGCCTGCCCACATGGAGAAAGCAATCCTTTGCCTGTCTTGCCTCCCGTTTCGTCTACGGGGAGACCATCACGGAAGAAAAGCTGGGTATGGTGGATAAGGCGGAGCAGCTTTTGCTGGACATGGGATTTCATCAGGTGCGGGTGCGCATCCATGGCAGCATGGCAAGGATCGAGACAGATCCGGCGGAGTTCGGGAAGCTCATGGAGGCCGGCAACAGAACGCGGATTACGGAGGCGTTTAGAGATTACGGATTTACTTACGTCACTCTGGATCTCATGGGATACCGGACAGGGAGCATGAATGAAACCCTAAATGTTTGATTTTTTTGCGGCAGTTTTTTGTTCAAAATTACCTTTGACAAAAATGCGGTTTTCGGGCAAACTAAATATACAACGTGTGGCTCTCAATGCGTAAATCCGGTTGAGAGAGGCACGTTGTATTTTTTTTGTGCAAAAGAAAGTTAAAATCTGAAAGGAAGTAAAATTATGGAAACAAATCAGTTTTTGGGAACGGAGCCTGTGGGAAAGCTCATGAAGCAGTATGCCATTCCCTGCATCATCTCACTTTTGGTAGGCGCGTTGTACAATATCGTGGATCAGATCTTTATCGCCAACGCCGATTATCTGGGCTCCTACGGCAACGCGGCCAACACGGTGGTATTTCCCCTGACGGTCATTGCCCTTGCCATCGCCGTTATGGTGGGCGACGGCTGCTGCGCCTTTGTCAGCCTGCATCTGGGCATGGGAAAGGTGGAAGAAGCGAAGAAAAGCGTGGGCAATTCCGTTGTGATGATCCTCGGGGCCAGCGTGGTCCTCTGCGGGGTCTACCTTATTTTCGCGAACCCCATCATCACCATGTTCGGGGGTACGGTCAATGAGGAGACGTTCCGTCACTCTCAGGAATATTTCTTCTGGATCTCTTTGGGGATCCCGTTCTATATGTTCGGGCAGGCCATGAATCCCATCATCCGGGCAGACGGATCTCCCAGGTTTGCCATGGCGTCCACCCTGCTGGGGGCTGTGATCAACATCATCCTGGACCCGGTATTTATCTTTGTGTGCAGATGGGGCATGATGGGAGCGGCCGTCGCCACTGTGCTGGGCCAGATCGCCACGGCGGCCCTGGCGGCATGGTACCTGCTGCGCATGAAGCTGATAAAGCCCGCGAAAGAAGATTTTGTCATGGAACGCTGTGTATCGGGGAAGGTGCTGACGCTGGGCATTACCAGCTTTTTATCCCAGATCTCCCTTGTGGCGGCCATGGCAGCCATCAACAATATGATCCGCAGGTACGGCGCCCTGGATCCTGTGTTCGGGCAGGCGCAGTACGCCCAGATCCCCATGGCGGTAGTGGGCATCGTGATGAAATTCTTCCAGATCGTCATCTCCATCGTGGTGGGCATGGCGGCGGGGTGCATCCCCATCGCCGGTTACAACATGGGCGCCGGCCTGAAGCACCGGGTAAAGGAGCTCTTTTCTCGTCTGCTGGCCGCGGAGGCGGCCGTAGGAGCCGTGGCGCTTGTCGTCGTGGAATGTTTCCCGAAGCAGCTCATCGCCATATTCGGCGCCGCCAACGAGAGCGTATATTACACGGATTTTGCCGTCAGGGCATTCCGCATCTATCTGTGCATGATCGTGTTTGCCTGTGTCAACAAGGCATGCTTTATCTTCCTGCAGGCCATGGGCAAGGCGGCGGAATCCACCATGCTGTCCATGGTGCGGGAGATCGTATTCGGCGTGGGCTTTGCCCTGCTCCTGCCCCTCATCTGGGGCCTCGACGGAGTACTGTACTCCATGCCCGTGTCCGATTTCCTGACCTTTGCCATCGCCGTTGTACTCATCTGGCGGACATACCGGGAACTGGGGGAAGAGAAGGAGCGGCCCGGCAGGGCGGTCCTCACCCGCAGATTTCAGAACTGACAGGCGGCCGGCGCGGGATCATTTCTGCGTCAGCCTGCCAAGGGTGATCCGGAGAAAGTCGGTGGTGAGACGTACCGTTTCCGGCTCCCGGATAAACAGGTTTGCGATGGCTCCCGCGAACACTTCAAACAGCAGGATGCAGAACGCGGTGAAGGCCAGTCCGTAGATTCTGGAGCTGCGGATGGTCTTTTTCATCCGCTCATGGTTTCCCGACGCGTAATTGTAGGAGATAAGGGGGATCACACCCTGGCACAGCCCTGTGCCCACGTTGTGGGGCAGCATTTCCACTTTTTTCACGATGCCCACCGCCGCCACGGGAATATCGCCGTGAAGGGCGGTGAGGCTGTTGCACACCATGATGGAAGCGCAGGCAAGGACGGAGCTGAGTGCCGACGGGAAGCCTACCGAGATGATCTCCCCTGTATGCCGGATGCCGGCCGGGATCCGTTTCGGGGAAATGGACAGCACGGACGTGTTCCGCAGTCTGTAAAAAACAGCCAGATAGTAGAGGAGCGCCGCCGTATTGGAAAGCATGGTGGCCAGCGCGGCGCCGGTGACTTCCAGGCCGCGGGGCATGATCACGAACATAAAGACGGGGTCCAGCAGAATGTTGAGGACGCCGCCCATGGTGAGGCCGAACCCGGCCTGTTTTCCGTGGCCGTCGCTCCTGAGGAGATGAGACATAGTCATGCTCAGGGTGGCGGGAATCCCGCCTGCCACCACTACCCACAGGGTGTAATCGGAGGCAAAGCCTATGGTATCATCGCTGGCTGATGATGGTGGGAATGGCCAGGCTGGCAATGGCCTTCGGCACCGGCCATTCCTCAAAAAGCTCTTTGTTGGTTTCCATTTTCTCTGACTTCCTTTTCCTGTCTTGTACGCTTTTCATTGTAGTCTTTTTTCATAGTAATATCAAGAATAGTTTGCCGCACTTGACACATATCACAGAAAATATTATCATATAGACAGAAGATAAAGTACAGCGAAAAGGGGGAAATGCGCTCCGGATATACGGCGGGCATTTTTCTCTCATAGAAAGGAATGTGATCATGTGAAAAAGCTGGGCTTTGGGCTGATGCGGCTGCCCCAGACAGACCCCAACAGGCTGGCGGCCGTAGATGTGGAGCAGGTCAAAAAGATGGTGGACCTGTATATGGCAAAGGGATTTACATACTTTGACACGGCGCTGATGTACAATGGCTCCGCCAGCGAGCGGGTGGCAAAGGAAGCCCTGGTGGACCGGTATCCCGGGGACAGCTTTTCCCTGGCTACCAAGCTCCATGCCGGATTTTTCCGTTCCGCGGAGGATCGGGCCAGGGTATTCGACGGACAGCTGAAAAAGACCGGTGCGGGATATTTTGATTATTACCTGCTTCACGGCGTGGAATCCGCCATGTATCCGAAATACGAACAGTATGACTGTTTCCGCTGGCTGCTGGAGAAAAAGGCGGAAGGCCTCGTAAAGCACGCGGGCTTTTCCTTCCACGGCACGCCGGAGCTTCTGGACGAGATCCTGACAAAGTACCCGGAGATGGAGTTTGTGCAGCTGCAGATCAACTATCTGGACTGGGAGAGCCCCTGGGTGCAGTCCCGCGGCTGCTACGAGATGGCAAGGAAACACAACAAGCCCGTTATCGTCATGGAGCCGGTGAAGGGCGGTACTCTGGCGCAGGTGCCGGAGGCGGCGGAAAAGCTGTTCAAAGACCATGATCCGGGAATGAGCGCGGCCAGCTGGGCCATCCGCTTCGCGGCGAGCCTGCCCGGCGTGATGGTAGTACTCTCCGGCATGTCCAATGTGGCCCAGATGGAGGATAATCTGAGCTTTATGGACGATTTTACGCCCCTGACAGAGGAAGAAAAGAAGCTCTGTTTCCAGGCGGCGGACATTATCAACGGGCAGACCGCCATTCCCTGTACGGGCTGCAATTACTGTACGGGAGGGTGCCCGGCGCACATTGCCATTCCCCAGTATTTCTCCCTGTACAATGAAGATATGCGGGAGCGGCTGGAGGAAAAGGGCTGGACGGTGAATTTTACGAACTACAGCATTTTAAACAGCAGCTTCGGTAAGGCGTCAGACTGCATAGGCTGCGGCCAGTGCGAGGGCGTCTGTCCCCAGCATCTGCCGATTATGGATGATCTGAAAAAAGTGGCGGAGCACTACGGAAAGTAAGCGTTCCGAAGGGAGCGTTTTGGATTTTTTAGAATGGAGAGCAGGATGACAGATAAGGACTTTCAATCAGAGGATTGCGTTACTATTGATTCCTGGGTGCACGGGCTTCCTGAGAGGCGATTGGTCCTCCTGTCAAGGTGTACCGCAAATATCATCGAGCTTCTGGACGGGGAATTTCCGCTGATAGATGAGTTTTTGTCCCTGGACAGCTGTCTGGCCCACGAGTGCGCCGCCCGGATGGCGGAGTCGCTGGACATACCGCCGTGCAGCTGCACGGAGGAATTTGAAAGCTGTTAGGTGGCAGGACGTATTTTTTGACGCGAAAACGCTCCCGCTGTAATCCGCGGTGTTTTCCCGGACCGCGGCAGGCATAGCCGGCCGGCTGCCGCGCATATAGTGTATCAGATTTTTCCGAAGGGAGAGCGGACAGTTGGAGAACGGCGGAAAGAAACAGATCTGCAGGAGCGTTTTCAAAAACGGCAAAAATACGATCTCAAAGAGGGAATTCACGAAAAAGTGGATTGAACTGATCAGCGCGCTGGAGAAGGCAGGGAAATGAAGGCGGCGATCTATTGCCGCTTGTCGGAGGAAGACAGAAACAAGCCGTCGGAAACGGACGATTCGGGAAGCATACAGAACCAGAAGGCCATGCTGCTGCAGTACGCCATGGAACAGGGATGGGAGCTTTTCGATATATACAGCGACGACGACTATACCGGCGCCGACAGGCGCAGGCCGGAATTTAACCGGCTGCTGCGGGACGCGGAGCAGCACAGATTTGACATCGTCCTCTGCAAGACCCAGTCACGGTTTACCCGGGAGCTGGAGCTGGTGGAAAAGTACATCCACGGACTGTTCCCCTTATGGGGCATCCGTTTTGTCAGTATCGTGGACAACGCGGATACCGACAACAGGGGCAACAAAAAATCCCGCCAGATCAACGGCCTGGTCAACGAGTGGTATCTGGAGGACATGTCCGAGAATATCCGCAGCGTGCTGACCAACCGGCGCAAAAACGGATTCCACATCGGGGCCTTTGCCCTGTACGGATACAAAAAAGACCCGGACCGGAAGGGGCATCTGCTCATTGACGAGGAGGCAGCGGCCGTTGTCCGTGAAGTATTTTCCCTGTTTGCCGGGGGATACGGAAAGACCGCCATCGCCCGCATGCTCAATGACCGGGGTGTGCCCAATCCTACGGAATACAAGCGTCTTCACGGCATGCGGTATCGTTCTCCCGGATCGGGGACCGGTACGCTGTGGAGTTATTCCGCCATCGCGGATATGCTGGAAAATGAGATGTATATCGGGAACATGGTGCAGGGCAGATACGGCAGCGTCTCCTACAAGACGAAACAGAACCGGCCCCGGCCCAGAAGCCAGTGGTATGTGGTGGAGGGGACCCATGAGCCGGTCGTCGACAGAGAACTGTGGGACCGGGTACAGGCGCTGCTCGCCCGGAGGACCAGGCCGTTCAAAGGCGGAACCATCGGTCTGTTCGCCGGAAAGGCAAAGTGCGCCTGCTGCGGCTACACCCTGCGGTCCTCGGTCAGCGGGGGCAGGCGCTATCTGCAGTGCCCGACCCGCCATATGTCCGCGGACGCGTGTCCGGGGGCTTTTATTTCGGTTGACCGGCTGGAAGGGATGGTGCTGGATGAACTGAACCGGCTGGCGGAGGAATATCTGGACAGGGAGGAACTGGAGCGGAGCACGGAGCTTCGCTCCGGCTATGAGGAGGAGAAAAAACGGCTGCTCGCCCGGCAGAACGCCTGCCGGAAAAAGGCCGCGGAGTATACAAGATGGATCCAGTCGCTGTATCTGGATAAGGCAAAGGGACTCATATCTGAGAGGGACTACGTGGAAATGGCAGAGCGCTTCGCCGCGGAGCGTCTGCGTCTTGAGCGCGCGGCGGACGACTGCGGGGAAAAACTGTCCCGGATGGAGCAGAGGGCGGCGGAGGACGGCCGTTCCGGGCCGACGGAACCGTGTGCCTGTCTGGAGCACCTGACCAGAGAAGCGGTGGATGTGCTCATTGACCATGTCGCAGTGGGCAGGCGCGTCCGGGGGACAAGGGATGTGCCGGTAGAGATATACTGGAATTTCTGAATCCGCGGTCCTCCCTGCCGGAGGGCCCGTTCCGAAGTGGACAGCGCCGGACGGGAGCGCGGGGCGGGCAGATTGTTCCTGCGGGGATGCAGCAGAGCAGAAGGCCCGCAGCACCTATGACAACATCCTTCGCCTTGTGAAGGATCAGGAGGTGGCGGACCCCATCCGTTTCCTCCGCCAGCGGGAGATCGTCCACTTCCAGCGGTTCGGTGAGACGCTGCGTATGGTGCAGGAGAAGCTCAACGACAAGAATTTCTACGCCTGCAATCCTGCGTTCTGCAAAGAGTGTGGGAAGAAATAACAGATGAGGGACGTGCCGCGGTGAGAGATCCTGCGGCAGAACAGGTCGTGAAAAGGGCCGCCGCGCAGCAGATATGGCGTCTGCTGGGCGGCGGCCCTGCATTTTTTGTGCATTTTTGGCGATTATCGCACAAAAAACATTGACCGTTTTAGTGATATAGATTAAAATAATATTTTAAGGCAGCAGCGTTTCGGGACGGCATGGCGGCTCCGGACGGCTGCGCGGAGATACCAGTTAAAGCGATTTCAATCTACAGAGGGAACGAGAGGGAGCATGAAGATCATTATCATCGGCTGCGGCAAGGTGGGACTGTACCTGGCAGAGCAGCTCAGCGAGGAAAATCACGATATTGTCATGGTGGACACGTCACAGGAGCGGCTGAACAGCATTTCCGAGGATGTGGACGCCCTTCGTATCTGCGGCAACGGCGCCAGCATTCAGGTGCTTTTGGAGGCGGATATCAAAAACGCGGATATTCTCATTGCCGTGGCGGAGTCGGACGAGCTCAATCTGCTCAGCTGCCTTGTGGCCAAGCAGATCAGCGCCTGCCAGACCATTGCCAGGGTGCGGAATCCCGTCTACAGCAAGGACATTAATTTTATCCGGAAGCATCTGGGTATTTCCATGATCATCAATCCGGAGTCGGCGGCGGCCATGGAGATCTCCCGTATCCTGCGGTTCCCGTCCGCCATTAAGATCGATACGTTCGCAAAAGGCAGGGTGGAGCTGCTCCATTTCCGCCTCCAGAAAAGGTTCGGCCTGGCGGGATTGAAGGTTTCCCAGGTCGCGGAGCGCTGCAAAGCGGAATTCCTTATCTGCGGCGTGGAGCGCCACGAACAGATCACCATTCCCGACGGTAATTTCGTCCTGGAGGAAAACGACATCCTGTCCATCATGGCGTCTCCCCGGAACGCCGCCCAGTTTTTCCGGGAGATCGGCCTCAAGACCAACCAGGTCCGCAGCTCCATCATCATCGGCGGCGGCAAGATCGCCTATTATCTGGCCCAGATCCTGCATTCCATGAAGATCGACGTGCGGATCATCGAGGAGAGGCAGGAACGATGCGATGCGCTCAACGATCTGCTGCCGGACGACGTGACCATCATTCACGGAAACGGCACGGACAAGCAGCTGCTGATGGAGGAAGGACTGAAGGTGACGGAGTCCGTGGTGTCCCTTACCGGCGTGGATGAGGAGAACATCTTCATATCCTTCTATGTAAAGACCAACAGCGACGCCAAGGTGGTCACAAAAGTGAACCGGATCGCCTACGATGACATCATTGACAGTCTGGACATCGGCAGCGTGATCTATCCCAAATACATTACGGCGGACTACATCCTCCAGTATGTGCGCGCCACGGGCAATTCCATCGGCAGCAACGTGGAGACGCTGTACCACATCCTGGACAACCGGGCGGAGGCGCTGGAGTTTATCATCCGGGAAAATTCCCCTGTGGTGGGCAAGCCCCTCTCGGAGCTGTATTTAAAGCCGGAGCTTCTTGTGGCGGGTATTTACCGGCACGGAAAGTTCATCGTCCCCAGAGGACAGGACAGCATACAGCTGCAGGACATGGTGATCATCGTGACCACCCAGAAAGGGCTTCGGGATATACGGGACATCCTGAGGTAGAGAGGAAAAGATTCCATGAATTACTCCATCATCCGCTATATTATCGGTCTGATCTTAAATATGGAAGCGGCTTTTATGGCCCTTCCCATGGTAACGGCATTTTTGTACAAAGAAAGTCAGTGGTGGTGCTTCGCGGGGACTATGGTCATCTGTGTGGCCATTGGCATCCTGCTGACCCGCAAAAAACCAACGAACAAGGTGTTTTACGTGCGGGAAGGCTTCGTGACGGTGGCGCTGAGCTGGGTAGTGCTCAGCTGCGCGGGGGCCGTGCCCTTTGTGATCTCCGGCGCTATCCCCGATCCGGTGGACGCTCTGTTTGAGACGGTGTCCGGTTTCACCACTACCGGCGCCAGCATCCTGCCGGCGGTGGAAGACCTGCCCAAGTCCATTCTGTTCTGGCGCAGCTTCACCCACTGGGTAGGCGGCATGGGCGTGCTTGTATTCCTGCTGACCCTCCTGCCGCTGGTAGGGGGCGGAAAAGGACACCATATGAACCTGATGGCCGCGGAGAGCCCCGGCCCTTCCGTCAGCAGGCTGGTGCCCAAGGTACAGTCTACCGCCCAGATCCTGTACAGCATCTACTTTGCCATTACATTGCTGGAGATCGTTTTTCTGCTCATCGGAGGAATGCCTCCCTTTGAAGCCATCACCCATGCCCTGGGCACGGCGGGTACCGGCGGATTCGGCGTGAAGAACGACAGTCTGGCAGGATATTCCCCCTATCTCCAGAACGTGGTAACGATCTTTATGATCCTATTTGGCGTGAATTTCAGCGTATATTTCCTGCTCCTCAGGAAAAGATTTTCCCAGGCCTTCCGCTCCGAGGAGATAAGAGTCTATTTTGCCGTGATCCTGTTGTCCATCGCCGTGATCACGCTGGATATCCGGCATATGTACGACAGTGTGGGCACGTCAGTGCGCCACGCGGCGTTCCAGGTGGGCTCCATCATCACGACCACGGGCTATGCCACGACGGATTTCAACCTGTGGCCCCAGCTCTCCCGGACCATCCTTGTGCTGCTCATGTTTATGGGCGCCTGCGCCGGCAGCACCGGCGGCGGCATCAAGGTGTCCCGCATCATCATGATGGTCAAGACCTTCCGCCGGGAGATGCGGCTGCTGATCCACCCCCGCAGCGTCCAGAAGGTGGCAATGGACGGGAAAGCGGTGGACACCGCCGTGATCCGGAACACCAGCGCCTTTCTTATCACATACATTATGATCTTCGTAGTTTCGGTGCTGATCCTGTCCTTTGAGGGGCATGATCTTGTGACCAATTTTACGGCCGTAGCGGCTACCTTCAACAATATCGGCCCCGGCCTGGAGCTGGTAGGCCCTACCCAGAATTACGCTCTGTTTTCCGGTGTGTCCAAGCTGGTGCTGATCTTTGACATGCTGGCAGGCAGACTGGAGATATTCCCCATGCTGGTGCTGTTTTCGCCCAAGGCGTGGAAGAAGTTTTAAAAAAAGGAGCGCAGCGCCGCCCTGCCGCGCAGACGTTCCGGAATGGAGGAAAGTATGAAAAGGCTGATCAGGCTGCTGTGTGTGATGACGCTGTTGTGCGGTATCTCCACGGTGTGCGCCTATGGCGC
>CANQHX010000038.1 GCA_947623905.1 uncultured Lachnospiraceae bacterium
ATCGTGGCCGCGAGCTGTCTCGTGGCGCCGGAGGTCTTCTACGTGGCCGTCGAGCTCGTGCCGGACATGGAGGCGCTCCGGGACGAGGTGGGCAAGGTGCTGATCCTGCCCCTGGATATGCCCCATAAGGACCGGGCCGCCATGTGGCTGTCCGGCGCGGAAAAGCTGCTGGCCCTGGCAGGCTATACGCCGGAGGACGTGACCGGGCGGCGGGTAAAGGACCTGTCCCGCAGGGTGACGAAACAGGCAGGCTCCCCTGCCGCCGCGGCGGAACAGCTGGGCATCGGAGAGCCTACGCTGAGGGATATCATAGAAGCGCTGGAAAAACCCTTCCATGATCCAAGAGAGGATATGCCCAGACCCATTCTTCGGGCGGACGTGCTGGAGATGAAGGACCTGAAACCCGGCATGGTGCTGAAGGGTACGGTGCGCAATGTCATGGATTTCGGGGCGTTCGTGGACATCGGCGTCCACCAGGACGGGCTGGTGCACATCTCCCGCATGGCAAAGGGGTTTGTGCGGCATCCCCTGGACGTGGTCAGCGTGGGAGACGTGGTGCAGGTGCAGGTAGTGGACGTGGATATAGAGCGAGAACGCATCGGACTGTCCATGCTCATAGAAGAATAAGAAACGCGGAAACGAGGCTTGACATGAAGGAGCAGCATAGTAAAATAAAGTGGAAAAACGCGTGGAGACATTTCCGCACCATCACCGCCCACCGGCACATGGTCATCCGCCACTGCGCCAGGGCGGGCATTTTGTGGCAGGGCCTCCGCCATGATCTGTCCAAATACAGCCCCACGGAGTTTCTGGCGGGGGCAAGGTATTATCAGGGCAACCGCAGTCCCAACGAGGGAGAGCGGGAGGCCTACGGCTATTCCTACGCGTGGATGCACCATAAGGGCCGGAATAAGCACCATTTTGAATACTGGACAGATTACACATCCCGCACCAGGACCATGTCCCCCGTGCGGATGCCGGTGCGGTACGTGAAGGAAATGGTGTGCGACCGCATGGCCGCCAGCAAGATCTACCAGAAGGAAAAATACACCGACGCCAGCTCCATCGAATATTTTATGCGGGCAAAGGGGCGGCGGGTCATCCATCCCGACACCTCCAACCTGCTGGAGCACATCCTTCGGATGCTGGCGGAGAAAGGGGAAGACGAGACATTCGCCTACCTGCGTGGCTTAAAGGAGTATCCGGCGGACATACCCGACTACCTGCATGAGACAGACTTGTGAGAACGTGATCCGGCGGCGGAAGCGGACCGGAGTGCTCAAAAGAAGGCACAGCCTTCTTTTGGCCCCGTCGCGTAAACGCTCCGAAGTGAGGATTGATATACTATGCCTGTATGGGTGATATGCGTGGCCTTGTATGGCATCATCAAGGGCATGCGGGACATTGTAAAGAAAAAAGCGCTGAAAAAGAACACGGTGCCGGAGGTACTGTTTTTCTACACCCTCATAGGCTTCGTGTTCCTTCTGCCTGACGCGCCGGCGGCCTTTGCCCTGGAGCCGGCAAAGATCGGCGTCATATTTATCAAATCCGCCGTGATCTTCGTGGCGTGGATGTGCAGCTTTGCCGCCATCCGCAAAATGCCCGTGAGCTTTTACGGCGTTATGGACATGTCGCGGGTCATTTTTGCTACCATATTGGGCACGGTGTTCCTACACGAGGCCATGAGCGTCAACCGCATCGTGGGCCTGGTCCTTGTGCTGGCAGGCCTGCTCCTGGTGAATTTCCGCCCCGGCGGGGAAAAGGAGCCGGTGAGAAAGCTGTACCTGTTCATGGTGCTGACGTCCTGCTTTATGAACGCCATCTCCGAGATGATGGACAAGGTGCTCATGGGGCAGATGGAAAGCGGCCAGCTCCAGTTCTGGTATATGTTTTTCATGCTCCTTCTGTATCTTGGCGCCATGATCGCCACAAAGACAAAGATCGACTTTACCATTATCTGGAAAAATCCGTGGATCCTGCTGCTGAGCGTTCTGTTCATTATCGGGGACCGGCTGCTGTTCATCGGCAATCAGGATCCGGAGAGCAACGTGGTGGTCATGACCCTCATCAAGCAGTGCTCCGTGCTGGTGACCATCATCGGCGGGCGGCTGGTGTTTCAGGAAAAACAGACCGGTTATAAGCTGGCCTGCGCCTGCGTCATCATCGCTGGCATCATGGCCGCCCTTATATAAACGAGACCCAGGCGGGCCCGGGACATTTTTTGTGGGCCGGCATTTATCATAGAAGCAAGGAATTGTAAACGCAGAGAAAGGATGAGTCTCATGTTTGAGGGGATCAAAAAGAATTTCGGGTTCGGCTGCATGCGGCTGCCCAGGATCGACGAGGAAGTGGATCTGGAGGAATTTGCCCGGATGGTGGACGCCTTTATGGACGCCGGGTTCAATTATTTTGACACGGCAAAAGGCTATATGAAACAGCAGAGCGAACCCGCCCTGCGGGAATGCCTGACCAAACGGTATCCGAGGGATTCCTACATACTTACCGACAAGCTGTCCAACGGGTTTTTCAAGACGGAGGAGGAGATCCGGCCTCTGTTTGCCGGGCAGCTTGCCACATGCGGCGTGGAATATTTTGATTTTTACCTGTTCCATGCCATGAACGCGGACCACTATGAAAAATACACCAGATGCCGGGCGTTTGAGATCGTGAGAGAACTGAAGGCCGAAGGAAAGATCCGCCACATCGGCATGTCCTTCCACGACAAGCCCCAGGTGCTGGAGCGGATATTAAAGGAGCACCCGGAGATCGAGGTGGTGCAGCTCCAGTTCAATTACGCCGATTACGATGATCCCGCCGTGGAAAGTTACGGATGTTACAAGGTATGCGAAACGTATCACAGGCCGGTGATCGTCATGGAACCGGTGAAGGGCGGCAGGCTGGTGAATCTGCCTGAGGAAGCCCGACCTGTGCTGGATGCTCTCGGAAAATACAGCTACGCAGGCTACGCCCTGCGCTATTGCGCCTCCTTCCCCAACGTGTTCATGGTGCTGTCCGGCATGGGCAGCATGGAGATGATGGAGGATAATGTCCGTACGATGAAGGATTTCACGCCCTTCACGGAGGAAGAATACAGGGCCGTGGAGCAGGTGCGGGACATTTTGCGCAGGCAGGACGCCATCCCCTGCACCGCCTGCCGGTACTGCACAGACGGCTGTCCCGCCAACATTTCCATTCCTGACCTGCTGGCCTGCTACAACGCCAAGCGTCAGGACAACGACGACGGCAGCTTTGAAACCTACAGGGCCCTTACGGCAAACGGAGGCCGGGCGTCAGACTGCATCCGGTGCGGCCAGTGCGACGAGGCCTGCCCTCAGCATCTGAACGTAAAGGGGTACATGAAGAAAGTGGCAAAGGTGTTTGACAGGTAGGAGGATGAACACCGGAGCGGCGCAAAAATCCGGTCGATCTTTTTCAGCTTCTGGTCAAGCTTTGGCAAAATGCCGGAGAATGGCTTAAACTGCGGTTTTGAGAAGCATTGAGGTATTTTGAGATCGACCGGTTTTTTGTAATAAAAAGGATTGAAAAAGGGGAAAAGCGCGATATAATGGAATAAAGAATGTTGAAAAAACAGGTGGGATAGATTAACTATGAGTAATTGATATTTCTTTCATTGTGTGTTCTCCTTTCGGTTCTAAATATGTGATAGATTAACTATGAGTAATTGATACTTCTTCATTTTAGGTTCCTTTCTGCTACTCATATGGTAGCTGTAAAGGTGATAGATTAACTATGAGTAATTGATACGCTTCAGCTTTGGTTTTCTGGTCCAAAAGCTTTTCAAGCTCTGGTGATAGATTAACTATGAGTAATTTTTATAAAAGCTGAAAAACGAATTCGCATCTCGTGAGCGTGGAACCAGTCTTGGGTAACGCTATATCATCAAAGAAAAAAGGAAAAAAAGAATGTTTGTTATTCTGGTATATGATGTGAATGTGAAGCGTGTGGCCAAGGCTAATAAGATATGTAAAAAATATCTAAATGTTGTACAAAAACCTGTATTTGAGGGGAATATCACAAGTAAAAAGAAAGAACTTTTGCAGAGGGAACTGAAAAAAGTTTTGAATCCAGAAGAAGATACGGTGTGTATCTACTGTCTGGATTCTTTGCGTTATGCACAGAAAATCCAGTTTGGATCTGCTCAGAAAGACCAGATGATCATAAGTAGAATGAAAGGCTTATGAGACAGGAGGTTCACAACCTGGAACAGGCAATTATAAGTGGCGCTGCATACCGGCCATACAAATATCAACTGTAAAAACCGGTCGATCTCAAAACCGTGTAAAATCAAGCTTTCTGATCGTTTTTTGTTGCAAATATCCCTTGAAAATGGGCAGAAAATGTCCTCAAATGTGCAAAAATCCGGTCGATCTTTTTGGGATTCGGACAGACTCCTGAAAAAATGCCGGAAAATGGCTTAAAATGTGGTTTTGAGAGACGTTGAAGTGTTTTGGGATCGACCGGTTTTTTGAGCTAAAAAGGGTTGAAAAAAGGAGGAATTGCGATATAATGAAATAAAGAATGTTGAAAAAACAGTTGTGATAGATTAACTATGAGTAATTGATACGTTGTTCATTACATGAACCCCTTTCTCTAAGTTTTTTTGGTGATAGATTAACTATGAGTAATTGATACCGGTAAATGTTTTTTGTTTTTATTTCCTAATCTGTGTTCGGGTGATAGATTAACTATGAGTAATTGATACTTGTAAATAGAACTCATAATAAGTCTCCTCTCTAAGTTGTTTTGTGATAGATTAACTATGAGTAATTGATACGTATTAAGCATGTCCTTTATGGCTTTATTCCATGCTCCGTGATAGATTAACTATGAGTAATTGATACATCAACTTTGCCATAATTTTTACCTCCGTTTTTATTTGTGATAGATTAACTATGAGTAATTTTTTATAAAGGCGGAAAAGATGGTTTCGCATCTCGTGAGCGTGGAACCGGTCTTGGGTAACGCTATATCGTCAAAAAGGGGATATCACAAGTAAAAAAGCAGGACTTTTGCAGAAAGAACTAAAAAAAAGAGAAAGCTATATGCATTGATTTTATGAGCATTTTTGTTGAAAAAAGGCGTATTTTATAATATAATATCAGTAAAATTAACGATAAATCGTGAGATCAATAGTGCTTTTTGTAAAAAGTGATCGTCAGTTGGAGGCTGAGATGTTTCGAGAACCGATCTTTGCGGCAAGGATATATTCCATTTCCAGATTTACAGAAACGCCGGTAGAAGAATTTGTTAATAAGTTCCAGAAATTATTTTCACACTATTTTGATGTAGATGTTTTGCTGGATATTTTAAGAGGCTGCGGAGAATATGCGCAGCTGTTTTTGCTGCTGGCCAGGGCAAAGGAGCTTGCAGGCTCGGAAACAGATACCGGAAGCGGGAGGATGGCGGATGGGAAAAATCTTGCTTCCGTTTTTTCCAGGCTTTCTCTTTCTGACGCGCAGAAGGACAGAACGGAATTTTACCGATACGAGTACAGACCATTGACCCCTGCAGCTGCTTTCCCCGGGAAACAGATCGGGGGTGACGGCAAACAGGAACTGATCGACGGATTTTACAGGGAACTGCATGATCTGGAAATGACCCCGCCGGGAGATTATGACGCCTTTTCCATCTGTTTTGACCGGATCAGTCAGAAATATATGTGGTGTGTTGCGGCGTCCGATTTTGAAGGGGAGGATATTTCTCTGTACGATCATATGAAGGTGACGGAAGCGATCATGTCCTGCCTGTTGGGCGCCGAAGATACGGACAACTGCTTCACCCTGGTGGCGGGGGATTTTTCCGGCATCCAGAAATATATATTTTCCATTGCGTCAGCCAATTACAGCGGAGTGGCAAAGCGGCTCAGGGCCAGATCGTTTTATGTGGATATGGTGAGCCGCGTTTTTTCACAGTATGTCGTGGACGCTTTTGGAGTAGGACGGGCTAATATCCTTTTGCAGACCGGTGGCAAGTTTTATTGTCTGATTCCCACGCGCGGGGATACGGAACAGAACCTAAGAAATATCCGAAATGAATTTGACGCCCATCTGTATCAGACCTTTCACGGAAATGTTTCGATGAATGTGGCCTGGCTCAGCTGCGGCGACCGGGGCCTGGAACAGTACAGTGATACGATTGTCAAGCTGAACGATCGTCTGGGAGAGAAAAAAGCAGTTCCGTTTGAAGAAATACTGCAAAAAGACAATGGCTGGGATCCGGAGGCTTTCGTGCTGACACAGGATCTTGCCGGAAAACATGTCTGCAAATACTGCGGCGAAGAACTGATCGATGTGTCAGAGGAGTGCTGCGGGATGTGCAGGATGGAAATGGAGATCGGGGGAAAGCTTCCCCGGACAAGATATATTGTCTATACAAAAGCAGCGGGAAAAAACAGGTACCGCATTTTTAAAGAGTATTATATCAGTCTGGCGGGCAATGACCGGGAAGAAAGCTTTGAAGAAGCATATCTGATAGAAGGGTTGAATGGAGCCTCAGCCGATGGAACATACGGTTCTTTTCCGATCGTCAGAAAATATATGGCCAACCATGTGCCTGTGGAGGATAAGGATACAAAATCCTTCAGTGAGATTGCCGCCGCGGGAAGAGGGATGAATAAACTGGCCGTGTTAAAGGCCGATGTGGATGTGCTGGGCTTTTTGTTCGCCCAGGGACTTCGGACCGGGGACCGTCATTTTGGCACTGTCTCCAGGGTCAACACCATGTCCCGTATGCTGGAAGTGTTTTTCAGCGGTTATATGGAAGAACTTCTTGAAAATACAAAATACAAGGATGTGTACAGTGTCTTTTCAGGGGGAGATGACCTTTTCCTCATAGGACCGTGGGACGTGATGATGGGTCTTGCGGTAGAGATACAGAAGTCGTTCAGGCGATTTGCGGCCGATAATGACAGCGTGACCATGTCGGCTGCGGTCGTTTTGTTTGACGACAAGGAGCATATCGCATTTATGGCAGATGAAAGCGAGGAGCAGCTGTCGAGGGCAAAAAACGAACTGCTCCCGGAGGTTTATCCGGACCGTACCGGGAGAAATGCGGTCTGCGCAATGGGCGAGCTGTTTTCCTGGGCAGATTTTGAAGAGCAGCTGGAAAATGCGGACAGGATAGAACGATTGCTGGAGAACCGTCTGGTCGATGTGGGGGTGTTCCGCAGGATCACAAAGTACAGTGCGATGTACCGGCAGTATCTCATCGACAAAGATATCTGGAAGCTTATGTTTGAGCCGTTGTTTTATTATGACAGGAAACGTAATCACAATTACAATACACGGGACGACGACCGCAGGTGGTTCAAAGAAGAATATATCAAGTCTATGGAAAATGCCGCTGATTACAAAAATGTCAGAAAAAATCTGTACTTTGCGGAGACGGCGGTGAAGATCGCATTAAATAAAACAAGGAGGGTACGCAGCTGATGGGAGGAAATTACAATAACAACTGGAACAGAAACAGCAAAGGATATGAGAAGCCTGCTGCTTTGCCGGTCGGGTATCTTCAGGGAGGATATTACAGCGATCCGGGAAAGATCAGATTGAAAAAGGAATACATTGTAGATTATCCCAGAGAGATCGCGGACGCCTTGGACCGGGACGGCGGGAGAGACGCAAATAAAAGGACACAGATCAGAAAGTTCTATGAGTATCTTTTGCGGGTCGAGCGGAAGATGAGCCTGGCGGGCAATGATTTTTCCGTGGTGGAAGCTGATATAGCGGGACTGCTCCCGCATGTTTCATATGCCGGAAAGAGAAGGCTGGTATCGTCCCTGTTTGTTGAGTTTACCGAAAAAAATATTGCCGCTGTCCGGGATGAAAAGGATATGCGGGCATTTGTTAAGCATTTTGAAGCACTTGTAGCATTCACAAAGAAAGATTAACGGGAGGAGACGGACGATGAGATTGATAAAAACAGTAAAATACGTTGGTGAAATGGAACTGCTTTCCGGCCTTTCGATCAAAGGATCCGGCAATGACCTGAGCATTGGCGGCGCAGACAGCGAAGTGATCAAAAATCCCATTACCAAAATGCCTTATGTGCCCGGCTCCAGTTTAAAAGGAAAGATGCGTTCCCTGCTCGAACTGAAATATGGAAAACTTGGCTCAGAAAAGAAAAAAGGGCAGTTGATCGAAGACAGCACGCCGTGTAAATGCGGAAGGAAGGATTGTTTTGTATGCACTATATTCGGCGCCCATATGAAGCCCGGAGCGGAAAGTGCTCCCACGCGGATCATCGTAAGGGACTGTGATCTGTCCGAAGCATCTGTCAATCTGGTAAAGGCTATTCCTTTGGAAAACGGTGGTTTCCTGGAGGAAAAAGCGGAAAATATCATCAACAGGAAAGACGGGACCGCCGGGAGCCCGCGGGTCATGGAACGTGTGCCCGCCGGGTTGAAATTTGATGTGAATATCGTGCTCCAGATCTTTGAGGGAGACAATGAGCAGGAGATGAAAGCAAAGGTTGAAGAGGCCCTGAGCCTGATAGAGGACAGCTACCTCGGCGGCAGCGGGTCAAGGGGATACGGCCACGTGAAATTTACGGGAGAATGGGTGTAAAAATGACACTTTACAGAGCAAATATCAAGCCGGTCGGTGCATTTGCGTCTCCGCTGCAGAGTGATACCTTTTTTGGGGCATTCTGCTGGGCTTACCGATACCTTTATGGGGAAGAGGCTCTGCTGGCGATGCTGGAGGAAAGCGTGCGGGGAGAACCGCGGATCATTTTTTCCAACGCGTTTCCCGGCGGGTATCTGCCGCTTCCCATGGGGACATATGATCAGGACAGGCAGAGATACAGCACTTTGGACAAATCGGCCGCAAAGCAGGCGTATCAGTATAATAAAAAACTGAAAAAATGCACTCTGGTAGGGAAAGAAGCTTTTATGGACCTCCAGAGAGGAAACCGGAGCGGGTTTTCCCGGTATATGCGCAGCGAGCCGGTGGTACAGGCAGAAAGTGTCCATAATCTCGTGGGGCGGGCTGACGGCGTGGTATCCCATTCGGATGAAGGGGGCAGCCTGTTTGTTAAGAATGAGTTTTTCCTGATGGATGACGAGTGCCTGGATGTTTACATATTGTCGGATCTTCCTGCTGAGACTGTCACAAGAGTGCTGGAACTGATGCTTGAACTGGGTATAGGTGGGAGCAAATCGACGGGAAAGGGCAGTTTTGCTCTTTTGGGGTTTGACGAAGAAAAGGAACTGATTCAAGACGTGGAAAATGCCAACGGTTATGTGGCCCTGTCGAATTTCATACCTGACAGGGAAGATCCCACAGAGGGATGGTATAAGACTTTTGTAAAACATGGAAAGCTGGACAGGGAATATGCCGCGGGCCGGTATCCGTTTAAGAAAGCGCTTTTATATATTCAGGCAGGCGCTATGTTTAAGTCTGATCATGTGAGACCATGGTATGGAAGGATCATGACGGATATTTCAGCCATTCCAAATGTTGTAGTAAATGCCTGTACCATCGCGCTTCCCATGCGCGTTCCGGAGTGATCACGGCGGCCGAATTGCAAAAACAGGAGATTTTTCATGAAGAAAACAGTATTATTTTCACCGGTAGGCGGAACAGATCCCATGTCAGAATGGAACGGACATGACGGCGCTTTATTGCATATAGCCAGACATTATAAGCCGGATGTGATATACCTGTATATGTCAAAAGAAATAATGGAAAACCATTTAAAGGATGACCGGTATCGGTATTGCCTCAATGAACTGGGCAAACTGCTGGGTCATCCCTTTGATATCCGGATGATAGAACGGCCGGAGCTGGAAAAAGTACAGCTGTTTGACCCTATCTTTGAGGATTTTGAAAAAGAACTGGATCAGATAACAGCTGAAATGGAAGAGGAGGATGAGCTGCTGCTGAACATATCCTCCGGCACGCCGTCCATGAAGAGTTCCCTGCTGGTGCTGGCGACCATGCTGGATATCCCGTGTCAGTGTATACAGGTGGATACGCCGGTGGGGAAAATGAACAATCATGAACATAGTAAGGAATATTTTCCGGATGAGCGCTGGAAACAGAATCCTGACAATACATATGTTCCGGGGGATAAAAACTACAACCGGACGCATTCCGAGCAGCTGATCTCGCTGAAACGGCTGAAATATGAAGAAACCATCAAAAAATTTGTGCGGTCGTATGATTATCATGCGGCTCTGGTGCTGGCCCAGGAAATGAAACAGCATACCGCTTCTTATATCAATAAGCTGAAGCTGGCAGACGCGAGACAGCAGCTGGATTTTGGAAAGGTAAATAATCTGCTGAAGGGGCAGGATGCGGCAGTTTACCGTCCGGTAAAGCAGGCAGAAACAAGAATGGTCTATGAATATATGCTGGCGCTGCAGGCAAAGGTTGACAAAGCTGAGTATGCTGATTTTGTGAGGGGGCTCAGCCCCATCTTTTCAGATATATTTGATGGGATACTGCGCAGGCAGGCAGGCTTTGACCTTACCGATTTTACAAAGATAAAACACGGGATGAGAGTCTGGGATATGAGTGTCATTTTGAAGCATGAAAATAACGGCATCAAAAAGATCTTTGACAATGCCTATGGAAAAAAAGGTGGGTTTAAGGGCGACTGGGTGAAGTCGGACCATCTGGTCGTACTGATCAAGGGCCTTGTCAGCAGTCCTTCTGTTCTGAAATGTGTGAAGGATCTGCGCAAGGTGGAAGAGTCGGTGAGAAATATGGCGTCCCATAACATGGTATCCGTGACGGACAACTGGATCTGTCAGAAGACCGGACAGACCAGCAGGGAAATCGTTGAAAAAATACGCGAAGCGTTTACCTACACTTCATATGATATCGATCCGGTTCTCTGGGATTCTTATAAAAAAATGAATGAGGACATCTTCAGCGCTATTTAAAGGCCGGAGGATCGCCGGTATCGGTTAAAACTTTTTCCTGTATGATACAGCCCATACCGATCCCGTTCCTGGCGCCAAGGCCTGCCAGCAGCGCCATGCGGATCATCGGTTCGGAGCCTTTGATCAGAAAGCGGCCATTGTATCCTTTTATGATAAAATGATCATATACAATGGTCGCTTCTTTGTTCTTCTGATCTAACGGTGTGATCGAAAAGTCCATATCGTCCGGATCCGTCCCATAAAAGGAATTGTATTTCCTTACAAGGTTGGACCGGATCTGCGGAGAAAATTCTTTTTCCTGAGGTGTGTAATAATAGGTTTTTCGTTTCCCGTCCTGCGTAAAAAGGGTAGAATGTACCGTGATGGGCGATACCGTTCTTGCGATGCAGGGTTCGTTCTTTTCCCGGACCAGTTCACAGTGGGTCAGATGGCAGAAATGTGTGCCAAACCGGATGGGAGCCTGGTTTAAAATGTTATTCAGCACCAGGTTATGGCTTTGTTCCGTGTAGAAAGATAAGTACAGCTGAATGTTATCATAAAAAACGATCTTTTTTCTGTTTTTGTCTATCTGATATCGGCCCATGAGATTTGAAAAAGAATATAGCTTATAGGTACGTTTTTCAAACTGATAGCCGATATCATGCAGGAACAGCGTATAGGCGGAATCCTTCAGCCAGCTCAGCAAAGAGGCCTGTAATATCTTATTATACTGCTGGGGCAATACCAGTGGTTTACTGCATTCAAAGGTTAATAAATATTTCATCGTTTTTCCCGGGCGAAAATAAAGTGTGAAAAGGTTTCCCTTTTTTAAATCGTATCATGTATATAGTAACACAAATTATAAAATTAACCAATAAAAAAAGAAGAACAAACAATGAAACGTGACATCTTGAAAAAAGGAAATGATTGAGCGTATAATACAGGTAGAAAGATCTGACGGAGGACGCGCATGGTACCCACCGATATATATTTAAAAAAGATTTTAAAGCTCCTTCAATGTTCGTGGAAGAAAAAACAGGAGGTCCGGAAACAGCTTCTGGCCCGGATCGTGGAGGAGATGGAAGCCGGGGAGATGGAGACAGACGTCATCCGCAGGATGGGAAAGCCGGAGGAAGTGGCGGCAGAGCTCAACGCCGGGTTCTCCCCGGAGGAAAAGAAAAAATATAAGAGAGCCCTGCTCATAAAGCGGATATGCATCGGCCTTGTGGCCGCGGCTGTGGTGGCTGGGGTGATCGCCGGGATCCTTCACTGGATCTTTCCCAAAACCACTACGGTGGAAGAGGGCAGCGGAGCCTTTGAACGGGCGGCAGTGGAGGCCCAGGCGGAGCACGTGATCTGGCTGCTGGACCAGGGAGAATATGCGTCTGTCCAGCAGAGCGCCGATGAGTCGGTGAAGGACAGTTTATCTCCGGAGCGGCTCAGCGGGGCAAAGCAGAGCTTGTCGGCAGACTGGGGTTCCCGCCGGACTATGGGAGAGATGGAGATAAAGGAGATCACCGAAAAAGGACAGTCCCGGGCGATCGTGCAGGTCACAGCCCAGTACGACCATGTGACGGTGACGTACACCGTTACCTTTGACGAGGCAATGCGTCTGCTGGAGCTGAAGCTGGACGGGGCGGACTGATCGTCCCCGGCGGGCCGGAAAGATAAGAGGACGGCATCAGCGCAATGGAAGACAGGCAACGAAAAATGAAAGACAGGCAGCTGTAAATAGAAGACAAGCAGCAACGCGAAAGATATCCAGGAGGAGGAGATGACATGGTAAAGATCATTTCGGACAGTACATGTGATCTGTCGAAGGAGTTGTTGGAGCGGTACGATATTTCTATCCTGCCTCTGCATATCCTGCTGGGGGATAAGGAGTACGAGGACGGTGTGGACATTTCGCCGGAAGAGATTTATAAATGGGCAGAGGCCAACAAGACCACTCCTAAGACGTCGGCTCCATCTGTTGACCGGGCAGTGGAACTGTTCCGTTCCTACGTGGAAGAAGGAAGGGAGATCGTGGCGTTTTCCATTTCCTCCGAAATGTCGTCCTCAGGAAATGTGATGGAGCTGGCGGCCCGGAAACTGGAGGCGGAGCGGCTGGTCACCGTGATCGATTCGGAAAATCTGTCTACCGGCATCGGATTGCTGGTGATCCGGGCGGCCATCATGGCCGGGGAAGGAAAGACGGCGGAGGAGATCCGAAAAGAGATAGAAGCCCTGCGGCCCGACGTGCGGGCCAGCTTTGTGGTGGACACTTTGACGTACCTGTACAGAGGCGGCCGGTGCAGCGGCCTGTCGGCTTTGGCGGGCAGCGCCTTAAAGATCCATCCTAGGATCGACGTGAAGGACGGCGTCATGGGTTCCGGCAAGAAATACCGGGGCGATATCAATAAGGTGATCCTGCATTACGTGAAAGACATGGAGGAGGATCTGAAAAATGCCGCTCCCGACAGAGTATTCATCACCCATTCCGGCTGCGACAGGCAGACGGTGGACCAGGTGCGGGCGTATCTGGAGAGCCTTCATGTGTTTGCGGAGATATTGGAGACAAGAGCCGGGGGCGTGATCTCCAGCCATTGCGGGCCGGGAACGCTGGGCGTGCTGTTCATTCAGTAGAAAAAGGACATGCAATGGGGCCCGAGGAACCGGCTTTACTCCGCTACCTCGTAGAGATACGCGTTGCCTGTCTTTCCCACCCGGCGGACGATCCCCAGCTCCATGAGCATCAGCAGGCCGGTGGAGGCCAGGGAGGAAGATACTTTGGCGGCTTTGGCGTAGTCTTTTGTGGTAAAGCGTTCAGGCAGCTCTATGGGAAGGAGCTGCATGTAGTCTTCCGGCTGTTCCAGCCAGATTTCCCGGTGGATAGAAAGAGGGATCCTGTCATAGCGGTGGGATCCTCTTTTTTTGTTGCGGCTCCAGCCGTCCAGCAGACGGAATTCGTCCATATCCAGCAGTACCAGGCAGATGTTCAGGTTGGGGTGGCGCAGGTAGGGACGGATGCGGTACAGCTCACGGAAGGCTTCGTATCCGCTGCCTTTTTTCGGCGATTTGTGCCGGTCCGACATGGCGCCGGTCTCCGGGTCGATCCAGCTGACATATTTTACATGGGGGATGGGATAGATGATGGTCACCGGCATGAGGGGGAGAAATTTGTCCAGTTTTTCCCGCAGACGGTTGAAGCCCGCCGTCTGGATCTCCAGTATGCGGGCGCCGTCGCACACATCCGCTACGCTTCCCGCCACGGGCACTTCATGCCAGCGCGCGTCCGGTTCATAGTAATGCTTTAATATGGCGTGTGTAGTTTTTTCGGAAAGGGTGCCGATGCCCAGACGGGTCTTTTCTCCGCCGAGGATCAGCTGCCGCGCCTGTTCAAATCGCTGATTATCTATAGTGTGCATGAGATTTCTCTTTTCTGTATACCGGCTGCGTAAATGCCGGGACCGGGCAGTTCTTTTATCCAGTATAACCGAAAAAGGAGGATATGGCAAATGTTACGGTTTTCATGTTTACAAGCTCTATTTTTAAGTACATATATAAGAGCGCTGTAAAATTTTACGTTGAATTTTATACAATATTTGTATATAATATCATTATAAAAAATTTTCTGGAGGAAACTTACTATGGCGAATATTTTACCAGTGTCCGATTTAAGAAATTATAATGAGGTTTTGAAAAACTGCCGTGCGGGGGAACCGGTTTTTCTCACGAAAAATGGCAGAGGAAAATTTGTGGTGCTCGATATTGAAGATTATGAGCGTGACAGGGCAGAGAAAAAGTTATTGAGGAAACTGCAGGAAGCGGAAGGAGCAGTAAAGGATGGAAAAGGCTGGCTCAGCCTGGATGAATTGAAAACACTGATGGGGGAATAGGGTATGCTGAAATTACGGATCAATCCCCTGGTAGTAAATGACTTGAAAGAAATTCGTGATTATATTGCGGAAGATAACGAAGAATATGCTGCAAAAACCGTTCAGGAAATATATCGTAAGTTTGAGAATATTCAGATATTTCCCGAAATAGGGGCAGATCTCTCCAAAAGAGTCAGTTTTCGGACAGATTATAAATATGCAATCTGGGAGAATTATGTTATTATATATAAAGTTGGAAAAGAATATGTGGAGATATATAGAGTGGTGAATCGATATCAGGATATCACGAGGATTTTTGGGTAAGAAAAATATGGCGGAAACGGATGAACTGTCACAACTGCATACGGTATACGAACCCCTTTCCGTGGACACAGCCGTTGCGTTGGTGGACTGGTATCGGAAGGGGCACAGGGAGCTGCCCTGGCGCAGCGACCCTACGGCCTATCACGTGTGGGTGTCGGAGATCATGCTTCAGCAGACCCGGGTGGAAGCGGTGAAACCCTATTATGCCAGATTTCTGGGGGAACTGCCGGACATCCGGGCCCTTGCGGAGACGCCGGAGGACCGGCTGCTGAAGCTGTGGGAGGGCCTTGGGTATTACAACCGGGTGCGGAACATGCAGAAGGCGGCAAAGGTCATGACAGAGCGGTACGGCGGCCAGATGCCGGCCTCCTACGAAGAGATCCTGGCGCTGCCCGGCATCGGAAGCTACACGGCCGGGGCCATCGGTTCTATTGCTTTCGGCCTGCCTGTGGCGGCAGTGGACGGCAACGTGCTGCGGGTATTGTCCCGGCTGGAGAACTGCGATGCCAATATCGACGAACCACGGACCAAAAAGCAGGCGGAGCAGGCGCTGATGGAGACCATACGGCAGATGACAGACGCTGCGGACCCGTCCGGCGAGTTCAATCAGGCCATGATGGAGCTGGGCGCCATGGTGTGCGTGCCAAACGGCATGGCCCGGTGCGATCTGTGCCCTGTGGCGGATCGGTGCGCGGCGAGGCGGCGCGACCGGATCATGGAACTGCCGGTGCGGAAGGAAAAAAGGCCCCGCCGCATAGAAAAAAAGACCATCCTGCTCGTGGTAAACGGCAGCAGGATCGCGGTAAATAAGCGGGATCAAAACGGCCTGCTGGCGGGGCTGTATGAATTTCCCGGCATAGAAGGCTGGATGACGGAACAGGAGGCGGTGGCTTTTCTGGAGAAGACCGGCGCGCAGCCCCTCCATGTAGAGACGCTTCCCCCGGCAAAACATGTTTTTTCTCATATAGAATGGCACATGAAAGGGTATTATGTGCGGCTGGCGGAGACGGAGCAGGATGCGCTGGCGGACTGGCTGTTCGTGGGGAAAGAGGAGATCGACAGAAAGTACGCCATCCCGTCGGCTTTCGGGGCCTACAAGGAATATCTGGCAAGGTTGAAATAAAAAGTAGAAAGGACTGAGAGTATGGAGAATATCATGGACAGCTTTTCCCTGAAAGGCAGGGTGGCCCTTGTCACCGGAGGATGCTATGGCATCGGGTATGCCATCGGCAAGGCGTTGGGGCAGGCCGGGGCAACAGTCTGCTACAACGCCCGCCGGGAGGAGCACATCCGGCAGGCGGCGGAGGACTATGAGCGGGACGGCATCGAGGCCCGCGGTTTCCTCTGCGACGTGACAAAGGAGGAGGACGTGGCCCGCCTTGTGGCAGACATCGCAGAGACGTACGGGGTCATTGACATTCTGGTGAACAACGCGGGCATCATCAAGCGGATCCCCATGTGCGAAATGTCTGCGGAGGACTTTCGGGAGGTGGTGGACATTGACCTGACGGCTCCCTTTATTGTGGCTAAGGCGGTGATCCCGGGCATGATAGAGAAGGGGCACGGCAAGATCATCAATGTCTGCTCCATGATGAGCGAGCTGGGCAGAGAGACTGTCTCCGCTTATGCCGCGGCCAAGGGCGGTCTGAAGATGCTTACTCGCAATATCGCATCTGAGTATGGACAGTACAACATCCAGTGCAACGGCATCGGGCCCGGCTATATCGCCACGCCTCAGACAGCGCCCCTGAGGGAAAAGCAGCCTGACGGCAGCAGGCATCCCTTCGACCGGTTCATCATCGGCAAGACCCCGGCGGCCCGGTGGGGCACCCCGGAGGATCTCATGGGGCCGGCGGTATTTCTGGCGTCCGACGCGTCGGATTTTGTCAACGGACACGTGCTGTATGTGGACGGCGGCATACTGGCCTACATCGGAAAGCAGCCGTGACAGCAAATCGCAGATGATCGTGACAGCAGACCGCAGATAGTCGTGACAGCAGACTGCTGACAGCCATGGAAGCAGATCACAGATGTCCATGGCAGCAGATTGCGGAAATAACAGCACAGCAATGTGCATGACATGAGAAAGGAAAGTATGATCCTATGAAGATCGCAGTGATCAATGAGAACAGCCAGGCGGCAAAAAATGAGATGATCGTGGAGACGCTGAAAAAGGTAGTGGAGCCCATGGGGCATCAGGTGTTCAACTACGGCATGTACGGGGCCGAGGATACCAACTCTCTTACATACGTGCAGAACGGTATTCTGGCGGCAGTGCTGCTCAATTCCGGAGCGGCGGATTATGTGGTCACCGGATGCGGCACAGGAGAGGGAGCCATGCTGGCCTGCAACGTATTCCCCGGCGTGCTGTGCGGCCATATCGTGGACCCGTCGGACGCGTACATGTTTGCCCAGATCAACGACGGCAACGCCGTGGCTCTGCCCTTTGCCAAGGGCTTTGGCTGGGGCGCGGAGCTGAACCTGCAGTACATTTTTGAAAAGCTGTTTTCCGGGGAGAGCGGACAGGGCTATCCCAGGGAGCGGGCCGTGCCGGAGCAGCGCAACAAAAAGATACTGGATCAGGTGAAAAAGGTGACCCAGCGGGAGCTGACGGACATCCTGCCGGAGCTTGACAGGGAACTGGTGAAGGGTGCTTTGTCCGGGGCGCATTTCTCCGAATATTTCTTTTCCAACTGCAAGTGCGAAAAACTGGCCGCCTGCGTGAAGGATATCCTTATGTCATAGAGTTCTCCATTCCGGCGCGTTTGCGCGCCGGGCAAAATGCGCGGCGTATTTCAGCAGGTGAAATGTGCGGTAAAAAGGGTTGCCTTTGCCGGGCTTTTGTGATATAACAAGGCAAAGGCAATGAAGAGAAAGAGTAGGCAGATGTAGCTTTTACAGAGAAACCCGTCGTCAAAGAACGCGCTGAGAACGGGTGAAGGGAAACCTGCCGAACATGGTCTTGGAGCCGCGCACCGATATGTAGGCTGCGCCGGGGTCGCCCGTGACAGCGATAGACTATCGGCAGATCATTTCCTGCCCGTAGTTGATAAGGCCTGCTTTGCGAGAAGCAGGTGAATTAGGGTGGTAACACGTGAGCATAACGAGCGCTTTCGTCCCTAAGTATGATGCTTGGGAGGTGAGAGCGCTCTTTTTGTATCACGAAAAATGGATGTTACGGAAAACTAATTCACAGAAATGAGGTATGAACCATGAAAAAGAATATTCTCATCGGCGGAGCGTGGCCCTACGCCAACGGCTCCCTGCACATCGGCCATCTGGCGGGGCTGTTCCCCGGAGATGTGCTGGCGCGGTACTACCGCGCCAAAGGAGACAACGTATTTTATGTGTCTGGCAGCGACTGCTACGGCACGCCCATCGCCATCCGGGCGGAGCAGGAGGGGAAAACGCCGGAGGAGGTCAGCCGGGCCTATCACGAGGAGTTTTGCGATACCTTTCAGAAGCTGGGCTTTTCCTACGACCTGTATACCAGGACTACCCACCCGGATCATGTGGAATTTGTGCGGAGGTTTCATCGGAAGCTGTACGAGAGCTCATACGTGGAAGAACGGACGGTAAGGCAGGCATATTGTCCCGTGTGCAGAAAGGTGCTGGCGGACCGTCTGATCGTGGGGAAATGCCCTGTCTGCGGCGCGCCGGCAAAAGGAGATCAGTGTGACGCCTGCGGGGAGGTGCTGGACGGAGAGACCATACTGGACGCCGCCTGTGCCCGGTGCGGGACTGTTCCGGTATTTGGCACGGCGAAGCAGCTTTTTTTGCTGCTCACAAAGCTGAGGCCTCAGCTGGAAACGCTGCTGACAGAACGTCCCCACTGGCGCAGAAACGCCATTGCATTTACAAAACGGTACCTGGAGGAGGGCCTGCGGGACCGGGCCATTACAAGGGATCTGGACTGGGGCATAGATGTGCCGAAGGAAGGATACGAGGACAAGAAGATCTATATCTGGACGGAAAATGTCCTCGGCTACCTGTCGGCGGCTTATGTGCTGTGCCGGGAGAGGGGCGTTCCCTTTGCGGAACTGTTCGGTGAGCATGCCAGACACTATTATGTCCACGGCAAGGACAATATCCCCTTTCACACCATCATCCTTCCCGCCCTGCTGCTTGCCCACGGCGGAGGGCTCCGCCTGCCGGATGATATTGTGTCCAGTGAATATATGACGCTGGAGGGCAGAAAGATCTCCACCAGCGGCAACTGGGCAGTGTGGGCAAAGGACCTGCTGAAGCAATATCAGCCTGACGCCATCCGGTACTTTTTTATCGCCAACGGACCGGAAAAGCGGGACACAGACTTTTCCCGAAGAGAATTTGCCCGCCGGACCAATGCTGAGCTGGCAGGGGCGTGGGGCAATTTTGTCAACCGCACGCTGGCCTTCGTGAAACGGTATCTGGACGGCAGCGTACCGGAGGGAGAACTGCATGAGGAGACGCGGGACCGGATCGGGGACGCCTTTCAGAAGGTGGGCGCGCTGATCGAGAAGGCCGCTTTAAAGGACGGACTGGAAGAATGTTTTGCGCTGGTGCGGTACGCCAATCGCTATTTTGACGCCGGCGCGCCGTGGATCGCCCGCACAGAGGACCCGGCGGCCTGCCGGACAGTGCTGTACAACTGCGTCCAGCTTGTGGCCAACCTGGCTGCGCTGCTTGGGCCTTTCCTGCCCTTTTCCTCGGAAAAGCTTCTTGGCTGGCTGGGCATCACAGGAGACTGGCAGCCGAAAAAAATTCCGGCAGGATATGTACTGCCGGAAATAAACATTTTATTTGATCATATTGAAGTTCCAAAAGAAGAGACCGACTGACGGCTGTCTGCATGGCCGGTCATGTTCTGTAAAGCGCCGGGGATCACATTTCCCGGCAGGCCGGAGCCGCGGGAATGCCTGCCAGCGGCGTGGCGTGGAGCACGGCGCTGTTCACCGCCCGGCCCATGACATAGGCCGCGAGGGTGCCGGCGACGTTCAGGTCGGCGGGCACATTTCCCGTGCTGAAGGCGTAAATGGAATCGCCGTCCGCCATGGTGTGTACCGGACGGATGGTGCGGGCGAGACCGTTGTGGGCCATGGACGCGATCTTGTTCATGGCGGACTTGTCAAACTGTCCGTTGG
>CANQHX010000039.1 GCA_947623905.1 uncultured Lachnospiraceae bacterium
ATGCCGTCTTATTCGTTACATTTTAAAATGACGCTTGTGCAAAAAGTATTTTGGCCCCATGCTGCACGGGTCTCTCCTTATCTCCTGGAGAGCACTTCCTTCTCGTACTTCTGCACTTCCGCAAGCCACTCCAGGCCCTTGCCGGCGCCCTTCTGCTCGCAGTAGTAGTCCCACACAAGGGCTACAGGGGCGGCCTTGAACTCTTCCTTGTATGCCAGCCTTGCGCTCACATCCCCTGCTGCCTCCAGCTGCTTCATCTTGTCGTTGGGCTGCAGAAGCGCTGCCAGAATGGCCTTTCTGGTGTTGCGCAGGCCGATGGCCCATGCGGCGATACGGTTGATGGACGCGTCAAAGAAGTCTGTGGCAATGTAGGTCTTGTCCAGCTTGTTCATGCGCACAAGCTCTTCCATGATGGCCTTTGTCTCCTCGTCGTAGCTCACTACATGGTCGGAATCCCAGCGAACGGGACGGGATACATGCAGCAGCACATTGTCGCTGAACGTATAGATGGAAGCCAGCTTGGCGGAAACCACCTCGGTAGGATGATAGTGACCGGTATCCAGGGTCATGATGATGTGATCCTTGTTGGCTTTCATCACATAGCCCATGCAGAACTCATGGGAGCCTACCGTATAGCTCTCCAGACCGATTCCAAATACTTTGGACTCGATGCCGTCGATCACGTCCTTCACGTCCTCGGTGGCCTTGAAGATCTGGTCGTAGCTGTCCTTCAGCCGCAGGCGGGGTCCTATGGTATCTACAGGGAATTCCTTATCGCCGTCAGGCGTCCAGTGATTGATAACGCACTTCTTGCCGGTGCGGTCTGCGAAATACTGCCCGATCCGGCGGCAGGCGATGCCGTGGCGGATCCAGAACTGCCTCGTCTCCTCGTCGGCGCAGGATAAGGTACCCTTGTCGCTCTTGGGATGAGAGAAGTATGTAGGGTTGAAGTCCAGGCCCAGTCCCTTCTCCACGGCCCAGTTCTTGAAATGCTCCGGTCCGATGGCGTCACGGTCCACGGGAGTATCTGCCTCCTGGTAGCTGGCGTGCAGATTGATCTTCATCTCGCCGGGGATAAACTTCAGCGCCATCTCGATATCCTGGCGCAGTTCATCGGCGGTGCGGGCCTTGCCGGGATAATTGCCGGTGGTCTGGATACCGCCGGTAAGAGACTTGTCCTCGCTCACCTCAAAACCGCCTACATCATCGCCCTGCCAGCAGTGCATGGAAATAGGCGTGGAATCCGCGATACGGACAGCCTCATCCACATCGATGCCGTACTGGGCGTAAAACTCCTTGGCTGCCTGATAGCCTTCCTTTACATCGTACATGTCTGTCAAACCCCTTTCATTATATAGTTAAGAATTTAATGTGATAATGCCTTTGGGACATTCCTTCGCGCACAATCCGCAATTCTTACATTTATCATAATCAATAACGGCAATATTGTCAATAACATGTATGGCGTCAAACTTACAGGTGCGCTCGCATTTTTTGCAGCCGATACAGCCTGTATCACACACCTTCATCACGTCCTTGCCCTTATCCTTTGACGTACATGCCACATGGACCTTTGCCGCATAAGGCACCATTTTGATCACATGCCGGGGACAGGCGGCCACACATTTTCCGCAGGCCACGCACTGTTCCGCGTCAATGACCGCAATGCCGTCCACGATGCGGATGCCGTTCTCCCCGCACGCCTTCACACAGCTGCCGTAGCCCAGGCAGCCGTAATCGCACCCTTTTGTGCTGCCGCCGGGCACCGCGCCCATGGCGGTACAGTCCTGGGGGCCGGTATAATCGTACCGGTCCTTTGTCTTTGTACAGTCGCCGCCGCACATGACTTTCGCCACCATACGAACGGTCTCCACATTCTCCACGCCAAGTATCTCACTGACCCTGGCGCTGACCGCCGGACCGCCCGGCGTACAGCTGTTGACCGGAGCCTCCCCCGCCACGATGGCCGCCGCCAGGCCGTCGCAGCCCGGGTACCCGCAGCCTCCGCAGTTGGTGCCGGGAAAGCAGGCACGCACCTGGCCGACACGCGGATCCTCCTCCACCTTCAGCTTTTCTCCCGCCAGCCCCAGCAGCAGGCCGATAACGATACTCACCACGCCCACAAGGAGCATGGATAACAAAACCACTTGCATATTCATAACGGATCCTACCTTTCCAACGTCAGATCAATCCGGAAAATCCGAAAAACGCCATTGCCATGAGCCCGGCGGTCACAAGGACGATGGGCATGCCCTGAAACGAAGGAGAAATGTCATTGTGCTCGATGCGCTCCCGGATGCCGGCCATGATCACGATGGCAATGGTAAAGCCCACAGCCGTGGCCGCTCCGTTTACCACACAGGTGAGAAGCCCGAAGGACGCCTGGGTCGCATACCCCTTCTGCACGTTGGTGAGGGCCACGCCAAGTACGGCGCAGTTTGTAGTGATCAGGGGCAGATATACCCCCAGCGCCCGGTACAGCGCCGGACTGAACTTCTTCAAAAACATCTCCACCAGCTGCACCAGCGCGGCGATCACAAGGATGAACACGATGGTCTGCAGGTAAGTCAGATCCCAGGGCGCCAGGAAAAATTTATAGATCGCTCCCGTCACAAGAGAGGCAATGGTGATGACGAAGATCACGGCCATGCCCATGCCCCCTGCGGTCTTCGTATTTTTGGACACGCCCAGGAACGGGCACAGACCCAGGAACTGGCTCAGCACCACATTATTTACAAGGGCGGAGCCTACCGCGATGAGCAGTAACTGCTGCAATGTACTCATTCCTGTCCCTCCTTTTCTTCTGCGGCTGCGGGTTTTTCTATTTCCTCAGCGCCGCCGGCAGGCACGTCCGCCTCTTCCGTTTCCGAGACTGCGGCGCGGGTGAACACTCTCCCGCCGCAGCCCATATTGGTGCAGTGCTCACAGCCCTCCAGACAGCTGTCCGTCGTGGATGTCCTGCCGTTCCCGTGCTGCACCCGGTTCATGACAGCCGCCAGGGCCGCCAGCACGAAAAACGCGCCGGGCGCCAGGATGAAAATGGTGGCAGGCTCATATACCGGCACGGTAAATCCAAGAACAGTGCCGGCTCCCAAAAGCTCCCGCACCGCGCCGATGCACGTAAGAGCCACGGTAAAGCCCAGCCCCATGCCGATGCCGTCAAACAGGGACAGCCCCACGGAATGACTGGAGGCGTAGGCCTCCGCCCGGCCCAGGATGATGCAGTTCACCACGATCAGCGGGATATATAGCCCCAGGCTCTCATAGAGGGAAGGCACGTAGGCCTCCAGAAGCAGATGCACGATGGTCACAAAGGAAGCAATGATAGTAATATACGCCGGCATGCGCACCTGGGAGGGGATCACCTTCCGCAGCAGAGAGATCAGCAGGTTGGACATGACAAGCACCGCCATGGTAGACAGTCCCATGCCCACGCCGTTGAGCGCCGATGTAGTCACTGCCAGAGTGGGACAGATACCCAGAAACAGCACAAACGTCGGATTTTCCTTTATCAGACCATTATAGATCCGTTCCATATATGCTTTCATTCCTTCTGCCCTCCCTTCAGACATGTCTGAAAGACAGCCAGACCCGCGTTGACGCCATTGGTCACGGCCCGGGTGGTGATGGTAGCGCCGCTTATGGCGTCGATCTCATTCTCCGCCGCCGCGCCGTCCTTTGTATACGTAAATGAATCCGCTTTTTTGTCAGCGAACTGTTCCTTGAATTCCGGTTTCTGGGCGTTCATGCCAAGCCCCGCCGTCTCGCTGAGGGACAGGAAGGAAATACCTGTGACCGTACCGTCGTTCTCCACGCCCATCACAAAGGCGATATCGCCGCCGTAGCCTTCCTTTGACACCCCGCTGAGCACATATCCCAGCACATTTCCGTTGTCACTCTCCGCGCGGTATGCTTCCGTCACTTCTTCCTCCGTAAGTCCAGTGTCCGAGATAGCCCCGCTCCACGCCTCAGCGTCCGTTTCCACCTGTTCATATCTGGAAGCGACCTCAAATACCTCGGACAGGGCTTTTTCTTTCGCAAGCTGCTCCTGGCGGGCAATGGGTTCCTTTGTCACCTCATGGGTGAAGCCAAGCAATCCCCCTGCCACAAGAGTAATCAGGGTGAAGATGCAGGTGCTTTTGATCACATTACCCATGGATCCGGCCTCCCTTCTTCACGCCCAGAGGATGGGGCATGGTAAATTTCTCGATGATGGGCACGAGAAGATTGCCCAGTATAATAGCGTAGGACACGCCCTCCGTACTGGTGCCGAATACCCGGAACAGCCCGGTGAAGATACCCAGTATAACGCCGAATATCACCTTGCCCTTTGTGGTGATGGGACTGGTCACGTAATCCGTGGCCATGAACCAGGCGCCCAGCATCAGTCCGCCGCCGGCTACATGGGCCAGCAGAAACTGGTAGTCAAAACCGTGACCGCCGAAAATACCCATGAACAGGACAAATACGGCGATATATACCACGGGAATGGTGGCTTCTATCACGCCCATGAGCACAAGGAACAGGGCGCCGATGAGCAGCGCTATAGCGCTTGTCTCACCGATAGTACCCGCCGTATTGCCGGTGATCAGCGCCGCAAGGCTGGGCACTGTTCCTGTCTCCCGAAGCGTCTGCAGGGGCGTGGCCACCGTCATGGTATCATATGTAAAATTCGTCATATGACCGGCAAAGGACAGCAGCAGAAACACCCTGGCGCCCAGAGCGGGATTCATAAAATTCTGTCCCAGGCCGCCGAACAGCTGCTTGACCACGATGATGGCAAACACGCCGCCCACCGCGCCGATCCAGTAAGGCGCCGCCACCGGCAGGTTCAGCGCCAGGAGCAGCCCGGTCACCGCCGCGCTGCAGTCTCCCACGGTAATGGGTCTGTGCATGAGATACTCATACAGATACTCGCTGATGACACAGGCCGCAACCGTCACCACGATATGGACGGCCGCCCCGTATCCGAAATGAAACACTCCGAACGCAGTGGTGGGAAGCAGCGCGATGAGCACCAGCTGCATCAGATGATTGGAGCGTATCTTGCTTCTCACATGGGGAGAAGCGGAAACCTTCAACAATTTATCCATCTATCTATCCAACCTTTCCCTTGCCGTCATTTATCCTGAACCGCCTTTTTCCTGTCTGCCAGCACGTCCCGCTTCATCCTGCGGATGTGCTGCACAAGATGCCGCCTGGCCGGGCAGATATAGCTGCAGCTGCCGCACTCGATACATTCCAGCCCGTAAAACGCCTGAAAGCCTTCCTTATCATTTCTCTCGGCATAAGCCGCCAGGCGGTTGGGCGCCAGCCGCTGAGGACACGCCTCTATGCACCGGCCGCACCGGATACAGGCAGTGGCGTCGTACCGGGAAGCCTCGTCCTTCGTCATGCAGACGAGCGCGGAGCTGTTTTTCGCCACCGGAACATCCAGCGTAAACATGGCGTTGCCCATCATGGGACCGCCGTTGATGATCTTTTCCGGTTCCTTTGCCAGTCCTCCCGCAAGCTCCACCAGTTCTTTATAGCTGGTGCCGATGGGCACCTGGTAATTGCAGGGTTCCTCCATCGCGTCCCCCGTAACGGTGATCACCCGTTCCGTAAGGGGCCGTCCTTCTGCCACTGCTCTGTACACGCTGTATACCGTAGCAGCGTTCTGAACGATGCATCCCACATCAGCGGGAAGCATGCTGCTGTCGAACGATCTGCCGGTGACCGCATAGATGATCTGGCGCTCGCCGCCCTGCGGATACTTTGTCTGCAGCAGCTGAACGGAGATATTTCCGGCGTCTCCAATGTACCCGCTGAGCTTTTTCGCGGCATCCCGCTTATTATCCTCAACGGCAAAAATACCTCTGGCATTGGGGAAAAGAGAAAGTATGATCTTCAGGCCTTCCGTCACCTCCGCGGGATGCTCGGTCAGTATGCGGTAATCCGACGTGAGGTAAGGCTCGCACTCGGCACAGTTTACAAGGACCGTGTCGATCTTGTCCGGTTCTTTGGGCGAAAGCTTTACATGGGTGGGAAATCCCGCGCCGCCAAGGCCCGCGATACCGGCCTCCTTCACCGCGCCGATGATCTCCTCCCGGGTCATGGCGGTGTAATCCCGTTTTGCCGGCCATGTGATCTCCTCGTACTGTCTGTCATTTTCCACCACGATACAGGCCGCCTTCCCGCCGCTTGCCACGGTGCGGGATTCAATGGTCCTGACCGTGCCGGAAACCGACGCGTGCACAGGGACAGAAACAAATCCGTCTGCCTCGGCGATCTTCTGACCGGCCAGCACCCTGTCCCCCTTTTTCACAAGAGGCTTTGCGGGCGCCCCGATATGCTGCTGGAGAGGATAGGCCATCTCTCCCTCCGGCCGGACGGCGCGGATGGGCCTGTCCTTTGACAGCTCCTTGCCCTCATACAGGTGAACGCCCCCTGAAAATGTCTTAAGTCTCATACTGTTCGATCCTTTCTTGCCTTTGTTGCAGAAACCGAAAATATATTGTAAAATGATCCCAGGGAGGATCATTATGCTTACCTTTGAAAAAATACTGGAAACGGACGCATCTCTGCCGTCCTGGGTGGACCCGGACGCGAAGCAGGTGATGTTCTTCGATATTGAGACCACCGGCCTGTCCCCGGAGCGGGCGTTTATCTATCTCATCGGCTGCGTCTATTATACAGAGCACAGCTGGCGCACCCTTCAGTGGTTTGCCGAAAATTCCTCGGAGGAATTTCTGCTGCTGAAAAACTTTCTGACCCTTTCCCGCAGATACAGCCATCTGCTGCATTTTAACGGAAACCGGTTCGACATCCCTTTCGTGACGAAAAAGCTGGCGGCCTACAGCGTGGACGAAACACCGGGCTATCAGCGTTCCACCGATCTGTACCGGACCCTTGCCCCGCTGAAAGGGCTGCTGGGCCTGCGCCGTCTCAACCAGAAATCGCTGGAAGAAGCCGCGGGATTTCACCGGACGGATCCCTATACGGGAAAAGAACTCATCGGAAAATATTTTCACTGGCGGACCCACAAACAGGATGCAGAACTGCTGGAACTGCTGCTCCACAACTTTGAGGATCTCTCGGGCATGGTCAGGCTTCTGGGCCTGCTGCCCCTTGTCCGCCCGGAAGAGAGCATTGAGAACGTCGCCGCCAGACTGACCCCGGACAGCCTTCTCATCACTGCCGGGCTGAACATACCGGCGGCTTCTGTTTCCATAGCGACGCCTGCGGGCAGGCTGGAAACAAGAGGCGCCTCACTCTCCCTGGAACTCCCCGTTGAAAACGGAACCCTGCGGCACTATTATCCTGATCATGCCAATTACGTGTACCTGCCGGAAGAAAAGACCATACTTCCCAAAGCCATGGCAGACACGATAGCGGCTTCCCGCAAAACACCGGCTGCTCCGATGACCTGCTACCAGTCTGTTCCCGCGGATCCCCGTCTTGCAGACGATCCCTCCGCCCTTACGGTACTGCTGCTCCACACGCTGGAGGCCGTACGGGCCATGTGATACATATCCCCGTGAGAACCTCCGCGCCGGATCCGGCTGCATCCTTCATAAAAAGGAGCTATTGCATGATTCCGATCATAAAATATGCAACAGCTCCTATTTTTTGTTAATAAAGAAATTCTATCTTTTGTTATGCTTCGGGAGCGGGCTCATTTTCCGGAGCGGCTTCCTCGGCAGGTGCCTCCTCTGCAGGCACTTCCTCTACGGCAGGTGCCTCCTCGGCGGGCGCTTCCTCAGCGGCAGGAGCAGTTTCCTCTGCAGGCGCTTCCTCAACGACAGGAGCAGCTTCCTCTGCAGGTGCTTCTTCCTTCGCGGGAGCAGCTTCCTTGGGAGCGGCAGCTGCCTTTATCTTCTCTGCCATAGCGGCTGCTTCTTCCTCTGTCTCCAGAGCTTTCATGCTCAGGCTGATCTTCTTGTTTTCCAGATCCAGGCCGATGATCTTCACCTCGATCTCCTGTCCGATCTTCAGCACATCAGAGGGCTTGTCCACATGGGCGCGGGAGATCTGGGATACGTGAAGCAGCGCGTCCACGCCGGGCTCCAGCTCCACAAAAGCGCCGAAGTCGGTCATGCGGGCTACTTTACCTGTGGTGATCACGCCGACAGCAAACTTCTCATCGGCGTTTGTCCAGGGATTGGTATCATCAAACTTGCAGCTCAGAGCGATCTTCGCGTCCTTGATACCCTTTACGAACACCTTTACGGCATCGCCGGAGCGGAACAGTTTTCTGGGATTGTCCACACGTCCCCAAGACATCTCGGAGATATGTAACAGTCCGTCTACACCGCCAAGATCCACAAATGCGCCGAAATCGGTTACATTCTTTACGATACCGTCGATGATATCGCCTACCTGTATCTTCTCAAGAAGCTCTTTGACAAGCTGTGCTTTCCGTTCTACAAGGATCTGCTTTCTGTCACCGATGACCCTGCGTCTCTTGGGATTGAACTCGATGATCTTAAACTCGATCTCCTGTCCGTTGTACTTGGACAGATCTTTCTCATAAGTGTCGGATACAAGGCTTGCAGGGATAAAGATGCGGGACTCTTCAAACACTGCGCTTAATCCGCCGTTGAGCACCTGAACAACAGGAGCGGTAACAATGGTTCCTTCATTGAAGGCGGCTTCCAGCTTGGCATTGCCTTTCTCTGCGGCAATCGCTCTGTAGGAAAGCACTACCTGGCCGTCTCCGTCATTTACCTTCAGTACCTTTGCTTCCATTGTGTCACCCGGATGCACCATTGTGGTCAGATCTGCATCGGGTACGTTCGTGTATTCATTTCGCGTGATCACACCGTCTGCCTTGTAGCCTATATTCAAGATGATCTCGTCATCTTTTACGTCGATAACAGTACCCTCCACGATTTCTCCATTTCGAATGGTTTTTAATGATTCTTCCAGCATCTGTTCAAAATTCATTTCTGACATTCTTTTGAACCTCCTCAATAATTTTCTTGGGGGTGGAAGCCCCCGCTGTAATGCCTACGCTGCTGCTTTTGCGTAATTCTTCCATGTCCAAATCGCTTAGTACTTCAATGTGAAACGTACGCCCGCACTGTTTCTTACATATCTCAAACAGTTTCTGCGTATTGGAACTGTGCCTGCCGCCTACAACGAGCATGGCATCCACCAGCCCGGCGATCTGACTCGCTTCCCGCTGGCGCTCGCCTGTAGCATTGCAAATCGTATTCATACATTTGCAATTATACATCCTTTGTTTCAAAATTTCAACTAATTCTTTAAATTTGTTGTTGTTAAATGTCGTCTGACTGACAATACAGCATATTGTGTCGGGAGGGGCGTGAAATTCCCGGGCTTCATCAGGTGTTTCGATCACTGTGACAGGCCCGTGGGCCCATCCCATGATGCCCCGGACTTCCGGATGGGACCGGTTGCCGATGATAATGATATGGCATCCTTCCAGGCTTTCCCGCTCCACGATCCGGTGTATCTTTTTTACATGGGGACAAGTGGCGTCCACGATCTTGAGCCCCATCTGCTCCATCTGCTCCTGTTCGGCTCTTGACACGCCGTGGGAGCGGATGATCATAGTGCCGCCGGCAAAGCGGTCCACTTCAGACAGGTCCTCCGCCACCCGCACGCCCTTTGCCTTCATGTCGTCCACTACCTGGGCGTTATGGATAATGGGGCCGTAAGTATACACCGGCCCCTCCTTTTTTTCCAGTTCTTCATACACCATATTCACCGCCCGCTTCACGCCGAAGCAGAAGCCCGCGGTTTTGGCCACGATCACTTCCATATTTTTCCTCACTTCAAAGGGCGCGCCGCAGACGGCGCGGGCCCCGCTCTGCCCCGGACGGCAGATCCGGCCTCATCTGCCTGCCGCCAGCTCCATGACCTTTTCCGTCACTTCTTCGATGGTCATATGAGAGCAGTCCAGCAGTACCGCGTCCTCCGCCTGCCGCAGAGGAGATACTTCTCTCGTCATATCCTGCCGGTCCCTGGCCTCGATATCCGCTTTGATCTGTTCCGGATCCGCCGGCTCCCCGTTTTCCTCCAGCTCCCTGCACCTGCGCTGCGCCCGTGTATCCACCGACGCGGTGAGATAGATCTTTACGGGAGCATCCGGCAGCACGTGGGTGCCGATATCCCTGCCGTCCATCACCACGTCCGCCCTGGCGGCAAGCTGCCGCTGGAGCTCCACCAGCCTCTGACGCACCTGGGGATTTCGCCCGCAGGCCGAGGCCATAAATCCGGCCTCCTCCGTGCGCAGGCTGCCCGTCACGTCCACACCGTTGAGCCACACCTGCTGCCGCCCGTTGACGTAGCGGATCTCAATATCCGCCTCTTTGCAGCAGGCCGTCATGGACTCCATGTCGTCGGGGGCGATGCCCCTCTGGTGAAAATACAGTCCCATAGCCCGGTACATGGCGCCGGTGTCCACGTATATATATCCTAACTCTTTTGCCACCTGTTTTGCAATGGTACTTTTTCCCGCTCCCGCGGGTCCGTCGATCGCAATGGCATGTCTCATGTCGTTTCTCCTGTCTGTTGATTTTTTTGATCTTTTTTGCCGCGCTCATGCCTGCCAGATATCCGGTAGACCAGGCGATCTGCAGATTAAATCCGCCTGTGACGGCGTCCAGGTCCAGTACCTCCCCGGCAAAGTAAATGTTTTCCGCCAGCCTTGACTCCATGGTGGAAGGATTTACCTTTCCCGTGGCGATCCCGCCTCTGGTGATGATGGCCTCCTCGAAGCCCCTTGTCCCCGTAACGGTAAACGCCATGGCCTTGGTCACTTCCCCGATGCGCCCGCGCTGTTCTTTTGTGACGCTGTGGGCGAAGGTTTCCGGATCCATGTCCGCCATGGCCAGCACCACCGGCACCATCTTGGCCGGATATACCGCGCCGAGTATATTTTTTATCTGTTTATTGGGAGCCCCGCCCAGTTCCCGGATAAGCCGCTGGTCCAGCTGCTGCCGGGTAATGGCAGGCTTCAGATCGATATACAGCCGAAGCTTCTTCCCGTCCGCCAGCAGGGAAGTACAGTGGGGGCTGGCGCTTAAGATCAGCGGCCCGCTGACGCCGAAATGGGTGAACAGCATTTCCCCGAAGCCTCTGTACAGCTCCTTTTTCCCGTCTTTTACCCAGATCTCCACGTTTTTCAGGGAAAGGCCCTGGAGCATGGCTGCCGTCTGTTCTTCTATCTTTAACGGCACAAGGGAGGGAAGGCAGTCCGTTACCTTATGTCCCATATCCCTTGCCCACTGATAGCCGTCTCCCGTAGAGCCGGTGGAAGGATAAGACAGACCCCCCGTCGCCACGATGACGGCGCCGGCCTCCACGGCAGAACCGTCCTCCAGCACCGCGCCGGGGCGGGGCGCAGCCGTCAGCTTCTTCACCTTCGCATGCAGCCGCACATCCACGTCCAGCCGCTTCAGTTCCCGTTCCAGCCCCCGGATGATGTCCGAGGAATGGTCCGAAACCGGAAATACCCGGCCGCCCCGCTCTGTCTTTAAAGGCACGCCCAGCTTCTCAAAAAAATCCATTACCGCAAAGTTGCCGAACGTATAAAAACTGCTGTAAAGAAATCTTGCGTTGGAGCACACATGGGGAAACAGCTCCTCCGTATCGCAGGCGTTTGTCAGGTTGCACCGGCCCTTTCCGGTGATGAACAGTTTTTTTCCCAGCTTTTCATTTTTTTCCAGGATACAGACGCTGCAGCCCTCCGCGGCTGCCGCGGCCGCGGCCATCATGCCCGCCGCGCCTCCTCCTATGACCAGCACGTCATATTTGTTTTTCGTCTTCGTCATGATGGATCCCTTTCCGCGCCTCTCTCCGCCGTCTCCGCCAGTGACGGAACCGCATGCGGTATTTCCGGAAAATGCCGTTGAAATAAAAGTTGATGGCGCCTCCCATAAGAAAGATCAGCACGAGAAAATACAGCCACATCATCAACAGGATCAGCGTTGTCAGGCTGCCGTACATGGAAAAGCCGTTGAACTGGTCCACGTAGATATTCAGTACCAGGGACAGGACGGCCCAGCCCATGGTGCAGAACAATGCCCCCGGCAGCTGGCCCAGCAGAGTGGCTCTGCGGTTGGGCATGACCGTGTAGGCGATATCGATGAGCACCGTCAGACTGACGCCGGTAATGACCGCCCGCTGGTCCATGATAAGCTTCCAGATATCCCCCAGCACCGGAATGTAGCGGAACAGCAGGGACTGGAGAAAGTTGCCGAACACGGTGAGAGCCAGGAGCAGGAGCAGCGCCCCCAGGATGAGCACCGTGTGAAACATGGCCTTGATCCGCAGGATGAGGGGCGGACGGGTCTCACCGATCTCGTACATGGAATTGAGACCGGCGCTGAGGTACTGAACGCCCTTGGCAGACAGCCACAACGCCACGATAAGGGAAATGGTAAAGGTGGCGGAGGAATTTCTGTACACCTCGGAAACGATGCCGTTGAGAAAATCCGACACCTCATTGGGCATATACAATTCAATATGCTGGCTCAGATCCTGCTGCTCCAGAGGCATGAACTGTACGCAGGAAAGCAGCACCATAAGAAACGGGATCATGGACACAATGATAAAAAAGGACGCACTGGCAGCATATACATCCGCTTGTCCCTTGTTTATCTTGTCGAGAAAACCTATTATATAATTCCATATGGTTTTCACGGTGTTCCCCTCCCGTACCTGTTTTCATTTCCCCAGGCAGAAGCGACTGACTCCTTTGCTGGATATAGTATACAACAATATGGAAAAAAATTGTAGTAATTTTTCTATTAACAGCAATATAATAAATTTTATCACGAAAAGTGATTAAATTTAATCATTCCATTTTCCGGGCACATGAGATAGAATATCATCATCTTATTTGATTTATTTTAATGTTTCAGGAGGACTTTATTTATGAAGACAATGCACAATGTAAAGAAATATGAACGCCAGTATTTTATGCCGCCGGTATGCGAGTATGACTGGGCGAAGAAAGATTATATAGAGAAAGCGCCCATCTGGTGCTCTGTTGACCTGCGGGACGGCAACCAGGCTCTGGTGGAGCCTATGAGCCTGGAGGAAAAGCTGGACTTTTTCAAGATGCTTGTGGACATCGGATTTAAGGAGATCGAGGTAGGATTCCCCGCCGCTTCCGAGACCGAGTTCATCTTTATGCGCACGCTCATCGAGCGGAACATGATCCCTGACGACGTGACGGTGCAGGTGCTCACCCAGGCAAGAGAGCATATCATCAAGCGGACGTTCGAGGCCGTGCAGGGAGCGCCCAAAGCGGTGATCCACCTGTACAATTCCACTTCCGTGGCACAGCGGGAGCAGGTATTTAAAAAGAACAAAGAGGAGATCAAACAGCTTGCGGTGGACGGCGCCCTTCTGTTGAAGAAGCTGGCCGACGAGACCGACGGCAATTTCTCCTTTGAGTACAGCCCCGAGAGCTTCCACGGCACCGAGGTGGACTACGCCGTGGAGGTGTGCAACGCCGTACTGGACGTCTGGAAGCCTGACGCTGACCATAAGGCCATCATCAACATTCCCGCCACGGTGGAGACAGCCATGCCCCACGTGTTCGCCACCCAGATCGAATATGTGAGCAAACGGCTCCACGACAGAGAAAATGTCGTGCTGAGCCTGCACCCCCACAATGACCGGGGCACGGGCGTGGCCGACGCGGAGCTTGGCATCCTGGCAGGAGCGGACCGCATCGAGGGCACCCTGTTCGGCAACGGCGAGCGCACCGGCAATGTGGACATCATCACCCTGGCCATGAACATGTATTCCCACGGCATCGACCCTGAGCTGGACTTCTCCAACATGCCCGCCATCCGGGACAAATACGAAGCCCTCACCGGCATGCAGGTGAGCCAGCGCCAGCCCTACGGCGGCGATCTTGTGTTCAGCGCGTTTTCCGGTTCCCACCAGGACGCCATCGCCAAGGGCATGAACTGGCGGGATGAAAAGGACTTAAAGACGTGGACGGTGCCCTACCTTCCCATCGACCCCGAGGACATCGGGCGGACTTACGACGCCGACGTGATCCGCATCAACAGCCAGTCGGGCAAGGGCGGCATCAGCTACATCCTCAAGAAAAACTTCTCCATCTCCATTCCCGAAAAGATGCGGGAGGAAGTAAGCTACGCGGTCAAACAGGTGTCCGACGAGGAGCACAAGGAGCTCTCTCCCCAGTGGGTTTACGAGATCTTTGAGGAAAATTACCTCAATTACACGCCTCACTTTGACATTCCCGAATGCCACTTCCGCCAGGACAACGGCATTATGGCAGAATCCACCATCGTCCGGGGAGAAAAGAAGACCATCGTGGACGCCAACGGCAACGGCCGTCTGGACGCCGTGAGCAACACCATCAAGCAGCTGTTCTCTGTCAGCTATGAGCTTTCCATCTACGAGGAACACGCCCTGTCCAGAGGCTCCTCCTCCAAGGCCATGGCCTACGTGGGCATCACCTGCAACGGCAAAGCATACTGGGGCGCCGGACTGGACGAGGACATCATCAAGGCGTCTATTCACGCTCTTGTAGTAGCCGTCAACAAGCTGCCTCAGATCGAAAACGACACCAGCCACAAGGATGACCGTCTGATCTCCATGATCAACTACATCCAGGGCAACTACCAGGACGTGACGCTGGAGAGCATGGCCGCCCAGTTCCACCTCTCCGCGCCGTACATCTCCAAGTACATCAAGGATAAGTCCGGCAAGACCTTCGGAGAGCATGTGACTGCCGTGCGGATGAAGCGTGCCAAGACCCTGCTGAAGAACGGCAATATGACCGTGGAAAATGTGTCCTACGCCGTAGGCTACCCCAACGCGGAACACTTCAACAGGATCTTCAAGAAGACCTTCCAGATGACGCCTCTGCAGTATCGGAACCAGAGCAGGAATCAGTGATCGTATAAAACTAAAGCACCCCGGCGCCCGGCCGGTATCCGGACAGACCTGTGAAACGTTTTGGGTCTATCCGGATACCGGCCGGGAACGCCGGGGGTATAATTTTTATAAATCTATTTCTTCCTAACGAAACAATTTTGTATACTCTGTCTGCGTATCCGCTATATGATACACGTATACCTTCTTTCCGATCTTAGTGATATAAATTGGTTCTTTCGTCTCCTTTGCCATATTGGAAATGGCTGTATAATCATTCCGCAATGCCGCAGAAGCTTTGATAATCATACGCTGCTCCTCCGTATGTTTTTACTGATACAAAAACAGCCGCCGCAAGACTTTCGTCTCGCAGCAGCTGTTTTCACAGTGAATCTATGTCATATCATAAAGTCCATCACACCGGATATGCCTTGTTCTCGCCGTCTGCTACGGAAGGATCCACGCCGGTCTTCTGGGCCTGACGGTACTTGAAGAAATCGGTGGCCACCTGAGGGAACAGAGCGTAGGACAGCACGTCCTCATCCTGCTCCTTGTACTGTGCCATCTCGTTCTCCAGCGTTTCCAGCTCAGGCTGCAGCAGGTCTGCGGGACGGCAGGTGATCACTTCCTCGTCGCCGATGCACTTCTTCTGCACTTCGGGATCGAATGGCTTTACGGTAGCGCCGTAGTGGCCGCTGAGCACGTCCTTGGTCTCCTTGGTCACCATCTTGTAGCGCTCGCCCATGAGCACGTTGAACACGGCCTGGGTGCCCACGATCTGTGAGGAAGGGGTAACCAGAGGGGGCTCGCCCAGATCCTTCCGCACCCTGGGCACTTCCTCCAGCACTTCGTAGTACTTGTCTTCTGCTCCCTGCTCCTTCAGCTGGGAAGTCAGATTGGAAAGCATACCGCCGGGTACCTGGTAAAGCAGCGTCTTGATGTTCACGCCCAGGTTCTTGGGGTTCAGCAGGCCGCTCTCCAGCGCCTCGTCGCGGATAGGACGGAAGTAGTCGGCGATCTCAGCCAGCAGGTTCTGGTCAAAGCCGGTGTCGTATTCCGTTCCCTTGAATGTCTCTACCATAACCTCTGTGGCCGGCTGGGAAGTACCCAGGGCGAAAGGCGACATGGCGGTATCAATCACATCCACACCTGCCTCTACGGCTTTCATATAAGTCATGGAAGCCACGCCGGAGGTGTAGTGGGTGTGAAGCTGGATCGGAAGAGAGGTAGCGGACTTCAGGGCCGTCACCAGCTTTGTAGCCTCATAAGGAAGCAGCAGGCCGGCCATATCCTTGATACAAATGGAATTGGCGCCCATCTCCTCTACTCTCTTTGCGATGTCGGTCCAGTAGTCAATGGTATAGGCGTCGCCCAGGGTATAGGACAGAGCCACCTGTGCGTGAGCGCCTTCCTTGTTGGCCGCGGTAACGGCCGTCTGCAGGTTGCGCAGATCGTTGAGGCAGTCGAAGATACGGATGATATCGATGCCGTTGGCAGCGGATTTCTGTACAAAATATTCTACCACGTCGTCTGCGTAGGGACGATAGCCGAGAATATTCTGGCCGCGGAACAGCATCTGCAGCTTCGTGTTCTTGAAGCCGTCACGGAACTTGCGGAGCCTGTCCCAGGGATCTTCCTTCAGGAAACGGAGGGACGCGTCGAAGGTGGCGCCGCCCCAGCACTCTACAGAGTGGTAGCCTACCTTGTCCATTTTATCCACGATGGGCAGCATCTGTTCTGTTGTCATACGAGTGGCAATCAGAGACTGGTGTGCGTCACGCAGGATCGTTTCTGTAATCTTAATGGGTTTCTTATTCTGTTCTGCCATTTTTTCCTCCATTCTGCACCGGACGCTCCTCCCATAAGGCGGATACCGCTGACGGCGGCAGGCGCCGGGAACGCGGTGCAATATTTCAAAAACTTACAACGGATGAATGTTCATCCGCATTATACGCCGACACCAAAGATTGCCATAAATGTACCGGCTGCCACTGCCGTACCGATCACGCCTGCCACGTTGGGACCCATGGCGTGCATCAGCAGGAAGTTTGTGGGATCCGCCTCCGCGCCTACCTTCTGAGATACGCGGGCAGCCATAGGCACGGCAGACACGCCTGCCGAACCGATCAGCGGATTCACCTTGCCGCCTGTGGCCTTGCACATAAGCTTGCCGAACAGCACGCCGGCCGCGGTACCGAACGCAAAAGCGATGAGGCCCAGAGCCACGATCTTCAGAGTATCCAGATTCAGGAACGCCTCCGCGCTGGTGGTTGCGCCTACGGAAGTGCCCAGCAGGATCACGACGATGTACATCAATGCATTGGAAGCCGTCTCGGTCAGCTGTTTTACCACGCCGCACTCCTTGAACAGGTTGCCCAGCATGAGCATACCTACCAGGGGAGCTGTGGTGGGAAGGATCAGACAGACGATAATGGTCACCACGATGGGGAACAGGATGCGCTCCAGCTTGGTCACTTCCCTGAGCTGGTCCATCTTGATCTTCCGCTCTTTCTCAGTGGTGAGCAGCTTCATGATAGGGGGCTGGATGATGGGCACCAGCGACATATAGGAATATGCTGCCACCGCGATAGGCCCCAACAGTGTGGTCTGCCCCAGTTTTCCCGCAAGGAAGATAGAGGTAGGCCCGTCCGCGCCGCCGATAATGGAAATAGCGGCAGCCGCCTTGTCGCCGAAGCCCATGGCAATGGCGCCAAAGTAAGCGGCAAAGATACCGAACTGGGCCGCCGCTCCCAGCAGAAAGCTCTTGGGATTGGCGATCAGCGGGCCGAAGTCCGTCATGGCTCCCACTCCCATGAAGATCAGGGACGGCAGGATAGACGCCTCATCCAGCAGGTAAAAATAATGAAGCAGTCCGCCGACGCCGGTCTCAGAATCTTCGATCCTCAGCATGATGTCCGGATATATGTTCACCAGCAGCATACCGAAGGCGATAGGTACAAGCAGCAGCGGCTCATATTCTTTCTTAATGGCAAGATACAGAAAGACACATGCCACAAGGATCATCAGGTAATTGCCCCAGGTCAGACTAAAAAACGCGGTCTGGTGCAGCAGATTGCCTAACGTTTCTGTTACATAACTCATATTGTTTCAGACCTCCATATAGTCTCTTCTAGTGTGTCATTCCAACGTGGCAAGAACCTGTCCAACTGTCACGGTCTCGCCGGCAGACACGTTGATACTTGCAACGGTACCATCCTCGGGAGCAACAACGGGCATCTCCATCTTCATGGCCTCCATCATCACGATGGGATCGCCGGCGCTTACAGCCTGGCCGACAGAAGCTACGATGCTCACGATCTTGCCCTGCGCGGCTGCGGTCACTTCTACGGAACCGGCTGCGCCGGCTGCTGCCGGAGCGGGAGCAGGAGCGGCTGCAGGGGCAGGAGCGGGAACCGCCGGAGCGGCTGCGGCAGGTGCGGCGGCAAGAGCGCCTGCACCTTTCTCTTCAACAGTTACATCATATACACTGCCATTGACGGTAATCGTATAGTTTTTCATTTCTTCTCCTCATTTCTGCACGGTATTGAGATCAGGACTGCCGCTCTGCCGTGCATTTTGCGGCGCCCCGTATATGAAACATGCTCTGACAAATAATTATCTTCTCTTTCTGATGGAACGCACCACAAATCCATCTGTGGACGCCGTCCCCATAGACGCCGCGATCGCGGCGGCGATGACTGCCACCAGCTGAGCGTCATCCTCTGCCCCGGCCGCGGGCGCTGCCTTGACAGGAGCGGGAGCCGCAGGCGCTGCCGGCCTGGAAACTGCTTCCGCCGCTTCGGAGTCCGCGGTTTTTTCCTCATGTCCGGAATTTTTGTTCAGCAAACCGGGCACATACCGCAGCAGGGAGATGGCTATGATGATGATGATCAGCACCACGAACACGGTCCCCATACCCATGAGCGTATTGAGACCGGCATTTTTCAGAATGCTGCCGATGCTCTTGTCGGACACATCCGTAAAACTCATGGCCGTAAGATCGAACGTATCCTGAATATAGTCCGGCTCTATGGTCAGCCCGAACTCATACGCGGCGCCGTTGTCAAATTCATATACCTGCGTGGCCGTGAGCACGTCGTCCTCATCTACGCTGGCATGAAAATCCCCCTCTGACGACACTTCGCCGAGAGACTCCACCGCGTCCTGGAACTGGGTCAGGCCTTCTACCATCTTATCATAGCCCATCTGTTCGTAGGCGTCGATATACGACTGGACGTCGTCCTTTGTCTTGCACACCGACAGATTGCTCCAGACACTGTCGATAAAGTCGCTCTTGATGGTCTCGTCGGTATAGCCATGGTACTGGAGCTCCGTCTCCCCGGCAAATGCCGTAACGGTGAAGCAGAGCGCCAGCAGGCACGCCATCAGCAATGCTTTTAACTGTTTATTCATGTATCCTCACCTCACGCCTTCGTGCCATGCTTTTTGATGGGACGGTCTTCTCTCTTGGAATACAGCATCTCAAAGGCGCCGATCACATACTTACGGGTATCCTCCGCCTTGATCACCGTATCCACATAGCCGCGGCCTGCGGCGGAGTCAATGCTGTTCTGCAGAGCATCGTAGGCGGCCGCCTTTTCCCGGATCAACTTTTTGGAATCCTTGCTGTCCGCGATCTCATCGGCATACATGATCTTGGCTGCCAGAGTGGCGTCCATCATGCCCACCTTCGCGTCCTTCCAGGCGTATACCAGATCGGCGCCGCCGGCGGACTTGCTGTTCATCGTCAGATAAGCGCTGCCCATAGCCTGTCCGGTGATCACATTCACCTTGGGCACGGTAGCGTTGGCAAACACGCCTGTAAGTCTGGCGGCTGCCTTTGCGATCTTCTTCTCGCTGCACATGCTGGCCTTATAGCCTGTCGTGTTAGTCAGCGTCAGCACCGGGATCTCAAAAGCATCGCAGAATGTCACGAAATCCGCAGCCTTCTCACAGCCCCTGGCCGTGAGCACCGGCTCCAGTTCCTCCGTCACATTGCCATCGGCGTCGGCCACCACGGTATTGTTCGCCACAGCGCCGACGGTCATGCCG
>CANQHX010000040.1 GCA_947623905.1 uncultured Lachnospiraceae bacterium
CCTGTAAAATACAGGACCAGCGCCAGCGCGCAGGCAATGATGCCGCTGTTGAGCAGCCGCCTGGGCTCAAACTTCCCTGCCTGCCCCGCGTCCCGCTCTATGATGAACTTGCCGTAGGAGTAGAACAGCAGGTTGTAGCCGAAATGAAACACCGTAGTATAAAACACGGCAAAGCTGCCGATGAGAGCCTCCACCACCGGATATCCCATAAACGCGTTGTTGGAAAACATCAGCATACAGCGGTATGTACCCACGCAGTCGGCGGGTACCCGGAGAGCCTTTACCACCAGCGCAGACAAAAAGGGCATCAGACAATAGGTTGCCGCTCCCGCGGCCAACAGGAACAGGATATCCTGCCTGCCGCCTTCTCCCATCTGCCCCGCGGAGCTGAAGATCAGGAAAGGACAGGTCACGTCGACGATAAGGGCGGACAGCTTTTTGTTGATCTCTCCGTTCAATATTTCCTTTTTATTCAGATAATAGCCGACTGCCATGGCAAACAGTAGTTTGCACATCGTCACCGCGATGGTCATATGTATCCCGCCTTCCAGGAGCATGGCACAAAGCCGGATGGTCTGCCATCTGCCCCAAATCCGCTGTCTATTATAATGGCAGGCAGAAAAATGTCAAGTCCCGCGCCATCCATTTTTTTCTTGCAAATACGGCCCGCCGCGGATATAATGGGGAAATGGAAACAGAAGCCGGATCCGCGGGATACCTCCGCGGCGGCAGCACCCCAAAATGGAGAACAGCGTGAAAGAGCACAGCGAATACGAAAAACCAATGAAATATGACAGCGTTATCTTTGACCTGGACGGCACTCTGTGGGATCCCACATGGCCCGTGGCTTACACGTGGAACAAAGTGCTGGAGCGGGAAGGGATCCACCTGCAGTTCACGGAAGAGGCCGTGCAGGCAGAATTCGGCTATCCCCTGCCAGTGATCGCCACTCACATCTTCCCCGATTACCCGCCTGAAAGGCAGCAGGAACTCATCGAGAAATGCTGCGCCTACGAAAACGAATACATGGCCATCCACGGCGCCACCCTCTATCCGGATCTGGAGAAAACGCTGGCCCGGCTGAAACAGCACTACAAGCTGTTCATCGTCAGCAACTGCCAGGCCGGATATATAGAAGCCTTTCTCCAGGCAAACCGCATGTGGGACATATTTGACGATTTTGAGTGCCCCGGCAACACGGGAAAATTCAAAAAAGACAATATCCGCCTGGTCATGGAGCGGAACGGTCTGAAAGCGCCCGTCTATGTAGGCGATACAAAAGGCGACGAGACAGCCGCCCATGAAGCGGGTATCCCGTTTATCCTTGCGGCCTACGGCTTCGGGGACACAGACCGGTACGAAGGCATCATCCATTCCTTTGCCCAGCTGCCGGAAGCATTGCTGCAGCGTTAAAAAGCCGCCCTGTGGGCGGCTTCTTTATGCAAAAAAGGCCATGCGCGGCACAGCCGGCGGTCTGCAGTCTGTCCGCCGGTCGGAATGCCGTTTTCTCATACTTCCACTTTCAGGTTCATTTCTTCCTCTGCTTCGGACATAAATTCTTCCATCTGTTCCGGGGTGAGCATAGGCAGCTCGTCCGGAGAGCCCACGCCGAAGCACCGCAAAAATTCCTCCGTGGTGCCGAACAACAGCGGCCGGCCGGGAGCGTCCAGCCGTCCCAGTTCCCGGATGAGATCATACTCTATCAGCTTGTTCACCGCATGATCGCTCTTTACGCCGCGGATCCGCTCAATATCCAGACGAGTCACCGGCTGCTTGTAGGCCACAATGGCCAGCGTCTCCAACAGCACGTCCGTCAGCACCCGCTTTTTCGGTTGGGAAGCCACCCGGATCAGAGGCTCGTACATCTCCGGCTTGGTGCACAGCTGCACCGCGTCCTCCAGCTCAATGAGGCGGATCCCCCTGTCCTCCTGTTCATAGCCTTCCTTCATCTCATCTATGATCTTTTTCATCTCGCCGCCGGAAATGTCCAGCGCCTTTGCGATCTTATCTGTCTCTACGGAGTCGCCCATTGTAAACAATATAGCTTCCACCGCCGCTTTCTGCTGTTCACGATTCATCCTGCTGTTCCCCGTTTCCGTCTGACACATCCCCCGCGATCTCTGAAGTGATGAGGATGTCGTCAAATATTTTTTCCTGCACGATATGGATCTCGCCGGTCTTCATCAGCTCCAGAATAGAGAGGAACGTGACGATCATGTCCATCCGGCTGTGCTGCCGCTCCAGAAGCTGCCGGAATGAGAAATTCCGGTTTCTCCTGGCGTATGTCTTCACATGATTCATCTTCTGCTCCAGCGTGATCTCATCCTTCTCAATGGTGCCGAACTTGCTGCGGATCGGATCCAGCTTGTCCGTCTGCCGTCTCTGCACCGACAAAAAAATGGCATGGAGCTTCTGGATATCCAAGTCTCCGATCAGTTCTTCCATATCCAGAGGAGGCTGATACTGCTTTACCTCCGCGGGAATGTCCTCCTGCCGGTACATGGCCTTGCCCGCGTACAGTTGCCTGTCCTTCAGCTCGCTGGCCATATACTTGTACATCTTGTACTCCAGCAGCTGCTGCACAAGCTCCTCCCGCGGATCTTCCTCTTCGCCCTCCTCATTGACTTCAGGGGGCAGGAGCATCCTTGCCTTGATCTGCACGAGGGTCGCCGCCATGACAAGAAATTCACTGACAACGTCCAGATCCTTTTCCTCCATGGCCGACACATATTCCATATATTGATCCGTGATCTCCACAATGGGAATGTCGTAAATGTCTATTTTGTTTTTTTCAATAAGGTGCAGCAGCAGGTCCAGCGGGCCTTCAAACTGATGCAGCTTTACCTGCAGTTCCATGCAACGATTCTCCCATTGGCCGTACACAACAACATGGCTATTCTACCTGTAAACGGGCATTTTTTCAACCTTTATTTTTATTTTCCTGCAAAGGGAATCCCCCGCCAGTTCTACAATTACCAGCTCGGGCTTGTTGAACAGACGCAGGGGGATGGTGTGTGAGCCAAGGCCCCGGGAGACGATCATGCGCTTGCCGCCCTCTGTGTACATGCCGCCGCTGTATTTGGGGAACAGGCTGAGATCGGCGGATGCCACGCCTCTGCCGAAGAGACGCACCAGCCCGCCATGAAGATGCCCCGCCAGGGTCAGATCCGCTCCCCAGTTTACATAACTCCGAAAATACTCCGGGTCATGGGCGAGCAGGATGGTATATACGGAAGGATCCTTTTCCGGAAGAAGACCGTCCAGATACCCCTCCGCCATGGATGTTTTCTTCAGCCGCCTGTAATACCGGCGGTCTATGACACAGCCCGTCACCCGGACAGGCACATTTCCCGCCATGATCACAGTATCGCTGTTCTCCATAAGAGACAGGCCCATGGCCGCCAGCCGGGCCCGCAGGACCCTGCCGGCATTTCCGTAATTTTCCGGGTACAGGAACAGCCTCTGCTCGTGGTTGCCCACGCCGTAGCACACCGGATACCGTGCCGCCAGTTTTTCCAGAAGGGAAAGCGCATGTTCCATATACTGCTTCGTAAAATCGTCTGTCGGATCCTTTCCGCCGCTGCCCTTTTTTGAGCCGGCCTTTTCCTGCGGACCTCCGCCCTCTTTCGCGGTACTTCCACGCTTTTTTTCCGTGATATGATGCGCCGTGATCATGTCCCCGGCAATGAGCACCGCCGCAGGATCCGCCGCCGCTATTTTGTCCAGCAATACCTGATTGTCTTTTCCAAACACATGGTTGTGCAGGTCCGCCAGCACGGCAAACCGTACCGGTCCGTCATTTGCATCAAACCGTTTGTCCCTGATGCGGTACGTGGTCACGGTAAGCTGCCGGTGCTCCCAGCTGCTGACGGAAAACACAGCAGCCGCTCCCGCCGCCAGTATTCCCAAGATCCCTGCGATCCAACCCATGTGCTTCTTCCTTCCTCTCATGTCAGCTCTATCTCCCGCAAAAAGGCTTGCTTATCCCCCGCCGGATCATACATTATGCCGCCGGATAACACGTCGATTTTCCTTCAGATCAGGCACCAGTCCAGCACCTTCCAAAAGCAGTCCAGGAAGCCTGCCCGGGGCACATCCCGGCCGTACAGCACATCCACGCTGCCGATCTCCTGTTCCCCCAGCCGGTACACTACCCGGCCCGCCAGACCTCCGGCGGTTATGGGAGCCTCCGCCTCCTGGGGCAGCTCCGCCTGCTTCTCGATCGCGGCCAGATCCGCGCCTTCCAGATCCATATATGTAAAATTCTGCCCGCACACAAGGGGCACTGATTCTTCCACGCCGTATTTTACCGGCACTTCTCCTACCTGCTCCTCGTTGGTGTCGGTGTAAACTCTTGCTTTCCCGAAACCATAGTTGAGCATGGCCGTGGCGTCGGCGAACCGCACCTTGTAATCCGGCGCGCCCATGACCACCGCGATCATCTCCACCCCGTCCTTTTCTGCCGTGGCGGACACACAGTATTTTGCCTCCCCGGTGCTGCCGGTCTTCAGGCCGGTGGCATACTGATACTGCCGGATCAGCTTGTTGGTGTTGGTCAGCCCGAACTCCTTCGTACCTTTCGCCGTGGTGTGAGTGATATTCTCCATCCAGATGGTCGAATACTCATGTATCTGAGGATACTTTGTGATCAGCTCCCTGGACATAAGGGCCACATCATAAGCGGAGGTCACATGTCCCTCCGTGTCCAGGCCGTTGCAGTTGACAAAATTGGTGTCATTCATGCCCAGCCCCTTAGCCCGCTCGTTCATAGCTGCCACAAACTGCTCCTCGCTGCCGCTGATGAGCTCGGCCATGCAAACGCAGGCATCATTCGCGGATGCCACGGCAATGCACTTGATCATGGTGTCCACCGTCTGTGTCTCCCCGGGTTCCAGAAACACCTGGGAACCGCCCATACTGGCGGCGTACTCGGAAGTGGTCACCTGGTCGTCCAGTTTGATCTTTCCTTCCTCCAAAGCGTCAAAGATGAGGATCAATGTCATGATCTTCGTGATGCTGGCAGGAGGCCGCACCTGATGGCTGTCCTTCTCCCAGATCACCTTGCCCGTCCTGGGCTCCATAAGCACCGCCGAAGGAGCGCTCACCGATTCCAGATCCGCCCTGGGCGTGATGATCCCTGTACTACAACATACCACAACTGCAAGGCAAAGGGCAAGCAGCCTTTGCAAAACTCTCCTGTGTCCGTTCATAAAAAAGCTCCAACCCGTACATATCTTACTATATATGTAAGCAGGCCGGAGCTGATTTATACTATTTTCCTTCGCGGGATCATCCGAAAAAACTCCGGATCGCTTTCCCGTCCGTCAATATTTGGGCATGCCCAGTATCTCCTTGATGAACTCCACCATATAGTTGATGTCGCCGTTGTTGGGATGTCCAATCTGGAAGAACAGAAACCGGCCGGGGCAGATCCGCTCTCCTACCAGGTCGATGTTCTTCTCCCGCAGCAGCTTGGCCACAAAGGTCTGGTACATGTCATAATTGTGCGCTACCGTAATGAGAGCGGCGTGCTTTACCGCGCCGGACTTGATGTTCTTTATGTAGGAGAGCAGCTCCGGATTGCTGCTGTCGTCATACCACCCGCCTACGATAAAGAGGAAATCCACGTTTTCCAGCACAAGGCCTTCCTTTACATCGGCCACAGGGAAATTCATCTTCTTCGCGATCCCCTCTGCCACCTTTTTGTTGTGCTTATTCTTAGATTCATAAATGATCTGCACTTTCTTGTCGCTCATCCTTCTCCTCACTTTCCCGCCGCGCTGCCCGGCTCCCCATGCCCCGCGGCGCACATACAAACTCTCAGTTTCCAGGATCTCTTCTGTCCCCGCCCGGTCACAGGCCAGGCAGACAGGTCAATCACATTATCCGTAATAATCCACAGGAGCCAGCTGATCAATGCGGTCCAGCTCCTCCCGTGTAAACGGCGCGCTCTCAATGGCCTTTAGATTATCCACGATCTGTTCCGGTTTGGACGCGCCGATGATCACGCTTGTCATCACCGGACCCCGAAGCACCCAGGCGAGAGACATCTGCGCCATGGATTCTCCTCTCTCACAGGCAATGTCGTACAATCCTCTTGTCCGCTCCATCAGATCCTCCGTCAGCTTGTTTTCATTCAGGAACCGCCCGTCGGTCCGCACCCGGCTGTCGGCAGGGATGCCGTTGAGGTAGCGTCCCGTCAGAACGCCCTGATACAGGGGGCTGAAAGCGATGACGCCCTTCTGTTCCTCCCGGGCCGCTTCCAAAAGACCGTTCTTTTCCACTGTCCGCCGGAAAATGCTGTAGGCGTTCTGGTTGATGATAAACGGACATTTCAGTTCCTCCAGGATCCGACAGGCTTTCTTTAAGGTAGGCCCGTCATAGTTGGAAATGCCCGCATAAAGCGCCTTCCCGCTTTTCACGGCCTGGTCCAGAGCGCCCATGGTCTCCTCCAGCGGCGTTTCCGGGTCCATGCGGTGATGATAAAAAATGTCCACATAATCCAGTCCCATGCGCTGCAGGCTCCGGTCCAGGCTGGACAGCAGATATTTCCTGCTGCCGAAATCCCCGTAAGGTCCCGGCCACATGTAATATCCTGCCTTGGTGCTGATGACCATCTCATCCCGGTATGCGCCCATCTCTTCCTTCAGGATCCGCCCGAAATTCTTTTCCGCCGATCCCTCCGGAGGGCCGTAATTGTTTGCCAGGTCAAAATGCGTGATGCCATTGTCAAACGCCGTGAAACACAGCTCCTTCATGGTCTCATAGCGGGCTGTATCTCCGAAATTGTGCCACAGCCCCAGAGATATCACAGGCAGCTTCAGGCCGCTGTTTCCGCAGCGATTGTACTGCATCCCTCCGTAATATCTCTTTCCTTCTGCCAGATACATTCAGTCTGTCCTCCTTCCTTCACGCCTCCGGAACGGCTCCCCGTCCCTCTGGCCGCTTCTCCTGCACTTGTCGCAGCTGCGGGACATGCTTCCCACGGGAAGCAGCCTTCCGCAATAACGGCATGTAGCTATATAATTTTTCTTTCCTCTGGACAGATACTGCATGATGGCAGCCTCCGTCCGCTCCCTTTCCTGTTCCAGCCATTCCGTATCCATGATCTTGCCAAACCGGTAAGAAAACTGGTAATACAGATCCAGCTGCTTATAATATGTCTCATACCTGACGATCTCTGATTTCCTGCCGTATTCCCGCCTGGGATAGGCCAGAGACACATCCGCGGTATAGGACATGCAGTACTGAAGCCACAGATTGACCACCTTCCTGTCCTGAATGTCGATGGGGCAGGTGATCATCCTGTACAGCACATGTTTGTCCTCAAACTCCTCGATAAATTCCTTCTGGCGAAAAGCCTGCTCGTACAGATACAATGGTTCTTCTATATTTACCTTCTCGAAAGGCGGGGAAGGCTCCACCGAATGCCAGATGTTCAGGATCACGTCCAGAGGATCCGGCAGATCCAGCAGCACCTGGGGGAAGCCCAAGCTTACCGTAGTCAGGGGTTCCTCTTCCGCCTCATACCGTTCCCGGATATACTCCAGCCCCACGGCGCCCATGGCATTGATATAGCCGGTGTCATAGATGCCGAACCGCCCGGCCCGCCCGGCGATCTGTTTGATCTCGCCGATGTTCAGGGGCCGTCTGGTGGTGCCGTCAAATTTTTCCGTCTGAATGAACACGATCCGCCGCACGGGAAGATTCAGTCCCATGCCGATGGCGTCCGTAGATACCACAACCTTTGTCTGGCCGCTTGTAAACAGCCGCATCTGCCGGCGGCGTATCTCGGGAGGCAGACTGCCGTAGATCACGCTGGCTTCTATCCCCTGCTCTTCCAGCCGGCCCGCCACGTCCAGCACGGATTTCTTGGAAAATACCACAAGAGCGTCTCCCTGCTGCACGTCATCCGGAAAGATAAAAGGTTTGTCCTCACAGAGAAGAGCTGTCTTCCGCTCATAGCGGTGTATCTCATAGGTATCATGGCACAGGTCGATCAAATGGGTAATGACATCCTCTGCCACAGGGCTCATACACATGTGGATCTCCTCCGCCTGAAGGCCCAGAATAGCCCGGGTCCAGGAATGCCCCCGCTCCACATCGGCGATCATCTGCGCCTCATCGATCACCGCCACGTCATATACCTGATTCAGATCCGCCATCTCAATGGTGGACGCCACCACCCGGCTGTCCTCCTCCTCGATGCACTCCTGACCGGTGAGCATGGTACAGGGGGTGCCGTACTCTCCCATCTTTTCATATACTTCCAGAGCCAGCAGACGCAAAGGCCCCAGATAAACGCCGTTTGCCGCGTCCTTCAGCCGGGTCAGCGCCTGAAAGGTCTTGCCGCTGTTCGTAGGCCCGATATGAAGGATAAAATGCCGTTTCATAGCCAGCGCTTCCGGAAATTCCATCTCCGGGCGCGCAGGCACAAGCTCCAGTATCTTTCCCCGGATCACCTGCCGCTGATAGGTCTGGAGCACCTGGGGCAGCGTATGCCGGCAGATGGCACCTTCCATATTTTTCGCGGCATAGTCCAGAAATTCCGGCGTGATCTGCTCCTGCTGGGCGGACGACATCAGCGCCAGATCCAGCCGCACCAAATGGGGGATGATCTCCCCCTTCAGGTATCCCAGGGCCCGGCGGTTTTTATAGCGATACGCCGGATACACAAGATTTCGTATCTGTCTGTGACATTCCTCCAGCTGCTTCTGCCCCATTTTCAGCGTGTGACTGCGGTGCAGGGTCATGCGCAGGCGGTCAAGCCTCGCTTCATACTGGGAAAATCTTACTTTGTTTTTGGGTTTCGTCGCTCCCACGCGCTCATACTGGGCAATGTAGAACTGTATCAATCGGTTTCTCTGTATCATAGTATAGGTTCCGTTTCGATGTATTCTCTGGTAAACTGTCTTATAAAGATATGGTAACAAAAAGTCGGGGAAATGGGAATAGGTTTTGAAGATTTTTTTGATTTATGCGTATTTTTTATGGCAAAACATGATTTATTATCTTTAGAGTTTTCCCTTAAAACAAAAAGGTATCCCAACCTATTGTCGGAATACCTTTTCGTTTGCCTTTTATGAGCGTTCGACAGCTTTATCTGACCGCAGTTTTTCCGCCGCCTCACAGGTCACTTTGCCTTGCTCACCGGCAGTTCCATGTGCAGCTGCCGGGCGATCTGCTCGCGGGTCATATCCCGGGACATCATATCCATGATCTCCTGAAACATGGCGATGCGGCCTTCCCGGCGGCCTTTCGCCACGCCATCATCAAAATGTTCATCCCATGCATTCCTCATATCTACCTTCTCCTCTCCCTCGTTGATCTTTAATCTGAATCCCGCGCAGGAGTTTAATACTTCCGCGGCCTCCCGGCTTAAGCTCCTATACCGCTCCTCCCCGGCAGTCAGCTCCCTCAGTTTTTCCTTGTCGCCGCTGCAGCGGATATACTTCATCACAGGTCCAAGCTCCGTGCGAAACTTTCCAAAATCTTCCTCCTGCAGACCTTCTGGAGCCAGCAGGTGCACCTTATAGTCATTCACCCACGGCAGGATCCTCTCATCCTTTATATCCAGCATCTCATACAGGCTGGTAGGGCCATCCCACGCCCTGCTGCCGAAGTATACGACTAACGTGATAACCGGCTGCAGTCTGTCATCTTTCCCCATGCCGGACAAATATTCCGCTCCTATGAGGGTTTCCCTTTGCCCCTTTGTCCGTCTTTCCTTTGCCTTCTGCTTTACCTGCTTCTCATAGCTCATGGCATTGTACATCATATTTCGCACAGGCATGGCGTAGTGGACGTCTGTCTGGTTCTCTATCCCAAGTATCAGATATGTCTTTTCTCCGTCCTCCTTTGCCACCAGTCCCTTTAGCAGGTCCCGGGACTTTTCCACTGCCTCTCCTTTCCTATCCTGCCGTCTCACAAAGGCAGTCTGCCCTGTGTCCAGTTCCCGCAGACACTCCGGGCGGATTACCGGGGCGCCGCCGTAAAGCAGGAAATTGAAGGCGTCTGCAAATACTCCGTTGTCCGCCATGAACTGCTTTGTTGTTACATTGATCGTTCCTATAACAATTTCCTCCCATCTTCTTTTCGATATCCTTTTCTTTTGTCCGGAAAATGGGAATGATCTTCTGATCCAATCATAACACGTTCCGCCCGCAATATCATTGAACCTGTGGTTGAATGTCTCACAAGGCAGAGGCTGTCGGAGGATCGGCTGAACAACCAACAGAACTACCTGCTGCCGGGCAGTCGTGCAGAACACCATCTTTTCCCTGGCTTTATCCTACCACATCCAACGTCTCATTTCAACAAAAACACAATAAATACACAACTAAATATATATGCAACATATTTTGCCCGTATTATGTGCATAAACGCTGACATGCAAAAAGGAGACGGCAGGATCCGTCTCCCTTTTCTGCACTCATCTAGTGGCAGGAACCACTGTTTTCTTTGCTCTGACACTTGCAGCAGTCACCGCAGCAGGTCTTGCCGCTTTTCTTGTCCTTTACCATTTTGAAGATCACAAGTCCTACCACAACAACCAGAATAACGCCTACGATAATATTTCCCACGGTCTATGCCTCCATGTCGGTTAGTTTTTTCTAACCAATATCATAGCACCATTTTGATTTTTGTCAATATTTTTATTTGAAATATTCCGTAACAATGAAACAGCAGCCCCTCACTCATCCCAGTTGTGGTACACCATCTGCACGTCGTCGTCCTCATCCAGAAGATCCAGGATGCGGGTGATCTTCTTCACGTCCTCGGGATCTGTCAGTTCCACATAGGACTGGGGGATCATGGTCACATCTGCGTCAGCCATGGGAACGCCCGCGTCCTCCAGGGCTTGGCGCACCTGGCTGAAATCGTCAGGGTCGGTGATGATCTCGTAGCTGTCCTCTTCCTCGCCGAAATCCTCCGCGCCGGCGTCCAGCGCCAGCATCATCAGATCGTCGGCATCCCCGTCATATTCTTCCTTATCCACGATGATCTGGCCTTTCCGGTCAAACATATAGGACACGCAGCCCTGGGTGCCCACGTTTCCGTAGCCCTTTGTGAAGGCGTTGCGCACATTGGCCGCCGTCCGGTTCTTGTTGTCCGTCAGGGCATTGACGATAATAGCCGTGCCGCTGGGGCCGTAACCCTCATAGGTCACCACCTCGTAATTGACGGAATTGGCGTCGCCCGCTGCCTTCTTGATGCCCCGGTCAATGGTATCATTGGGCATGTTGTTGGCCTTTGCTTTGGCGATCACATCGCGGAGATGGCTGTTGTTGGCCGGATCCGCGCCGCCCTCCTTCACCGCTACCGCCAGTTCACGGCCGATGATCGTAAAGATCTTGCCCTTGGCCGCGTCATTTTTCTCTTTTTTGTGCTTGATATTCGCAAATTTTGAATGTCCTGACATAACTCCTCCATTTCCAGATCCCGACACCCCGGGCGCCGTCTCCGTTTTTACGCACTCCGGCGCTGTCTCGTTTAACACCCCGGGCGCTGTCTGTGTCATCACGCGCTTTTTGTGCTGTGTTTCTCAACCATATCCAGAAAATACCAGTGAATGGACAGATCGCTGTCCAGCTCCGGATGAAACGCCGTCACCAGCTGGTTGTCCTGGCGCGCGGCCACGATCTTGCCGTCCACCGTGGCAAGTATCTCCACGTCATCCCCCGCGCTGACGATATAAGGCGCGCGGATAAATGTCATGGGCACTATGCCCAGTCCTTTGAACTCCGCATCGGTATGAAAGCTTCCCAGCTGCCGCCCGTAAGCATTGCGCCGGGCCACCGTATCCATCGTCCCCAGATGCACCGTATCGTCCTCGTGGATCTCCTTCGCCAGCAGGATCAGGCCGGCACAGGTGCCGAACACCGGCATGCCGTCTTTGATCCGCTCCAGGACAGGATCAAACAGATCCAGCTCCCGCAGCAGCTTTCCCATAACGGTGCTCTCGCCGCCGGGAATGATCAGCCCGTCAAACTCCCTGTCCAGATCCCTTCTCTGCCGTATCTCAAAACTGTCCGCGCCCAGAGCGCCAAGCATCTGCTCGTGCTCGATAAATGCGCCCTGAAGGGCCAAAACTCCTATATTCATTGTACCTGACTCCAATCCGAAAAAGTATCGCCCATACTTACGAATGACCGCACGGCGACGCTTCCTGCCGTCTGTTTATTTGCCTCTCTCGGCCATGAGCAGCTCGATCTCATCCTCGTTGATGCCCACCATCGCTTCGCCCAGATCCTCAGACAGCTCTGCCAGCATCTTGGCGTCGGTATAGTTGGTCACAGCCTTTACGATAGCTGCGGCGCGCTTTGCAGGATTGCCGGATTTGAAAATACCGGAGCCTACGAACACGCCCTCTGCTCCCAGCTGCATCATCAGCGCTGCGTCCGCGGGAGTGGCCACGCCGCCGGCTGCAAAATTCACCACGGGCAGCTTGCCGTTTTCATGAACATACGCCACAAGATCGTAGGGTACCCGCAGCTCCTTGGCAGCATCAAACAATTCATCCTCGCTCATGGAAGTAAGCCGGCGGATCTCCGCCTGCATCATGCGCATATGGCGCACAGCCTGCACCACATCGCCCGTGCCCGGCTCGCCTTTTGTGCGGATCATGGCAGCGCCCTCGTTGATCCGGCGAAGTGCCTCGCCCAGATCCTTCGCGCCGCACACAAACGGCACGGCAAACTGGGTCTTGTCGATATGGTATTTGTCGTCCGCCGGGGAGAGCACCTCGCTCTCATCGATATAATCGATCTCAATGGCTTCCAGTATCTGCGCCTCGGCAATGTGGCCGATCCGGCACTTTGCCATGACAGGGATGGAAACCGCCTCCTGGATGCCCTTGATCATCTTGGGGTCGCTCATGCGGGACACACCCCCTGCCGCGCGGATATCCGCGGGAATCCGCTCCAGGGCCATAACGGCGCAGGCTCCCGCCTCCTCGGCGATCTTTGCCTGTTCCGGGGTGGTCACGTCCATGATCACGCCGCCCTTGAGCATCTGGGCCAGATTTTTGTTCAGTTCAAAACGATCGTTTTTCATAATGCAAAAGACTCCTTTTATATAAAATATGACGGATCTCTCCGCTGTTTTCTATTTGTGCCGTCTTGACAAGTGCCGCTTCTCAGCGGCACTTTTTACATTAGCATATATAATAATCAATCTTTTCTGATTTGTCAACTTTTATTTCCCCAGTTTTCCTCTAGGTTTTGTCGCGTATCCCCTCCGGCACAGCGCCCCGTGAGGAGCCTGTCCAAAAGCCTTCCTATTTATCCGCCGATCTGTACGCGAAGACCCGTAGAAGCGGCCTTATCCCGGAGCATGCTCATATGTCCCGGCTCCGGCGGAAGGATATCCTTCAAGGTATATTCCCTGCCCAGGCCGTCATATTTATCCTGTCCCAGCCTGTGGTAAGGAAGCAGGTGCAGCTCCTCCACGCCGGGAAGGCCGGCGGCAAATCGGGCAATGTCCATGATCTCCTCCACCGTGTCATTGAAAGTGGGCACCACAGGCACCCGGATGATCAGGTGCTGCCCTGTGGCGGCGATCTTTCTGGCATTTTCCAGCACCAGGTCGTTGTACTGGCCGACAAAAGCCTTATGCTTGTCCCGGTTGATATGTTTGATGTCCATTAAATATAAGTCCAGATGAGGCAGTATCTTCTCTTCGATAATGGAAAATTTCTGGAAACCGGTGGACTCCAGCGCCGTGTTGACGCCCTGGCCGTGAGCCGCCTGGAACAACGCCGAAGCGAAGTCCGGCTGGAGAAGGGATTCCCCGCCCGACAGCGTCAGGCCGCCGCCGGAACGCCGGTAATACGGCAGATCCTTCATGACCTCGTCCATGACCTCCTCCACCGTCACGTCCCTGCCGTATTCCTTAGGCTCGCCGCCCCGTATCATAGTCTCCACTTCATAGTGCTGAGATTCGGGGTTGCAGCACCATCGGCACCGAAAGGCGCAGCCCTTCAGGAACACGATGGTACGGATGCCGGGACCGTCATGGATGGAGTATTTCTGTATATCGAATATCCTGCCCTTGACTTTCAAATAGTCCTTCATATGATTCTCCATTTGGGAGCCTCCGGCTCCTTTCGGAAAGGTTTTTCGCGGGTCCTGCAAAAACAGGAGTTCCGGTATCAGAATCCGCCCTGTACGGTACGGTTGATGATGTCGTCCTGGAGGGACCGTGACAGAGTGGTGAACAGCGCGCTGTAGCCAGCCACGCGGACCACAAGGCTCTTGTATCGCTCAGGATGAGCCTGGGCGTCCAGGAGCGTCTCCCTGCTCACTACGTTAAACTGCATATGCATCCCCTTCTGATCGAAGAACGCACGGATCAGATCCGCAAACTTCTGCAGTCCTGCGTCGCCGCTCAATGCGGAAGGATGGAATTTCTGGTTGAACAGCGTGCCGTTGGAGGCGATACCGTGATCCAGCTTTGCCACGGAATTGGCCGTAGCCGTAGGGCCCAGCACGTCTCTGCCGCTGACAGGACCTACGCCGTCCGCCACAGGGGTATTGGCCAGGCGGCCGTCGGGCGTGGCGCCGGTCTGCTGTCCCAGAGGCACGTTGGCGGACACGGGATACAGACCCGCCTGATACATGCCGCCCCGGGGATTCTTATATTTCTCCAGAGGACGGGTGTAGGTGTAAGCCACATCCCTGGCAAACTGATCCACATCTTCAATGTCGTTGCCGTATTTATCTACGGAATCGATGAGCTTCAGCAGCTGATCGTATTTCTTCTTGTCTTCCTCGGAAACGGAATGGTCCCGGATCTGCTCGTAGATAGTCCGGATCTCTCCTCGCCTACAGTCTTGCCTTCTGCCGCCAGTTCCTTGGCCACCAGGGTGGTCAGATAGCCGGCCCGTTCCTTGCTGAGGCCTTTGCCGAAGTTGTCTTCCAGAGCCTTGGCATACTCCTCCAGCGTCACCTTCTTATCCTCGTACACCAGCTTCTTGATGGCGTACAGCGCATCGGTCATGTTGGCGATACCGAAGCCCTGAGGACCGGTAAAATTGTAGTGGGCGCCGCCCTGCTGCAGCGCTTTGCCCCGGGCGATACAATCCTCCACGAGACAGGACTGGAAAGGCAGCGGCGTCCGCTGGCCGTGGGCCACGTCGATGGAATTGTCCGAATTGACCATCAGCTGGATGAAATATTCCATCTGGGCCTTGTAAGCATCGTAAAATTTATCAAATGTATCAAAATCCTTCAGCTGGCCGGTCTGGAGACCTACCCGCTCCCCAAACTCATAACCGTTGGAAAATACCATTTCCAGAGGGCGGCACATGTTGAAGAACGCGGCGTCATGCCAGCCGTCGGTCTTGCCCGGGGCCTGGGGCTCCACACAGCCGATGATACAGTAATTTCTCGCGTCCTCCAGGGTAACGCCCCTGCTGAGCATGGACGGGATGATCACCTCGTCATTGTAATAGGCGGGCAGTCCGATGCCGGTGCGGGTCACTCGGGCCGCCTTCACCATCAGATCGTTGGGCGTACCGTTCCACACACGGATAGAAAGAGACGGCGCCGGAAGCAGCACATGGAGGGAAGCCTCCAGGCACATGGCCGACAGGTCGTTGGTGGCGTCCTGTCCGTAAATATCCTGGCCGCCCACGATGAGGTTCTGGAACAGGCTGTATCCGGCAAAGCCCTGGGCGCTGGCGGCGTCACGGACCTTATTGAGATCGTTGAGCTTGATCCAGATGCAGTCCAGAAGCTCCTGGGCCTTCTCCCTGGTGATCTTGCCGGTCTGCACATCCTTCTCGTAGAAGGGATACATATACTGGTCGAACCGTCCGGGGGAAATGGAGTGTCCGCTGGACTCTGTCTGAATGAGCATCTGCACGAACCAGAAGGACTGGCATGCCTCGTAGAAGGAGGTGGCCGGCTTTTCCGGCACGTTCATGCAGTTGTCCGCAATGGCAAGAAGCTCCTGCTTGCGGTCCGCGTCCAGACACTTCTCCGCCTCAGCCTTTGCCAGCTCGGCGTACCTGTGGGCATAGACCACCACAGCGTCGCAGCACATGAGCACCGCGTCCAGAAACGCCTTGCGGGTGGCGTAATCCCCGTCATACACGTGGATCTGCTCCAGCTGGTCGTACACACGCTGTTTGATACCCTGGATGCCCTCGTTGATCACCCAGTCGTAGTGCACGCAGAAATGTCCGATACCGTTGTAGAAATAGTTGCCGGTGGTGAACATATTGTGCTTCATGGCGATCTTCGTTTCTTCCGCCATATAGGACATGGCCAGCTCGCTGTTGGTCTTGCCGGGCCAGTACTTATACACTTCATGAAGGCGCTTTTTCGTATCCTCGGATATGTAGAAAGGATCTGCCTCTCTCGTCTCCACCGTGTCAAATTCGTCCTCCACCCATGTAAAGGAATACTCAGGGAACACCTGGCAGCCTCTGGGGGCCTGGCTGTTGGAGCCTACGATCAGCTCCTCCGGACGGATGATGATGGGCAGCTCCTCGCAGATGGCCTTGAACACCTTTGCCCGGCGGATGATCACGGGATCCTGCTCCGTCTCCTTATACACTCTTGTGACGATCTCCGCCCTGTCGGCCTCGATCACCGGCAGCTTGGCATACAGATGCTGGATCATCCGGTCGATCCTGGGACTTTTGGGAATATCCCCGTAAAATACCTTCTTCATAATCTGAATCTCCAATCCGGGCTGGGCACCCTTTTTCTATCCATAAAACCAACCTTTTTCAGTTATGTAAACCTATTTTTACACATGGTCACACATATGTAATAATTATACAACAGCGAGCATAAACTGTCAACGCAGGTTTTGCGAATAAACCCGATAACACGCACCTGTGCCCGGTATCTGTCGTCCTTTTGTCATCCCTGCACACAACTCCATGCTCCAGGGGACCTGTTGTGTCACTGCCTGAGAAAATGGGTATATCTAAATCTGCAGAACTTTGCTAAACCCGCCCGGAAAATCTGCAAACTCACCCTTGCCAGGGCTCAAACAGTGCAGATTTTCCGGTCAACGCAAAGCTCTGCGGATCAAGATATACGGTCCATTTCCTCAAAATGTAACGCAGCAGGTCCCCTGGAGCATGGGCTGTGCGCAGAACGGGCAAAAAAGCGACAGACGCCGGACACAGGCGCGTGTGAATTCAGTTTTTTCGCTCCAGCATGGCCTTCAGCGTCTCCAGTACGCTTTTCAGGTGATAGCCCGCGGCGAACAGGGGGCCGCTGTACCGGGGATAATTTTCCCGCGCCGTTTCCAGGAGAGGCAGCACATATTTCTCCGTCTCCAGTATATAGTTGACCATCTTCCGGCGGCTGAATCCCGTAGCCACACCGGATATGTTGTGGCACCGGTCCAGTATCTTTATCACCGCCGCCTGAGGATGCCCCGCGATAGCGGCGTAATACCGTTTTTTCGCCTCTTCCGCGGACTCGCCCGGCATGGTGTTTTTCGTCAGGAGCCGCACGATCTCCCGGGCACTGTCTCCCACCGGCAATTCCGAAAACGCCACGCCGCAGTCCTCGCACACATCGTGGAGCAGCGCGGCTGCCAGCAGATCGTCCTCCCGGAGCCCCAACGCAATGCCCTGGCACGCCACCATGAGAGGATGATAGATGTACGGCACATGCGTCTTCCCCCTGCGGTACTGGCGGGCATGGTGCCTTACGGCGAAATCCAGCGCCGCCTCCATCTGGGAAAACCCGTGCTGCCGGGCAAATGCCTGAATACCGGCCTGCATCTGTTCCACGTCGTACAGCTGCTCCTCCGGTTCTGACAGCCGGTTCACATCATCCTTCTGCCCCGAAAGACGCACGGGGCGGCGGAGCACTGTGCGCCGTTCCTCTGCCGGACAATCCGGTCCGGAAAGATAAATTTCATGATGATACCGCTGGCCCGACAGATCCATCTCATATCCCTGTGACGCGGCATAAGCCTCCATCGACAAAACCTCGGCAGAAACATCGTCACACGGCCCGTGATGCATACATTGGACGCACCAGCCCTCCTGATAGGTAAAAAATTCCAGTCCGCCGCAGTCCTGCTCTACCTGTTCCGCAGCCCGGTCAAACTCCCTTTTCGTCACATGATCCGGCAGGCGGAGCAGTAAGAGCCATTGCTTTTTGTCCAAATATAGCCGCTCCAGAGGAGGCGTCTCGTAAGAGCCATGGCTCGCGGGCGCCCGACCCGTTTCCGGAGCATCCTGAACAGCGCAGGCTGCGGCGCAAAGCAGCGCCACAGCCTGTCTGTATGCATCCTCCGCGGGGTCACCCTCCCCCTGCACCGCCAGAAAATTCATTTTCGGCAGCCGCACGATAGAAGGGACATCCCCCGGCAGATAATATTCTCTTTCCTCTTGTCTCATAACAAATGTCATATGGATCCTCATTTCAGAATGTTTGAACGACAGACCGGCGCAGGCGTTCCGGGCGCCACTGCCAGAAGGACGTTCCGGTCGTCTCTGCCGGAAAGGCTGTCTGATCCTTACGCGTGAGGGATATTGGTGTAATCGGAAATCTCCCGGCTGATGGTGCACAGGTCGTTCACCGACAGATCGTGGAGCCTCCGGTGGCCCGTGATCCGGGCAAAGGTGCGCAGCTCTTCCAGGGAGCAGTTGAGGAAATTGGCCACTCTCTTTGCCGCCGCATCCCCCTGCAGCCGTTTGCGCAGCTCCGGATCCTGAGTGGCAACTCCCACCGGGCAGTTGCCGCTGCCGCAGATGCGGTACTGCTGGCAGGCAGCCGCCATAAGAGCCGCGGAGGCAATGGCCACAGCGTCCGCGCCCATAGCGATAGCCTTCGCAAAGTCGGAAGACACCCGCAGACCACCGGTGATCACAAGAGAAATATCAGACTTCACCGAATCCAGATATTTTCTCGCCCGGTACAGCGCGTACACGGTAGGCACGCTGGTGGCGTCCCGCACGATAAGAGGACTAGCGCCGGTCGCGCCACCCCTGCCGTCAATGGTGATAAAATCCGGCTGGGCAAACACACAGTACTCCAGATCCTTCTCGATCTTGCCCGCGGCGATCTTAATACCGATGGGGCGTCCGTCGGACCGGGTCCGCAGCTCGTCCACCAGAGCTTTCAGATCCTCCCTTGTGTCGATGCCGGGGAATTTTGAAGGGCTGATGACATCCTGTCCCAGAGGCTTATTGCGGATGGCGGCGATATCCGGCGTCACCTTCTCTCCGGGCAGATGGCCACCCATGCCGGGCTTCGTGCCCTGTCCGATCTTGATCTCAATGGCGTCCGCATTGCGGAGGTTTTCATCTGTCACGCTGTACAGATTGGGCACATATTCAAAAATATACCGGGAAGCGGCTGCCATTTCCTCCGGCAGGATACC
>CANQHX010000041.1 GCA_947623905.1 uncultured Lachnospiraceae bacterium
TGAGCTGGCGCGGAAGGGTGTTGAAGTGGAGCGCCGGCCCCGCCCGGTGACCATTTATGAGCTGACCCTTCTGGAAGCGGATCTGCCCAGGCTGCGCCTGCGGGTGAAATGCTCCAGGGGCACGTATATCCGCACCCTATGCCAGGATATCGGAGACGCGCTGGGCACAGGCGGCGCCATGGAAAAGCTTGTGCGGGTGCAGTCGGGACAGTTTCGGGCAGAAGACAGCCTTACGCTGGATGAGATCGAGAAGAAAACGAAGGAAGGAACCCTGGCGGATTCTGTTCTGACCGTGGAGCAGGCGCTGGCCGGGTATCCTCTGGTATATACAAGGCCGGAGGCGGACCGGATGCTGCACAACGGCAATCCCCTTCGCCCTTCCCTGCTGCGGCGGACAAACGGCGGGGATCCGGCGCCTGACGCCGGCCGGGACGGTCCGGCGGGCGTACATGACGACAGCGGCCGGGACGAGCCGGTGCGCGTGTATGACAGCAGCGGCCGTTTTACGGGCCTGTACCAGTTCCACGGTCCTACGGGAATGTACAGGCCTCAGATCATGTTTTTGGAGCAGTGACCTATGAGGAAAAAAAGCGCGGTTACCATCGGAAAATTTGACGGGGTCCATCTGGGCCATCAGCGGCTCATGGAGCGGGTGCAGGCGCAGAAGAAACACGGTCTGGAGACCGTTGCCGTTATCGTCGCCCCGCCTCCGGGGGAGCGGTCAGTGGTGATGCCCATGGAACAGAGGATCCGTCTCATAAAGGAGACGGGCATCGATCAGGTGGCGGTGCTGACCCTGGACCATCAGCTGTCCCAGATGGCGCCGGGGGCTTTTGCGGAACAGATCCTCCTGAACCGTTTTCACGCTGCCTATGTGTGCGCCGGCGTGGATTTCCGGTTCGGCAGAGACCGGCGGGGCGATATGCACTGCCTGGGACAGCTGGGACTGAAGTGCGGGTTCGCGGTGGAGATCGTTCCCAGTCTTATGCGGGACGGCAGGAAGATCAGCAGCTCGTGGATCCGGGAGTGTGTGGAACAGGGAGATCTGGAAACGGCGGCCCGGCTTCTGGGGCGTCCCTTCTTCCTGGAGGGCGTTGTGCAGCCGGGCAACGGCCTGGGACACAGGCTGGGCTTTCCCACGGCCAATCTCATACCGGCTCCGGAGCAGATCCTGCCGCCCAGAGGCGTGTGCGCGTCCAGGGCGGCGGTGGACGGAACCGCATACATGGCCGTGACCAACATCGGGCGCCGTCCCACGGTCACGGAGGATGAGACGGTGGTGGCGGAGAGCAATCTGTTTGACTGCGGCCGTTCCCTTTACGGCAAAGAGATGAAGCTGGAGCTGCTGCGCTTTATCCGCCCGGAGATCCGTTTTGACGACCGGGAGAGCCTCGCGCGGCAGGTGCGGCGGGACATCGCGTCGGTAAAGGCCTATGGCTGGATGCGCAATCCCCTGTAAAAGGCGCCTCCGGAACCGCAAAATGTGAACGGTTACGGAAAAAAATGCCTTTACATCGGAAAAAGAGTGTGTTACACTGTAACCGTTGTGTTGCCGATACTCAGAACCTGGAAGCTCCGACCCGTTCTTGGTATCCGGCCGATCATAAAAAACAGGAGGAAAAGAAAATGATTTCAAAGGAAAAAAAGGCAGCCATCATGGCTGAGTATGCCAGAACACCTGGCGACACAGGTTCACCCGAAGTGCAGATCGCCGTACTGACAGAGCGTATCCGTGAGCTGACGGCTCATCTGAAAGAGCATCCCAAAGATCACCATTCCAGAAGAGGTCTGCTGAAAATGGTTGGTCAGAGAAGAGGCTTGCTGGCATATCTGAGAAAGATCGATATCGAGCGGTATCGTGCTTTGATCGAAAAGCTGGGTATTCGTAAGTAATGTATATGGGGCGGGCGTATCCGCCCCTGTTTTGAATTGAGGATGTTTCTATTTCAGGAGGTTTCTATGTACAAAAGTTTTTCAATGGAATTGGCCGGAAGAACGCTCACTGTAGACATAGGCCGCGTGGCTGCCCAGGCAAACGGCGCCGCGTTCATGCACTACGGCGATACGGTGGTGCTGTCTACCGCTACGGCGAGTGAAAAGCCCCGAGAGGGCATTGATTTCTTTCCTTTAAGCGTTGAGTACGAAGAGAAGATGTACGCCGTAGGAAAGATCCCCGGCGGATTTAACAAGCGGGAGGGCAAGGCGTCTGAGAACGCGGTGCTGACAGACCGTGTCATCGACCGCCCCATGCGTCCTCTGTTCCCCAAGGATTACCGCAACGACGTGACCCTTGACAACCTGGTAATGTCTGTGGACCCTGATTGCAGCCCGGAGCTTACTGCAATGCTCGGTTCCGCACTGGCAGCCAGCATTTCCGATATTCCCTTTGACGGTCCCTGCGCTACTACACAGGTAGGCCTTGTCAACGGAGAATTTGTGTTCAACCCCACTGCGGCCCAGAAGGCGGAGAGCCAGATGCAGCTCACAGTGGCGTCTACAAGAGAAAAGGTCATCATGATCGAGGCCGGCGCCAATGAAGTGCCGGAGCAGCAGATGATCGACGCGATCTTTGCCGCCCACGAGGTAAACCAGACCATTATCGCGTTCTTTGACAAGATCGTGGCAGAGTGCGGCAAGGAGAAGCACGAGTACGAGCATTTCACCATTCCCGATGAGCTGTTCGCGGCCATCCAGGAGCTGGTGCCTCCCGCGCAGATGGAGGAAGCCGTATTTACCGACGAGAAGCAGGTAAGAGAGGCCAACATCCGGGAGATCAAGGACAAGCTGGAGGAGGCCTTTGCCGAGAAGGAAGACTGGCTGCCCCTCATCGACGACGCCGTATACCAGTATCAGAAGAAGACGGTGCGGAAGATGATCCTGAAGGATCACAAGCGTCCCGACGGCCGGGCCGTTGACCAGATCCGTCCCCTTGCCGCTGAGACGGATATCCTGCCCAGAGTGCATGGCTCTGCCATGTTCACCAGAGGACAGACGCAGATCATGACCGTTACCACGCTGGCGCCTTTGAGCGAAGCGCAGAAGATCGACGGTCTTGACGAGGCGGTTACTTCCAAGCGATATATGCATCATTATAATTTCCCCAGCTATTCGGTAGGCGAGACGAAGCCCTCCAGAGGTCCCGGCCGTCGTGAGATCGGTCACGGTGCCCTGGCAGAGCGGGCCCTTGTGCCTGTGCTGCCCACGGAGCAGGAATTCCCTTACGCCATCCGTACCGTATCCGAGACTATGGAGTCCAACGGCTCTACCTCTCAGGCAAGCGTGTGCGCTTCCTCCATGTCCCTCATGGCGGCAGGCGTGCCCATCAAGAAGCCTGTGGCAGGCATTTCCTGCGGTCTTGTGACGGGGGAGACAGACGACGATTATCTGGTGCTGACGGATATCCAGGGTCTGGAAGACTTTTTCGGCGACATGGACTTCAAGGTGGCAGGTACCAGAGACGGCATCACGGCCATCCAGATGGATATCAAGATCCACGGCCTGACCCGTCCCATCATCGAGGAGGCCATTGCCCGCACCCGCAAGGCGCGGCTGTATATCCTGGATGAAGTCATGGGTCCCGTGATCAGCGAGCCCCGTCCTACGGTGGGCCAGTACGCGCCCAAGATCATCCAGATGCAGATCGATCCTGCCAAGATCGGCGACGTGGTAGGTCAGAGAGGAAAGACCATCAATACCATCATTGAGCGCACCGGCGTGAAGATCGACATCAACGACGACGGCTTCGTGTCTATCTGCGGCGTGGAGCAGGAGAGCATGGATAAGGCTGCGGATATGATCCGCATCATCACCACGGACTTTGAGGCCGGACAGGTGTTCACCGGCACGGTAGTGAGCATCAAGGAGTTCGGCGCCTTTATCGAGTTCGCTCCCGGCAAGGAGGGCATGGTGCACATCTCCAAGATCGCCAGGGAGCGCATCAACCGCGTGGAGGACGTGCTCACTCTGGGCGACGTGGTGAAGGTGGTATGTCTCGGCAAGGACAAGATGGGCCGCATCAGCTTCTCCATGAAAGATGTAAAATAAAAAATCTGGAAAAAGTTGTGATTTTTTATCCGGCTGCCTCGATATAATATATTGGGGCAGTTTTTTTCTTTGTCCCGAAGCCGGATCTTTTGCCGGCGAGGGAAAAAATCCCTGTCGGCGTCTGTCAGATTGTGTCACAAATCCCGCGTTATCCTTGTCTTTATGATTTATTTCCTTTAGAATAAATAACATAGTCAGTCAGGGTGGAGGTTCCAGGTGGGATGATATCCGGACAGAGGGTTTTTCTATATAGTATTCCTTAGACCGCGTGTCGCGGATATGGGAGAAATGGTGCGAGGAGTTGTGGGAGTTGTTTCAGATTGGATTTTGCAGCGAGCATCCCGACCAGATGGAAAAGTGCTGGAGCGACGGGTATGCTGTACTGAAAAAATACAGGATTGAGGTCGCCGCGGAGAAATACTACGACTATGACAGGTTTCTCAAGGTGCTGAAAAACAGAGGCAGATTTGACGCGATCCTTGTGGATGGGGACTATTCCGAGGAGATGAACCGGGAAATCGTGCAGGCGTCGGGCGATACCCCTGTGTTTTTCTGGACGGACAAGCCTGTGCCGGAGAACAGCGGGTATGGCAGGCGTGTCCGCTGGATCGGCAGGGAAAGCGCCATTGCCGATGTGGGCGCCTATGTGGAGGAACGCCTGCAGCGCTGTTCCATGGTGATGGGGAGCAAGCTGGTGCTCCGCCAGAAATCCGGCATCGTACTGCTGGACCAGACGGATATCGTGTACATAGAGCGTAGCGTGCGGGAATCCCACATCATTATAGAGAACGGGGATTCGTTTTATACCAGGGACACCCTCAATTCCCTGGGAGAGCGCCTGACGGACCGCTGGCTCCTGCGGTGCCACAACAGTTATTTTGTCAATCTGCGGTACGTGAAAGCGATGGAGCGGGATTGTTTCCTTATGCGGAACGGCGCGGAGGTGCCCATCAGCCGGAAATACCGGAATCAGTCGCGGGACGCGTTTGCAGACTGGATAAATACATAAGTCAAAAAGAGCCGTAAAGGCTCTTTTTTATATTGTAGAAAGATGGTTGATTGTGGTATAATCAATCTAATGGAAACCATTGGGGTTTTACAGAAAAAATATAAGAGGAGTGATACGTTATGGCAAAGATCAAGATCGGCTTCGCGCCTACCAGAAGAAGTATCTTCAGCGCGCCGGACGCAATCAAGTACAGCAATCTCACAAGAGAGAAGTTAAAAGAGCTGGGCATTGAGTTTGTGGACATTACAGATATCAACGAGGAGGGTCTGCTCTACGATGACAAGGATCTGCCCGCTATCATGGCGAAGTTCCGCAAGGAGGGCGTGGACGGACTGTTCTTCCCACACTGCAATTTCGGCACCGAGTACGTGGTGGCCCGCCTGGCCAGGGAGATGCAGCTGCCTGTGCTGCTGTGGGGCCCCAGGGACGAGCGCCCCGATGAGAACGGCATCCGCCTCAGAGACAGCCAGTGCGGCTTGTTCGCTACCGGCAAGGTGCTCCGCCGGTTCCGCGTGCCCTTTACATATCTGACCAACTGTCGTCTGGATGATCCGGAGTTTGAGCGTGGCGTGAGAAATTTCCTGGCCGTGTGCAACGTGGTGAAGGTGTTTAAGCACACCCGCATCCTGCAGATCGCGCCCAGACCCTTTGATTTCTGGTCTACCATGTGCAACGAGGGTGAACTGCTGGAGCGGTTCAACATCCAGCTGTCTCCCATCCCCATGCCGGAACTGAAGCAGGCTATTGACGCCGCCAAGGAGGAAGGCACTGAGGTGGCCAGGACACTGGCTTACGTAAAGGATAAATTCAACATCACCATCAACGACGAGCAGCTGGAGAACGTGTGCGCCCTGAAGGTAGCCATGAAGAACCTGGCTGATTTCTACGGCTGCAACGCCATTGCCATCCAGTGTTGGAATGCCCTGCAGGATGTGCTGGGCATCATGCCCTGCGCTGCCAACTCCCTTCTCAACGAGGAAGGCATCCCCGTGGTGTGCGAGACGGACATCCATGGCGCCATCACCGCCGTTATGGTGGAGGCTGCCGGAATGGATGAGGCCCGCTCCTTCTTTGCCGACTGGACGGTGCGCCACCCCGATAACGAGAACGGGGAACTGCTGCAGCACTGCGGTCCCTGGCCCATCTCCTGCGCCGACGAGAAGCCGACCATCGGCTATCCTCTGGCGTTCGATCATCCCGGCGCCGTGGAAGCAAGGGCCAAGCTTGGCGATATGACCCTTGCCCGGTTTGACGGCGACAATGGCGAGTATTCCCTGCTCCTGGGCAATGCCAAGGGCGTGGAAGGCCCTTACACCAAAGGCACTTATGTTTGGGTAGAAGTGGCCAACTTAAAGCGCCTGGAGGACAAGCTGGTGTGCGGTCCTTACATCCACCACTGCGTCGGCATCCACAAGAACGTAGTGCCCGTGCTGTACGAGGCATGTAAGTATATCGGCGTGGAGCCGGATCTGTACGATCCCGTGGAGGAAGAAGTAAAGGCATACATCCGAGGCGAATAAAAGACCCTTCGGGTTTTTTGACCAGGTGTTGAAAGGAGTCAGACAGACACAATGGAAAATTTGACGGCAAAGTCTTTTGAACTGCGCAGGGTTGTGCTGGATATGATCTACAAGGCAAAGACCGGGCATATCGGCGGCGACTTCAGCGTGATGGATATTTTGATCACTTTGTATTACAAGCAGATGAACGTGTCCCCGGAGCAGGTGGCCGATCCCGACCGGGACCGCTTCATCTTGAGCAAGGGACATTCCGTGGAGGCACTGTACGCGGTGCTTTCTGACAGGGGATTTTTCCCGAAGGAGGATCTGGAGACGTATTCCCAGTATCTCTCCAAGTACATCGGGCACCCCAACAACAAGATCAACGGCATCGAGATGAATTCCGGTTCCCTGGGACACGGCCTGTCCGTAGGCGTGGGCATGGCCCTGGCAGGGCGGATGGACAAGCGGGATTACCGTGTGTATGTGGTCATGGGTGACGGTGAGCTGGCGGAGGGCTCCGTGTGGGAAGGCGCCATGGCCGGCGGACATTATAAGCTGGATAACCTGTGTGCCGTGGTGGACCGCAACCGCCTGCAGATCTCCGGCTGTACCGAGGACGTTATGGCCCACGACAGCCAGGACGAGCGGTGGGGCAGCTTCGGCTGGAACGTGCTCCACGCAGAAGGCAACAACATTGCCGCCCTGGACGAGGCTTTCAACAAGGCGAAGGCCTGCAAGGGTAAGCCTACGGTGATCATTGCCGACACTACAAAGGGATACGGCGTGTCCTTTATCGAGAATCAGGCCGCATGGCATCACAAGGTGCCTACGGCGGAGGAATATGAACAGGCCGCAAAGGAACTGGCAGAAAGGAGGGCGCAGGCAAATGGCTAATACGATCCCCAACCGCAAGGTAATATGCGATGTATTGATCGAAAAGGCAAATACGGACAAGGATATCGTCGTTCTCTGCAGCGACTCCAGAGGTTCCGCATCCATGACGGATTATGTGGCGGCCCATCCCGACCAGTTCGTGGAGGTGGGCATCGCCGAGCAGAGTCTGGTGAGCGTCTCCGCCGGTCTGGCAAGGTGCGGCAAGAAGGCATTTGCCGCTTCTCCTGCCTGCTTCCTTTCCACAAGGAGCATGGAGCAGTGTAAGGTGGACGTGGCCTATTCCAATACCAATGTGACCCTTATCGGCATCAGCGGCGGCGTCAGCTACGGCGCCCTGGGCATGACCCATCATTCCGCCCAGGACATCGCCATCATGGGCTCTATCCCCAACATGCGGGTATATATCCCCAGCGACCGCCATCAGACAAAGCATCTCATCGAGGCGCTTCTTCAGGACGAGAAGCCTGCCTACATCCGCGTGGGCCGCAATCCCGTGGAGGATGTATATACGGAGGACGACTGCCCCTTTGAGATGGACAAGGCAACCGTGGTCAGCGAGGGCACGGACATCGCCATCGTTGCCTGCGGCGAGATGGTAAAGCCCGCCCAGGAGGCTGTGGAGCTTCTGAAGGCGCAGGGCATATCCGCCACGCTGCTGGACATGTACTGTGTGAAGCCCATTGACAAAGACGCGGTGGTGAAGGCCGCAGAGAACGCCAAAGCGGTGCTGACGGTGGAAGAGCATACCTTCATCGGCGGACTGGGCGCTATGGTGGCCCAGATCGTGTCGGCGGAATGTCCCAGGAAGGTTGTGAACATGTCCCTGCCCGACGCTCCGGTGGTCACCGGTGTGTCCAAAGAGGTGTTCGGATACTACGGGCTGACCGCGGAGGGCATTGCTGAGAAGGCCGCGGAGCTGCTGAAGTAAGTTTTGGAATGAGGACAGGCTGCGTGGGCAAACTGTCCGGAATGAGGAATATCATGAAATATATTATCGGTATCGATCAGAGTACCCAGGGTACAAAGGCCATGTTGTTTGATACCAGCGGGGCTCTTCTGAAGCGTGTGGACCGGCCTCATAAGCAGATGATCGATGAAAAAGGCTGGGTGGAACACGATCCCATGGAGATCTATCACAACACCGTCGCCCTCATCCGCGATCTGCTGGCCGCCACGGGAACAGACGGCATGGACATTGCCGCCGTGGGCATCAGCAACCAGCGGGAGACGGCCCTTGTGTGGGACCGGGCTACCGGAGAGCCGGTGTACAACGCGGTGGTATGGCAGTGCGCCAGAGGCGCGGCCATCTGCGACCGCATCGCGAAGGAAGGACACAGTGAGGCAGTCCAGGCAAAGACCGGACTGCAGCTGTCCCCCTACTTCAGCGCGGCCAAGATCGCCTGGGTGCTGGAAAATGTGCCCGGCGCCAAGGAGAAGGCTCAGGCCGGTCAGCTGTGCTGCGGCACGGTGGACAGCTGGCTGGTGTACAAGCTGACAGGCAATTTTAAGACGGATTATTCCAACGCCTCCCGCACCCAGATGTTCAACATCTCCACCCTTGCGTGGGATGAGGAGGTGTGCGGCTGGTTCGGTATCCCCACCTGCTGTCTGGCAGAGGTGTGCGATTCCAACAGCGATTTCGGCATGACGGACTTCGAGGGGGCGCTGCCCCGGAAGGTGTCCATCCACGGGGTGCTGGGGGATTCCCACGGGGCGCTGTTCGGACAGGGCTGCCTGTCAAAGGGCATGATCAAGTCCACCTACGGCACCGGCTCCTCCGTGATGATGAACATCGGAGAAAAGCCTGTGTTCAGCTCCCAGGGCGTGGTTACCTCCCTGGCGTGGGGCATGGATGGAAAGGTAAATTACGTGCTGGAGGGCAATATCAACTACACCGGCGCGGTGATCAGCTGGCTGAAGGATGATGTGAAGCTCATCGAGAGCGCGGGAGAGACCCAGAGACTGGCCGAAGAGGCCAATCCGGCGGACAGGACGTACCTTGTGCCTGCCTTTTCCGGACTGGGAGCTCCTTACTGGGACAGCAATGCCACTGCCACCCTGTGGGGCATGACCCGTATCACCGGCAAGGCGGAGATCGTCAAGGCCGCGGTGGAGTGCATCGCCTACCAGATCACGGACATCGTAAAGCTCATGGCGGAGGAGTCCGGCGTGGCCATCCGGGATATCCGGGTGGACGGCGGCCCTACGAGAAACGCCTATCTCATGCAGTTCCAGAGCGACATGCTGGGCATTCCCGTGCAGGTGCCTGACGCCGAGGAGCTTTCCGGCATCGGCGCGGCCTACGCCGCCGGCCTGGCTGTGGGCCTGCTGGACAAAAACGTGTTTGACCGCATGAAGCGCACCGCCTATACGCCCGCCATGGACGAGACGGCAAAGACGGAGAAGTACGCGGGCTGGAAGGCCGCGGTGGAAAAGGTGCTGGATCACAGCGCTCTCGCATAAAAGCGCAGGGAGGCAGGATATGACAGAGATCCGACAGTATGAGGATACCATAAACATTCTGAGAATAGCAGGGCCGTACATCCAGCTGGAGAAAAGGGAAAAAGAACTGGCGTCTGTGGAAGACATGATCCGGCAGTACGGCCATCCCCGGGGCACCATCTCGTCCATGGAAAAGGAAATAAGTGAGAACTATTCAAACTATTTTCGTCTGCTGGATGAGGTCGGAAAACAGGGACTGTTTGCCGTCAAAAAGAAGAACGCCCTTCGTCAGCAGGCGGCGGAACTGGAAGCAAAAACGCATCAGATCGAGAAGGACGGCCTGGCTCTGATGCAGCGCATAGCGCCATACAAGAAAGATGAGGAGCTGTATGACAAATATGACCAGCTGAACGGGGAAATTGCCCGGCTGCGGGAGACCTTGGCAGGAACAGATTCCGCGGAGTCGGAGGAAGTCATGAAAGAGGCCGTGGAGGCGGCCTATCGTGTGGTTCTGGATGAATCTGTACTGGGCAGTCTGCTGGCCTATCCGCCTTATGAAGAAGTATTGGCGCAGGATGAGCAGGTGATGGATTATATAAAAGAACATCCGTCCTGCGCCCAGGACTGGATCTCTCCTCATATACCGGTGGAAACCCTTTACAAGATAGAGGATCTTGCCTGGTTTTATGATGATGAGGAACGCGCCGGGTACGATAAAAGCGAAGAGCAGCTGGTGAAGGAGTTTGAACAGTATTTTTCTCAGTCTCCCCTTTTGAAGCGGTTTGAGCTGAGACGCGATGTGTCTCCCGCGTTTTTTGACGCGGACAGGGCCCTGCGGAAAAGAGATTATTGGTTAGAGGAAACGACCATAGGGGGACAGCCCTACAGCGCCAACACATACGGCAAGCCGGCGCAGTTTGTCTTTCTGGAGGACGGAAAGGTCAGACTGGTGGTGGCGGTGATGAAAGCATCCGCCCGGCCCAACAATCTGACCAGAGGGATCCGGTACGCCTGCATCGACCAGGACATCCCGTACCTGCCCTTCTATACAGGAATGCCAAATACAAAGCACTATGTGCTGAGAAAGGTGTATGAAGCCCTGGGGCTGGTGGAGTCCAACGGATATGAGACGCCCTTTAAGCCTCAGAAACGTTAAGATGATTTCTGGAGATAGGAATGCGGAAGCGTCTGCGGAGGACGGAGCACAGCGCGGGAACAACATTTTGCAGACAATGGTGCTGTGTGCAGTCCGGTTAATCGAATTACGATTGTGAAATCTTTTCTTATCTTCATGAATGATAAAAGAATGGTGCAGGACAGATCCCTGCACTATTCTTTTGTTTTGCAACGGAGGAACCGGATTTGCTGGAGTCATTGCTGTCAGAACAGCGCTGGGAGGAATATCTGGCGTTTAAAACGGAAAAAGGCCATCTCACCAAAAGAGAACTGGAGGATCTGCGAACGTTTGTGGAGCAGAAGGAGTATGTCCCGGCGGCGGAGCGTGTCTGCGCCGGGGGACATCTGGGAATGCCCAGAGTGGCGCAGGTCAACAAAGGAGGAACCGGCCGGAAACGGACGGTCTTTACCTTTGGCAGGGAAGAAAACTATCTGCTGAAACTGCTGGCGTATCTGCTGAGAGAATATGATGATCTGTTCCCGGACAACCTGTATTCCTTCCGCAGGGATACAGGGGTGAAGGACGCCATAAAAAGGATCGCCCGTACGCCCGGCCTGGCGAAGATGTACAGCTATAAGGCGGATATCCGTGATTATTTTCATTCTGTGGATACCGAACAGATGGTCTCCATGGTGAGGGAAGTATTCCGCCGGGAGCCGGACATGGCGGAGCTGCTCACCGCCATGCTGCAGGACCCTTACGCCCTGCGGGACGGGAGACCGGAAAAAGTCAAAAAAGGGATCATGGCCGGCGTGCCCACGGCGGGCTTTCTGGCAGACCTGTACCTGGCGGAGCTGGACCGGTGGTTTGCCGGGTGCGGCGTTTTGTATGCCAGATATTCTGACGATATGATCGTGTTTGGAAATACGGCGGAGGAGATCGCCGTTTACGAAGAGAAAATAAAAAGCTTTCTTTCCGAGCGAAAGCTGGAGATCAATGAAGATAAGGAGTTCCGCACTATGCCGGGGGAACCGTGGGAATTTCTGGGGTTTTCCTTTTCCGATTCCGATGTGGACATCTCCGGCGCGGCGCTGAAAAAGCTGAAGGGGAAGCTGAAGCGGAAAGCCCGGGCGCTGTACAGATGGAAGATCAAAAAAGGAGCCTCCGGCGAGAGGGCGGCGCGGGCCTATATCCGCTATCTCAACCGAAAGTTTTATGAAAAGCCCTTTCCCGGCGAGATCACATGGTGCAGATGGTATTTTCCTGTGATCACAACGTCCGAAAGCCTCCAGGTCATAGACTCGTATGTGCTGGATCTCATCCGGTATCTGTATACGGGCCGGTATTCCCGCAAAAATTATAAATTATCCTATGAAACGATCCGGGATATGGGCTTCCGGAGCCTGGTGAACCGGTACTGGAGATACCGGAAAGAAGGCTGATGCTCTACGGCGCGCATCTTTTGCAGGGCGTATAACCGTACTGAACAGCTTCTTCCCTGCTGTCGAATAAGATCCGGTTGTGTTCCGCCGGAAGGCTGTCACAGGATGGACGGTGGAAAATCCTGGAATTGATGTTGCCGATGCAGGCGCCGTCGGGAAGAGGCGTGTCGGCCGCGCCATCCTGCCCTGCATCTGACTGCCCGGCGCTTGTCTGTCCCGTGCCATCCTGCCCTGTGCCTTCCTGCCCGGCATCTGTCTGCCCCGTGCCGGATTGCCTGCTTCTCATGTCTGTGTTTTCGGCGGCAATGGTGACAGCAGCGCCGTCGCTTTCTGCTACGATATCTCCCAGCAGGTCCGTCCGGAAGATCTGCGCGCCCGCGTCCTCCAGACGGCTCAGCGTATCCTCGTCCGGGTGGCCGAAGGGATTGTCCGCCCCTACGGATATGACGGCGTACTCCGGCATGACTTCCCGGATAAACGTGTAGGAGGAGGAACTGCCGGAGCCGTGGTGGCCCACTTTCAGCACATCCGCCTTAAGATCATATCCCGCATCTATCAGGTCCTGTTCTTCCTGCCGTTCGGCGTCTCCCGTGAATAAAAAAGAAGTATTGCCGTAGATGATCTTCAGCACGATGGATGTATTGTTTACGTCGTCGGCGTCTTCCGTGACGGGCCCCAGGAATTCCACTGTGCTGCCGCCCAGAGATATGGTATCCCCGCAGGCGGGATGGGTGAGCTCCAGCCCCTGCTGGGACACTTTTGCCAGAAAATGGTCGTAGGCAGTGGATTTGACGGCGGTCACAGGCGCGTATACGTGATCTGCCGCTGCCACCGACAGGGCGCCGGAAAGGCCGCCCACATGATCCTCGTGGCCGTGGGTGCACACCACGTAATCCAGATGACTGATCTGGAGCCTTTTCAGACAGGAGACGATCCGGCTGCTGTCCTCCACGTTGCCTCCGTCGATGAGCATGGCATGGCCGTCGCACAGCACGAGGGCGGCGTCCGCCTGGCCCACGTCAAGAAAATGCACGGTAAAGGAAGCGCCGGGAATGGGCGTATATTCCGGCGCGGGCGCGGGAGAAAACAGCTCTGTGATGTAGCCACATCCCCAGAACATATATGAGATGATGAAAATCAGAAGAGCAAGCGCCAGGCGTCTTGTTTTTTTCATGGGATCAGAGTCCTTTGGGGTGTGTTGTCATGTATAAGTCTATTATACACTTCATTTTTAGCGATGTCACGCATCAAAGGAATATTGGATTATCATGAGTAATGGAAAGAATGCGGCGGTTGGCCTGGCAGGAGTAATCTGCTTACGGCATCAGTTGTCCGTGAAAATATTTTAGAGAAGAAAAACCATATCGCCGCTGAAGTCTATCCGTCAGAAGGATAGGATCCCCAGGTGCTCCAGCAGGATCTTTACCCCCATGAGGATGAGGATCACGCCGCCTGCCACTTCCGCTCCGGACTTGTACCTGGCTCCGAACACGTTGCCCACCTTGATACCGACAAAGGACAGGACAAACGTGATCACGCCGATAAAGGATACGGCGGGCACGATCTGTACGTTCAGAAACGCAAAGCTGACGCCCACTGCCAGAGCGTCGATGCTGGTGGCCACCGCCAGAGGCAGCATGGCTTTGGGACCGAAGGAATCGTCAAGGGAATCCGCCTCATCTCTGGAATCCTTTATCATATTGGCGCCGATAAACGCCAGCAGCGCGAAAGCGATCCAGTGATCGATCTGGGTGATCATATCTTTAAAGCCTGTGCCGAGAAAGTATCCGATGAGCGGCATGAGCGCCTGAAACCCGCCGAAATACAGTCCGGCGACGACGGCATTTTTCCAGTTCATTTTCTGCAGGGACAGACCCTTGCAGATGGATACGGCAAAAGCGTCCATGGACAGTCCTACGGCGATGATAAACAGTTCTGTAAGTGACATAATTTCCTCCGGTGTATGTTTGCGTTTGCTCTATATGGAAAAGTACCATACCACACCGTCCAATGCAAGACGATCTGACAAAAAAATCAGAAAAATATCCATAAGTTAGGAGCATCTAACCAAATAGTCGGAAAATCATTCAGAAATAACAAAGCGTTCTGACAACAGCAGCCAGTTTGCCCGGAACCAGCGCATGATCTGCCAGTAGCCCATGCCCCGGAGACTGTACTGCTCCACCAGGTCAAACTTGGCGCTTAAGCTGCGCACATCTTCAAACCACACTTCATGCACGGTGCCGTCCTCCGCTGTGTAGCGGAAAAAAGGGGACCGGGCAGTCTCGTCAAATTCTATGACGGCATTGTAGTCCAGAGCGATCTGAACGGCCTCCACATTTCCGATGGTGCGGGCGGCGGTGATGCCCTGCTGGTAGGGAAGCGGCCAGTCGTACCCGTAATTGGGAATGCCCAGGTCGATCTTGGCGGCAGGGATCTCCGTCAGGGCGTACTCCACCACACGGCGCACCATATTGAGAGGCGCCACCGCCATAGGTGGTCCGTACGTGTAGCCCCACTCGTAGGTCATCAGCAGCACGCTGTCCGCGATGGCACCCAGGGCGCCGTAGTCTTTTCCTTCGTACAGAAGCCCCTGCTGGCCGGCCGATGTTTTGGGCGCAAGGGCCACGGAGCAGGTAAAGCCCGCGGCGTGCATGGCGTTGGTCACTTCCCGCACAAATCCCGTGAACAGGTCGCGGTCCTCCGCCAGAATATATTCAAAGTCAATATCAACGCCGGTGTAACCCTTCTCGTTCATCGTATCCAGCAGCTGGCTGATGAGCACGCTGCGGGACGCCGGACGGGTGACGATCTGGTGGATCAGGTAATTGCTGAACAGTCCTTCGGGGCCGAAGGGCGTGAGGGTGAGAATGGGCCGGACCGCGTACTGCGCCGCCGCCTCCAGCATCCATGCGTCGTCTGCCTGGGGCGCGAGGAGCTGTCCGTCCTCCGTGAAACCGTAGGAAAATACCGACAGAAATGTGAGAAATGGCAGCGTCTGGCTGAGCACGTAAGGACTGATGAATGGATAGGCGTAGCCGTTTACCGTGACAGACCGCCGGTCAGAGTCTGGCTCCTGCGGTACATACAGCGCCTGCCCCACGGCAAGGGGATAAGGATAAACGAGCTGGTTGGCGTACGCCAGCTCCTCCAGGGGCACGTTTTGCTCCGCGGCAATACCGTAGGCCGTATCTCCCGGCTGCACAACGTAGATACTCATATGGGGTTCACCTGACAGAAGTTGTTACAATATCATATGCAGGACAGCCGGGAATGCGCGTGATTTCCTTCAAGGACATGAAGGAACCTATTCACATTTATTTCATAAAAATTTTTTCACTTTCCCCCTTGACAGTATATGGAAATGGATGTATATTGTATGCAGATGTTAGCACTCCTTAAAAACGAGTGCTAATAATTTGCCGGGAAGGAGTGGTCCTATGGACGGGTTGGATGAAAGAAAAAGAAAAATACTCAACGCCATCATTCAGACGTATCTGGAGACAGGCGAGCCGGTAGGCTCCCGCACTCTTTCCAAATGTGAAGGCATCAATTTAAGCTCCGCCACCATCCGCAACGAGATGTCGGATCTGGAGGATCTGGGCTATATCGTACAGCCCCATACATCTGCCGGGAGGATCCCGTCGGACAAAGGATACCGGCTGTACGTGGACAGCCTCATGAAGGACAAAGAGGAAGAGGTTTCCCAGATGCAGGAGCTGATGATCCAGAAGCAGGATCGCATGGATCACACGCTGAAGAAGATGGCCCGGATGCTGGCGGAAAACACCAACTACGCGGCTATGATCTCTTCGCCCCAGGCCTACCACAGCCGGGTGAAATTCATACAGCTGTCCCAGATGGACGAATTTCATGTAGTGGCCGTGATCGTGCTGGAGGGCAATGTGGTGCGCAACCGGATCATTTCCGTCAGCGAACCCCTGAACAATGAGGGCCTGCTGAAGCTGAACATCCTGCTCAATTCCCAGCTGGTGGGACAGTCTCTGGGAGAGATCAATCTGGGGATCATTTCCCAGATGAAGACCCAGGCGGGTATCCACAGCACGCTGGTGGACGAGGTGCTGGACGCGGTGGCCCAGGCATTAAAGGCCGGCGAGGAAGTGGAGATCTACACAAGCGGCGCCACCAACATTTTCAAATACCCGGAGCTCAGCGACCGGCAGCGGGCCCAGAACCTGATCGGCACGCTGGAGGAAAAAAATCAGCTGGCCGAGCTGGTGACGAAGGTCATGGAGGATACCCAGGAGACCGGCATGCGGGTGTACATCGGACAGGAGGCGCCGGTGCAGAGCATGAAGGACTGCAGCGTGGTCACCGCCACATACGACATGGGCAACGGGATGCAGGGCACCATCGGCATCATCGGCCCCAAGAGAATGGATTACGAAAATGTGATGAATAATATGAAAAAGCTCATGCAGCAGCTGGATCAGGTATTCAACAACGGCGAGAGCAACAGGAGGTAGGTAGCATATGGAAGAAAAGGACATGGAACAAAAGCTGGACGAGGAAGCCGCCACAGCGGCGGACACAGGCGGGGAAGAACATGACGATACGCCCGTGACAGACGGTCCTGTCGGGGAACACACGGAGGACGCGGCCGCCGGAGGAACAGAAGGGGCCGAGGACGGCCCCGGGGAAGACCAGACGCCGGAACCGGAGGACGGTCCGGAGACAGAGGAAGCGTCCGGAAACGGCGCGGAGGCGGACAGCAGGGAAGACGGCAAGACAAAGACCGGTTTCTTCGGCAAGAAAAAAAAGAAAGACAAGCTGGAGGAAACGGTAGAAGAGCTTACCGACAAGCTGAAGCGCTCCATGGCAGAGTTTGACAACTTCCGCAAGCGCACGGAAAAGGAAAAGTCCCAGATGTATGAGATCGGCGCCAGAGATGTGATCGAGAAGATCCTTCCGGTAGTGGACAATTTTGAACGGGGACTGGACGCTTTGACCGATGAGGACAAGGCGGGAGGCGTAGGCCAGGGCATGGAGATGATATACAAGCAGCTGGCCACGGTGCTGGAACAGCTGGACGTAAAGCCCATCGAGGCGAAGGGACAGCCCTTTGATCCGAATTTCCACAACGCCGTGATGCATGAGGAAAATGAAGAAGCCGGCGAAAATGAAGTGGTGGAGGAGCTCCAGAAGGGGTACACCTACCGGGGCAATGTGGTCCGCCACAGCATGGTAAAGGTTGCAAATTAAAAATAAAACTGAATAATTCAGAAATCATAAGGAGGAAAAAATTATGAGTAAGATCATCGGTATCGACCTTGGAACAACAAACAGCTGCGTAGCAGTGATGGAGGGCGGCCAGCCTGTTGTCATTGCCAATCAGGAGGGCGCGAGGACGACACCTTCCGTCGTGGCATTCACGAAGAACGGCGACCGTCTGGTAGGCGAGCCTGCAAAGCGTCAGGCAGTGACCAACGCGGACAATACCATTTCTTCTATTAAGAGAAAGATGGGTACGGACGCGAGGGTGGCCATCGGCGACAAGAAGTATTCTCCTCAGGAAATTTCCGCTATGATCCTGCAAAAGCTGAAAAAGGACGCGGAGGATTATCTGGGCGAGAAGGTGACAGAGGCAGTGATCACCGTTCCCGCATACTTTAATGATGCACAGCGTCAGGCTACAAAGGACGCCGGCAAGATCGCGGGCCTGGATGTAAAGCGTATCATCAACGAGCCGACGGCCGCAGCTCTGGCTTACGGCCTGGACAACGAAAAAGAGCAGAAGATCATGGTGTACGACCTGGGCGGCGGTACATTTGATGTGTCCATCATCGAGATCGGCGACGGCGTTATCGAAGTGCTGGCTACCTCCGGCGACAACAGGCTGGGCGGCGACGACTTCGACCAGAAGATCACCGACTACATGCTTGCAGAGTTCAAGAGAAACGAGGGCGTGGACCTTTCCAACGACAAGATGGCCCTTCAGAGACTGAAGGAAGCTGCTGAGAAGGCCAAGAAGGAGCTGTCCAGCGCCACTACTACCAATATCAATCTGCCTTTCATCACCGCAACGGCAGAAGGACCCAAGCATTTTGACATGAACCTGACAAGGGCGAAATTTGACGAGCTGACCCACGATCTGGTAGAGCGCACCGCCAAGCCGGTGAGCGACGCCTTAAACGAGGCCGGCATCACAGCCGCTGACCTTGGCAAGGTGCTGCTGGTAGGCGGTTCCACCCGTATCCCTGCGGTGCAGGATAAGGTAAAGCAGCTGACCAATCACGAGCCCAGCAA
>CANQHX010000042.1 GCA_947623905.1 uncultured Lachnospiraceae bacterium
GGTGGGTATAGCGCAGCTGGTTAGCGCGCCAGATTGTGGCTCTGGAGGCCAAGGGTTCGAATCCCTTTATCCACCTTCTTTTTTCCAAATTGATGGGCTATCGCCAAGCGGTAAGGCACAGGACTTTGACTCCTGGATGCGCTGGTTCGAATCCAGCTAGCCCAGTTGCAAACAATAAAACGGGTGTGTAGCTCAGTTGGTAGAGCACTTGACTTTTAATCAAGTTGTCGGGGGTTCGAGACCCCCCACGCTCACTACATGCAGGAATGTTGATTTTACGGCGTTTCTGCTTTTTTTATTGCCGTCAAATCCCAGACATACTTATCTGCTCCCGGAACACATCGTCAAGGTGGGAAGAATGGTTTTTTACAGCCACCAGTTCATGGGCGAAATGCTCATATCGTTTTGTAGTCTCCACACTCTCATGCCCCATAAGGATACTTAAATCATACACATCAGAATTGCCGGTACGCTGTAAGTTGTCAATGCAATAATTTGTGGCAAAGTTATGACGGAACTTGTGGGAAGAAAAATCAATGCCCGTATCGTGCTTCAGACGGTTCACAAACAACCGGATGGCGTTGCGGCTAATCTGTTTCCCGTAACGGTCAACAAAGACGCTCTGTGCGTCCCTGTAAGGGCAGAGAGCCATATATTCCGACAGAAGGGATTTTGCGAACATACCGAGGGGCACAAGCCTGTCCTTTGCGCCTTTGCCAGTGACCTTGAACATCATCCTGTCATAGTCCATATTTTCCCGGAGCAGGCCGCACACTTCGCCCTGGCGGATGCCAGAGTCAAGCATGAGAGCCACAATCGCCCGGTTCCTTGCAGAGATCCACGGGAAAGAAGAATGTATGGCATTGAATATCAGACCTATTTCCGTATCGCTTAATAAGTGAACCTGCTTTTTGGGAGATTTTGGCACCCGTATCTTGTGCGGGTCAAAAGACAGGTCATATTCCGTATATACCCAACACAGAAAAATCCTTGCGTTACGAACGTATGTGGCTATGGTCGATTTATCGATGTTCCGGCTCTGCAGAGACAGGATATAATCATTTACCATTTCACGGGTCAAGGCTGAAATATCCATGTCACCGCCAATATGGTGCAGGAAAATAAAGATGATGTTCTCATAGCTTTTTATGCTATCCGCAGACAGCCCCTGCAGGCGTTTTTCCAGTATGAAATTATCAAAAGCAGTCTGCAATGTCATTTATTAACCTCATAAAATCAATCCAACATGACAATATATGGAAAAATGCACCATCAGCTTATGGCCTGCCGTAAGGTTATGGCCTGCCGTAAGTCTATGGCACCGATACAAGATTGATGTGCAGTCAAGGCCGGCTATAATTTATTGACACCGAAAGGCTCCGCCGCATGTAACAGGATGGCACCGTAAGTATCCGGTTGCGCACTGCGTGCGCCCCGGGTCTCGCTCTCGACTGCACATCTTGAGTCAGCCCTCCGGAGCTCCGACCGCCAGTTTCTTGGCATTGGCACCGGAAGTCTGCGGCTATGCGTCAAGCTGTGGCACCGACAGTGATCAGCGGCGGCCGGTACCGGTCTGCTGTCATTCTCTGAATTTCAGATATTTCGTGTAATCATCTATCAGCAGGTCAAAAGTCTTTTTTTTGCAGTAACCATCCGGGTGCTCATAATCCCACGGACAGAGCAGGTCAACTTCATTGCCCTTATATACAATATCTCCCTCCTGCAATCCTCTGGAATGGTAATACAGGTGCGCCCCTAAATCTCTGGTTCTCTCCGAAAAGCCCTTGCCAATATATTTCAGTATATAATGTACGGCTTTATGCCTGTTTCTAAGCCCGCCAAGGGAAATAAAACCAAAACGCTGCCGATATGCAGGCCAGTCCAGATAACCATGCTCATTTACTGTCAAATCATCATCACAAAACCCCATCATCAGACCATGCATATGCCACGCACCGTCCTTATGCAATTCCGGGATAAGAAGATATTTTATTTTTCCGTCAGCCGGTCTGCGGCGGTTGCAGTTATGTATAAATTTAGACAATGAACAATGAAAATCATCCAGATTGAACCGGTCCATCTTTTCACTGTCCAATGTCAGCGTGACAAAATACTGCCAGTCATTAGCCCGCCCCAAATCCTTCACTTTGGAGCGGGCACGAGCAATATTGCAATCCAGCTTTTCATCATTGACCGTATTCTGAGGAATATACTTTCTGTCACGTAAAGGTTTATCCAACTCAAAACCCGGTTTACGATGTTTTGAAAGATAAGTGACTTCTAGCGTGTCACCAAAATCCTTTATGATTGTATAACACTCATCATAAATATTATAAGAACCTAACAACTGAAAACCTCCACTGTGTCCCCTAAAATGATACTATGTCAAGTAATAGAAGCCGAAAGGGAATGAGCGCCGCCCCGCACCTCCGTGCGGGGCACACCCATCAGCACACGTCACAATCCCACACACAATCAAAAGAGGGGATAGAGAGAAAAAACCAAACGCAAGACCATACAAGCCTTGCTTAAAAAGACATTGTGTGCTAAAATTAAAACGTGTACCATTGTTGAACCACATCGGGCCAAAATAGTACTAAAGTAGTACCACCGATATAGTAGCACAAAAGTAGCACTACTGTCAAACCATTTTAGCACGATTTGTGAAAGGAGTAATTATGGGAACAAAATTACCTGTTATAAAGGCAAATACAAAACAAGATAATATTTCCAAAATGAAATACATAGCGGAAGTAAATAAAAGAAGTTTGTCAAAAGAATTGGAATACATCATTGAAAAGCATATTGCAGAATTTGAAGCATCAAATGGAGAAATAAAAGTAGACTGGATGACGCCTAAAGAAGTAGTGAAGGACATAAAAGACCGTGTTATGGGCAATCCGCCATATGGAGAATAATATCATCTCTCCGGGGCTCTGTTTGAAAAAGGGTATTGTAATTTGCCGTGAAATAGAATATAATATGCTTAACAGGACAGCCGGAAGATAGATGAAGCCTATCCGCTCCGGCGAAAAAACAGTTACTTAAAAAGCAAGCTGCCTGCTCGAGCCAAGAGACAAGGCGGCTTGCTTATTTTCTATAATTCAGAATGGCAACAATAAGCATTGCCACGGCCAAAATGACCGTAAATTCCTCGTATGTACTCATAAGCCTCACCCCCTCCACAGGATAAGAGCGGATGACTGCACGCCTCCCCGGCTGCCCGGTTAAGCATATTATAGACGTTACTATACCACATGAATGTCAGAATGAAAAGAAAAATGTCAAACAAAAATACAGTGTGACTTTTAATCAAGTTGTCGGGGGTTCGAGACCCCCCACGCTCACTACATGCAGGAATGTTGATTTTACGGCGTTTCTGCTTTTTTTATTTCCGTCAGTCTTTATTCATATGCATGACTTTTGAATATATATTCTAAGAGATGTTTACAAAAGACAATAAGATGATAAAAATATTGACATGTTATTGATACAAAAATATATTGCATGATGTTATTGACGTTGATAATATAGTATTTCTATAATAATGCCGTGAAGCAAGTAATACGCATAAACAGACAACATGTTCTGTGCTTTGCGGCTGTATATCATATGTTTTTTTCTTTACAGGTTTTTTCGGAGACCTGTTTTTGGACAGGCCTTGCGGCCTGTTCATATCCATGGATCGTTCGCGATCTGTTTATCCGACAGGCAGGGCGCCTGTTGTCTTTTCGGGCCGGAGGCCCGTATCCAGGACATTTTCCAAAGTAAATGTACCGCTTTGTTGGTGATTACCGGATCTGCCGGTTTTCATACAAATCAAAAGCAGAAAGGAGGAGGCATAACGATACTTCCACCATGATGGGAGGTACATGCCAGGTAAGGTGAAACAGAAACAAAAAAGGAACTTCCAGAGCATCGTCCGGATTGTTTTGGGAGCGATCCTCATCCTGACCGGGATCTGCTGGTATCTGTATCCGTGCTATCGGGAATGGATGACACAGCAGGATGTTGATAATGTGATCGCTGAATTTGAACAGCAGTACGCTGCTTCTGACAGGTCCGCGGCAGATGTGCCGGAACAGACTCAGGCGCCGGCTTTTCAGGATCTGTACGCGGAGATGAGCAGATATAATAAAGAACTGGCCCGGAAAGGGCAGAAGCTTACAGACGCCTGGGATTTTGAACAGGCAACTGTAGATCTGTCATCTCTCGGATCGGACAATTCCGCGATCGGCTATATTGAAGTGCCGGACATGGGAGTAAGAATGCCGCTGTATATCGGCGCGTCGCCGCTGAACATGTCCAAAGGGGCCGCGGTCCTTGCCGGGACAAGTATGCCTATCGGCGGTGAAAATACCAATTGTGTGATATGCGGACACCGGGGATGGAGAGGCAGTGCCTATTTTCGGAATATTGAAGACATGAAAGACGGAAGTGTGGTCTATATAACCAATCCATGGGGAACGATGACATACAGGGCTGTATCGGCAAAGATTATTTATTCCCGCGAATTGGAGAATATCTTCATCCGGAACGGCCGTGATATGGTGACGCTGTTTTCCTGTTATCCTTATGCGCACAGTGGTACTCCTTACCGTTATGTTGTGTTCTGTGAGCGTGTGGCGGATGTACTTCCCGATAATCCGGAATCAAAAGACGAACCGACGACAGGCGCGGCTCTGAAAGGAAACGATAACAAAGAGGCGGCGCATATGGCTGCCGGGGAGGATATTCTTCTGTTTTGGGAGAAATGTCTGAGGTATATCCTGCCCGTGGCGGCTGTCGCTATTGTCGTATTGATCCGTCTGATACAGAAAATGACGGGAAAGAAACAAAAGAAAAAAGCCATCGGGAAATAGACGGCAAAATGTTAATACAACGTAAACAGGAAGTGCTTCCATGAGGCAAAACAGAAAGGAGCAATATCAAAAATGAGAAACACGAAAAGAATTATCGCGGCTGTGCTTTCCGCGGTCTGTATATTGACGGCCGCAACGGCTGCTTCTGCCCAACCGGGGACGGATACCATTGATCCGAACCGCGCGGCATCCCTGACTATTCACAAGTACGATTATACGGCCGCCATGGAGGATGGCGTTGATGTGACCACTCTGGCCCAGAATTATACAGATGGTATGGCGCACACGGCTGAAGTGGAAGATAAGATGAAGGACTATGTGATCAAAGATGTTGAGTTTACCTATGTAAAGGCCGGGTCTATCAGTACCGTCAGCGAAAACGGCAAAGTGGCCGTGATGTATGACATAGAAGACGAATCTCTGAGAAATATCCTTGGCCTTACCGCAAGTACATGGCCGGATGAAAAACTTCCCCGTACGGACCACAAGTTTACATCGGATGAGATCAATGAAGCGATGAAAAAGCTGCTTAATCAGGAAAAAACAGATCCTTTTCCTGCAGGCGATATGACAAATACCAATGGTAAGATCGCGCTGGAAACCTATATGCAGAATGCAAGTGGCAAAACGGTCATGCCGAAAACGGATGAAAACGGTGTGACAACGGCCTCCGGCCTTGCGCAGGGCCTTTATCTTGTTGTGGAAACAAAAGTGCCTGCCAATGTGAAATATACAGTGGATCCGTTTTTCGTTTCTCTGCCCATGACCGACGCGCAGGGGGAATCCTGGTTCTATGATGTGACCGTTTATCCTAAGAACCAGACAGATATCCCCACTCTGGATAAAAAGGTACGTCAGCATGACAATGCTGTGATCGATCCTGCAAAGCATGATCAGGATCTGAAGTACTACGATATCGGAACCGGTTCTGAGGGCGACGTGATGGATTATATCCTGGTATCCCACCTGCCCGAGATCACTTCCGACGCGACGCATCTTACAAAATATGAGTTCACCGATCAGATCGACTATGGCATCAGTTATAACAAAGGTTCGTTCAGGATCCGTTTTTACAGTGCTGAGGATCCTGCGTTTGCCAATGATCCTGAACATGCCCTGGAGATCGTTGATAAGGACGGGGCAAATGCTGCCAGGGAGTGGACGGAAGACGGTCCGTACTTTACGGTTACTTATAATACCCCCGGCACAGGAAAGAACAGCGCTGTCATTGCCCTGACAGATGCCGGCCTTGCCGCCGTCAACCGCAATGCGGCCGACAGCGGACAGAGCCAGTGTTCCAAACTCTTCATGGTCGTTTCCTATGACGCTGTCATTGCTTCCGATGGGAAGGTGGTCCTGGGAGATGCCGGCAACATCAACGACGTGAAGCTGGAGTGGAGACGTACATGGGATGCCAATTACGATGAGCTGCATGACGAGTCCCGGGTGTATACGTTCGGGATCAATCTTACTAAAAAGTTTGACGGCCCTTCCGGCATGGCAGAAGACAATGACTTTAACTTTGCGGACGTGAAATTTGTCCTGCAGAATGCAACGGATAAGCATTATATCAAGGCGACCGGAGCAGACGGAAGCTACTATGTGACCGACGGCGAGAAAGGCGGGACAGAAGAGGAAGGGACGATGTTCAGCCCGGATGGGACCGGCAGCCTGAAGATCAACGGACTGGAAGCAGACACCTATATCCTGACGGAAATGGAGACAGCTGACGGATTCAGCCTTTTAAAGGAGCCGATCACTATCGTGATCAACTGTACCGAGGATACCATCACTCCTTCTGTCACGCATCTATACGACAGCAAGGACGGAGCGGACAAAGCAAAATATCCGGACGCCATTACGATAGTGGAAGGCGACCGCGCCAGCGCAACGGTTGACGGCAAGGCGACCGCCATGAGCGCAGATGGCGGTACGGTAAGTTCTTCCAACGCGCGGGTAGATATGACTGTCGTAAACACATCTGATTTTCTCCTGCCTCAGACCGGCGGCTTCGGAACGCTTCTCTTTACGCTGATCGGCTGCGCTGCGGCTCTGGCTGGCGTGATCCTTGTCATGCACCATCCCGCGGAAAGAGAACAGCGGTAGGACCGGGAGGTTAAAACACGCCAATGCGAAAAAAATGTATACGGATCATCGCGGTAATCTTTTCCTTCCTGTTGGCCGCAGGCATGACGGCATATCCGTATATCGCAAATTTTGTGTTTGAGCACCGGAACGCTTCTATAGTGGATACTATAGAGCGGTCTTCCGACGGGATCGCGGAGGCTGAGAGACAGGCTGTTTTGAAAGAGGCGCAGTCATATAACCGCTCCCTCAGCGAGTGTCATGTACAGCTGAAAGACCCCTTTGTGGCGGAGTCGGAGGAGTTGAGCGAGGCACAATACAATTCTCTCCTGAATGAAAATGGGGACGGTGTTATGGGGCTCATTGAAATTCCATCCATCGATGTAAAGCTGCCGGTATACCATACCACGGATACAGAAGTATTGGAAAAAGGCGTGGGACATCTGGAGGGCTCCTCTCTTCCGGTAGGCGGCGAGGGCGCGAACTGCGTCCTCACCGGCCATACCGGTCTTTCAAACGCAAAACTGTTTACAGATCTGTCGGAAGTAAAAGAAGGGGATGTGTTTTTTGTAACGGTCCTTGGAGAGAACCTTGCGTATAAGGTGGATAAGATCAGTGTGGTGCAGCCGGATCAGCTGGAAGATCTGTATCCTGTGAAGGGTATGGATATCTGCACTCTTGTCACCTGTACGCCTTATGGTATCAATACCCACCGGCTTCTTGTGCAGGGCCTGCGTACAGATTATCAGGAAGCGCTGTCGGACCCGGCAGTATTTCAGAAAAGAGCCGGAGGCTCCAGATGGATGCTGGAATACAAGAAAGCGCTGCTTATCAGCAATGGATGTCTTGCCGCAGGTCTGCTCCTCTTCACAGGCTTCCGCAAATTCAGAGGACGGAAACAATCGGGCGGCCGGAAATGAAGTGACGCGGCTGCTTTATCTGAAAGGAGATTGACATGCATATATTTACAAAAAGAAATTTACTGCGCAGGATCTCTGCCGTGGTCATGTGCTGTGTGCTGAGTGCCCCCTTGTGCGTTCAGGGATCGTTCGCCAGCGCGGCTCAGACTGATAATGCGCCGGAGACGAAGGTGGAGGCAGCAGAGCCGTCAGGGGAACCGGAAATGGGTGTCGGATCCAAAACCCCTTCGGAGACGGAATTGCCTGCAGAAACAGAAGAGGCTTTCCAAACAGAAATGCCTTCGGAAACGGATCTTCCCTCCGGAGCCGTTCCTGCTGTGTCCGCCAGTCCAAAAGTAACAGAAATTCCGGCTGTTCCTGTTCCGGAAACAACGGAATGCCCATCTGAAACAGAATTGCCCGGAACGTCAGAAAGGCCGGATCTGCATGCGGAGGATAAACAATATATCTGTTCCAATGCAGACCGGGCTCTGATCGGAGAAGGGGATGAACTGAAGGCTGTTGACGTTGTGTATCTCACGTATACCATGGCAGACCGCAGCTATTTTGATCATGACCCCACCCTTAATGATCTCTGGACCGTTGATGAGGACGGGGACGGAACTCCCGATAACATGGGGGCGTTTGTGGGACAGAGCGCTTCCTATGCTGTCCTGTACGCGCCCGGTATTGATTCCGATTACTATGCCGCAAAGATTGATATGGCATCCTCAGAAGATATGTGGGTAACAGACTGGGGCGCGGCCAATTCCCGCAACGGCCTGGGAGAAGACTGTGAAGGCGTTATTTATGATAAGAAAACCGGAATCGTCTACATTCCAAAGCGGTACTGCGGGATTCCCGAACAGGGACCGGAAGGTCTGGGCATGGTGCGGTTCCAGCTGTTGTATGCAGTCAGCGGCGGAAATATCATGGACGCGGAAACCGGGGTGAAGGTCAATGTGACCGGGGAAAACGGGGCGTCATCCCGCGAAGTGGATGTTCCTGCCCTGCTGCCCAATACTACCATTCAGCTGGCAGGAGGCAGTGAAGTGGAATCGGTACAGGTCAATGCCCATATCCTTGAACAGGACTGTTATGAGTATAATAAGAGGACCGGTGAACTTGTCGTGTTCCAGTCCCCCACATCAATGGAAACCCTGGATGTGGAAATGAGCGGTACGGCAGCGGCAAGGGCGGCAACGATCGCCACATCTGCCAAGCCTATGGACCAGGCCATCAGGGAGGCTGTGAACAACGGACAGAGCGTGCTCAGAAAATCTTCCGGCGAGACTGCAGTGTGGGAGTTTTCAACAGACCTCAGTGCCGGGAATACGTTTGTAATAGGCGGCATCAACACGTATTATTATGAAAATGGACGGGGAGACCCATCCAATACGGCTCCGTCCATAGATATCTTTGCCAACAAAAACGGCAGCCGCACCGGCAAAGCAGGGGCTTACGATACTCAGCTTGGCAATGATATTTTTTTAAATACATGGAACATGAATCCAAAGGATTCCATAGACGGATGGAATGGCCCCTGGTACTGGAATGGCATTACGCTTACTACTGACAGAATATTCGGGAGTTCATCCAACGCGCTCACCCGTGCCGCAAACATAACGACGGAAAGTTATCATGTTAAAATAGAGAACGGCGTCCATAAGAGAGATACAAACAGTCCGATCGTAAAAATAGGCAGTTCGGATATCAACATGATGTGCTCTCATGTGCAGACCTCTATCATAGAGGGAGGCGAGGGACGGAACATTGGCGGCGGCGTATGGGTGGATACCAGTGCGGAAGTGCTGATCAGGGTCCTGGGAACAACGATCATTAACGGAGACCGGTACACTATGGTGGCTATGGGCGCGTCAACAGTGTTCAGCCAGGCGGGCGTAGGTATCTACATCATGAAGTACGAGATCTCCGGCGGCGATATCACGATCGAAAAGCGCCCGGAAGGCAATATAAAGATCACGCAGTCAAAATATACGCTGGGAGGCGCCGAGTACGGCGTGTACACGGATCAGGGCTGCACACGGCTTTTTAAGATCGCCGTTACGCAGGCAAATGCTTCCAACACTATGGCGACGGCCACGATCAGCAAGCTGAAGCCCGGCACGTATTATGTCAGGGAAACAAAGGCATCGCCCGGATTCAGCCTGGATGTTGACGTACATAAAGTAACCGTCACCTCCGGCAATGTATCGAAAGTGGTATCCTATGAGCCATTTACGGGCCAGGTGGATATTATAAAGGAATATTCGGACAATAACGTTTCAGATAATCCCAATTACAGCCTGGAAGGGGCGGTCTACAGCATGTACAGCGATCAGGCCTGCACAAAGAAGGAAGGTCAGGCAAAGACGGATGCGAGCGGCCGGGCGTCATTTTCCGGTGTAAAGACCGGTAAACATTATATCAGGGAGACCGTGGCGTCAATGGGCTGCAATCTTGACACGACTGTGCATGAAGTGACGGTAACGGCGCAAAATGCCCAGACGATCCAGACGGTAAGATCAGTAGAACCCATAACAGGCGGGAAGATCATTTTGCAGAAATCGTATAAGCCTGTTTTTGATATACTGCAAAATGTAGTACAGGGTATTCCCGGCTATTCGGTGCTGGATGCGATGAAACTGATCCGGGAGTATATGAGCAATCCCAATTACAGCCTGGAAGGAGCCGTTTACGGCAGGTACAGCGATCCGCAATGTAAGAGCCTGATCGATACAAGGACCACGGGTGTTGATGGCAGCGATATGGAGCAAACCGGAGGAAATGTAATCGCTGAGGCCGTCTGGGGAAATGTGGAGCTGGGAACCTATTATATCAAGGAGATCACTCCTCCGAAGGGATGCATGTTGGATCTGAATATATATAAAGCAGACGTGATAAAAGACGGTACGACAGCAGACGGTAACAGTTCCACCGTGGAAGTGCATGTTATGAGTACGGATGACACCTACACGGGACAGATACTTGTAATGAAACAATCTGCAAACCCTGACGCTACAAACGGCAATCGGAATTACAGCTTTAGAGGTGCGGTATACGGGCTGTACACAAATGAAGCGTGTACGGAAGATTCCCTGAAAGATACCCAGAAAGTGAACGAGTATGCGTTTGCGCAATTTGACGATGTGCTTGTGGGCAAATGCTGGATCAGGGAGATCACACCGGCGCCGGGCTATGATCTGGATGAGACGATCTATGAGGTGGAATTGAGCAGCGCAAATACTTACGTGACGGTAACGTCCAATGAACCGCCGAAGCTGGGCTGCATAGACCTGCTGAAGAAATCCGCCGATCCTGAATGGACAGATGGCAATCCGGATTATGAACTCTCGGGAGCCGAGTATGGCCGATACAGTGATCCGGACTGTTCCGATCTGATCGACAAAGTGACTACCGATAAAGATGGCAGGGCTGCGTGGAAGGAAGTTCCGTTAGGCACGTACTATGTCAGAGAACTTGTACCGCCACGGGGATATGAGCTGGATCCGGAGGTGTATGTGGTGGAGATCACAGATGAAAATGCTGAGGATACCATGAGCATCTATACGATAGAGGTAACATCTGTTGAGAAACCGATATCGAAGCAAAAGGGACAGATCGACCTGCAAAAAAAGTCCGGCAGCAAGGATATGACAGACGGAAACAACCTGTACGGCCTTGGGGGAGCCGTATATGGGAGATATTCCGATCCGGCCTGTACAGATCTGATCGATACACGCACCACCGATGAAAACGGAAAAACTGCATGGACAGACGTGGAGACCGGCACTTATTATGTTAAGGAGATATCTGCGCCGGAGGGGTATCATATTGATGAAAAGACATATACAGTAAGAATAACGGAAGACAATGCCGAAGATACCCGAAAAACCGATACGATCGAAGTGACATCAGCGGAACCGCCGGTATATGCTCCGGCAGATATCTCTGTTACAAAGACATGGGATGGCGCTGAAACGGCTACGATCCCTACACTGGAAGGTACGCAGTTTACTGTGAAGTATTTTGCAGGTGCTTTTTATACCGAGGAAGAGGTCCGAAGCATGCCGGCAACCCGTACATGGGTGCTGGAAGTGAAGAAGGAAACTTCCGGTGATAAAACGGAGTATAAGGCGCTCTTAAGAGATGAATATCTGGCTGCCGAAAGCAGTGATCCGTTTTATTTCGACAGCGGCCGCGTGCCGGTCCTGCCGTTAGGCACTTACACCATCCAGGAAACCAAAGCGGCAGCAGGCTATACACTGGAAGGAACGCTGCAGGATGGCAATGGCAATACGGTCGCCCAGGGGAACCTTTCCGAAAACGTTTATCTTACTTATGTAAAGGATGTGGACGGTTCCGTAAAACTTACAGGCGGAAATATCTATACCAGCTATGACCGGCCCGTTATGTGCAGGATCGAGCTCAACAAAAAAGATCCGTCCGGCGAGCCTCTTGCGGGCGTGGAGTTTGAGATCCGGAACAGTAAGGGAGAGCCTGTCAAAGATACGAACGGACAGGACATCAGTCGTAAGACCACTGACAGCAGCGGCCATGTGGTATGGGAAAACCTGTACCCGGATACTTACACGATCACGGAAGTTAAGACGGTAAAGAGACAGACGCTGCTTGCGGAGCCACTTGTTGTGGAAGCCCCTATGCGTCTGACAGAACAGCAGGCGGCAGAACAGCATATTGACACGAGCAGGCTGACATGGGATGAAAAAGAAAAGGTATGGTATGTGCATAATTTTGTATATGACATAACCAACCATTCAACGATCATCATGCCTATGTCCGGAGCGGGGATCACCATTTCGCGGTTCCTTCCCCTGGCTGTGGGGATGGCGGCCATTGTATTTGCCCTGTATTTATGCTGTCCGATTCTGAATGGCAGGCGGCGAGGGAAAATGAAAGCTGACTAGGCCTGCATGACAGGCAGAAAACAGGACGTTTCCTCAAAGGATGGAGGCGTCCTCTTTTCTGATAAAAGGGTTTCCCGTTTGCAGCAGCGCAGTATGTTATGGTTTTGCGCGGGGAAAAGGAGGATGGTTATGAATAAAACGATACGATTTATCGCAGCAATGCTCATACCGGTTCTGTTGTGCAGAGTGACGGCAGAGGCAACGGATGGGCCCGCCGGATCACCGCAGGAAACGATATCGGTTTCAGATGCAGAAGATACGCTGCGTGTTAACCCTGTGCCGTATTCTACCAATGATCTTATGTATGAGAAAGAGCAATACGGGCAGGTGAACAATGCGTATCTGGCGGAAACGGAAGAAGGCTTTATAAGAGTATTCTGCAAGGATGGAGAAATCCATGCAGAGTATTATGACGGCGATCTCAATATTGTTTCAAAGCGGTTGGTAAAAATGGAACTGCCCGTATGGGGAGGATTCTTCAGAAGCAGAGATGCTTATTATGTTGTGGAAGGCCAGCCCAATCCGGAGGAGGATGATCATGCAGAGGTGATCCGCGTGATCCGATACGATCACCAATGGAACCGAACAGGCGCGGCATCCATAGCAAATCAGTCCCATCTGTGGGAAGGGAGGACAAGATATCCTTTTGACAGCAGTAATCTGTCCATGGCAGAATATAACGGGATCCTTTATATCGCTGCGGGACATCAGGGATACACAGATGCCGCTTACGGACAGGGACATCAGGGACTGCTGCTGATCACCGTGGAGGAAGCCTCTATGACAGGAAAGATTGTCGCGGGGGATTATGGACATTCATTTGCACAGCATCTGGAATGCGATGATACCGGCCTGTATATGCTTGAGGAAAATGAAGGCAGCCGATGCGCGACTCTGAAACGATTCGACAGGAACGTCTTAGAGGAAAACATGGATGCCATGGAAAGCATTCACAGCGTCTGTGATTATGTAGGAAACAGAACCACAGCCTGGGCTGTTCCCACCAACGCATCTGCAGACGGGCTGGCATTGTCTGATGAAAATGTACTGACCATCGGAACGTCTATCGATCCGTCCCGATACGGTGAGGAGGGTGTTTACGCATTGTCATGCAATCTCTACCTGACCGTAACACCCAAAACCGTCATGACAAGAGAAAATACCACTTCTGTGGAAGATCATGGCAGCTGGTCTGTTGTCACAAGACCCACTCATAATAAGGCATCGGAGGCCACATCCTTTCAATGGCTTACGGATCACAGCGGTGAAAATGAAAATGCGGCTTCTGTATATGATCCGAAGATCACAAAAATAAATGACGACCGTTTTCTGATCACATGGGCCCAGTCGTGGGACCGCGTCAATTGGCCCGTGCCAGATCCACAGGATGCTCTTTCCGGGGATACTCTGCATTATCTGTTTGTAAATGGAGACGGCGAGCCGGTCAGTGAGGAGTTTTCGGTGAACGCCACCGTATCAGATTGTCAGCCGATCCTGCGCGGTCAGGATGTTATCTTTTATTCCTGCTGCGGCATGATGTTTGATTTTTATGTCATTGACGGGAACAGCGGCAGCTTCCGCAAGAAGATCATCCGTATAGCCGGAGAAAACGCGACATGGGATCTGGATCCGGATGGGAAGCTTACGATATCGGGAACGGGAATGGCAGCGACCGACGCAGTCAGCTATGGAAGGTTTGATCTGCGATCCGCCGAGGGCGGCGACTGGGACCCCATCCGAGATCATGTTGTCAGTATCATTTTTGCGCCCGGCATTACGGGAATAGGCGATGGGGAATACTGTGAATTTAAGTCGCTGAATGAAATCGTATTTCCGGTTACGTTAAAAAGTATAGGAAAACGGGCGTTTTGGGGATATGATATTGACAGGCTGGACAGCGTTTATGTTCCCGGAAATGTTTCCAGCATAGGCGATAGCGCTTTCGAAACATACAAAAACTTTGACGGCGGTTCCCGCATTTTGCATTGCAGACTTCTGGTCGATCCCGGCTCCTGTGCGGAGCAATATGCAAAAGATCACCATATTTTTTACGAGATATATGACGATCCATCTGTGGATATGCCTATGTACGGCGATGTAGACAATGACGGTATTATAACCGTAAAAGATGCCCTGGCAGTATTGAAAGATGCGGTGGGGGCACAGAAACTGGACGCTGTCCATATAAAAACTGCCGATGTGGACAACAGCGGAAAGATAAGCGTGAGAGACGCACTGTTCATATTGAAATATGTAGTCGGAACCATAGACCGGTTCCCGGTTGACAGTTATTTTTCGGTGTGATATAGTTGGAGCAGGCCACATGTTTTTGCTGCAGCGTAAAACATGCGGCGGTTGTTTTACGGTTCAGATACCGTACAGGTTCTGCGATTTTTCAAAAAATCGCGTTTTCCCATGAGTCATTGCCTGTTCTTGATCCGCAGAGTCGTTCTGTGCGTTTTCAGGCAGCTACATTCTGACTCTTTTTCATACGTTACAGTTTAAAGGGAAGGAGGAGGACAGGTTTTTTCTGCCTGTTTGCAGGCAAAAAGACGTCTTGTCAGTCTTAAAATGGAAAAGGAATACACAGAGACCGCAGGTCCCGGAACGATTTGCTGCTATACCAAAAAACTGCTCAAAAATTATGCTGTGATGAGATATATGTATGCCACCCGCAGGGGAAGAGTGTGTGACGCGTGGCAGACGGAAGAGAAAGAAGCAAACGGCACCGTGGAAGAACTGCGAAAGAAAGCCGGAACCCTCAGCGGGGAAGCTGCAGGGGAGACGGATGTAAGGGAAAAACTAAAGTGGCTGGAGCTGACCATTCAATATGTAAACGCGAATCTGGACTGTCTGCGCACCTATCCGAAAAAAGGCGAGCTGTATTACAGTATCATAAAAATGCACTATATTCAGGATATGGCAAGAAAAGAAGTCGCTTATGCCCTGAATATTTCCGTTCCTACCTATCAGAGGAGAATGCAGGAAGCATTAAAGGAACTGGATATCCTTCTGTGGGACGGAATGGACCGCGCGATAAGAGACAGGATGCTGGCCGCGGCAGATGACCGGATCTATTAACAGGTTTGTGGAAAAACAGCAAAACTTAAACCAACAGTTCAATGATTTTCCTGCGGTAAAATGTTATGATAAAGAAAACAGAAGGGGTGAGTCCGGTATGAAATCCCTGTGTATTTCTATCCGTTCCGCGGAGACAGGAGAGCGGATCAAACAACTGATGGAAGAAAACGGCTATACAGTGCGTGATATTCAGCAGGCGATGGGGTTTGAAAACCCGCAGGCCATATACAAATGGATGTCCGGCAAGAATCTGCCGTCTCTGGATAACCTGTTGATATTGAGCAGGCTGCTGCATACCCATATGGAAGATATTCTTGTGGTAGATGGCGACATGGAGATAAATGGAAGAAATAAGCGGACGGCGGGAACCGGCGGAAAAGGCAGCGCAGGAGGCGGGAACCGGGTGAACCGTCTGCTCTGCTATGTACAGGAGTATCTGGGGATACCGAAAAGCAGGATATGAAAAAGGAACTATTTGGATCGTCAGTGGAAAAGAGCGGGAAATCCCGCTCTTTTTTGGTGATCGAGCAGGTAAAATTTTTTCATAGTCTCGATCATGCGGGTACCGCGCGGGTAACTGTCATGGATTTTATCGAAAAACATAAAAAAATTATTGACAATAATAATGCTTTGATCTATACTATAAAAAAATACTGCTGAACATCTGCTTTTTGGGAGCTTGTCAGGCGGTATCGTTATGAAGGAGGTATATTATGACGCAGCAAACCCTTGCAAAATGGCTGAAAGGGATCATTATCGGCATGGCCGTCTGTGGTCTGCTCATTATCTTTGTGATCGTTCCCTTCGCGGGGCACGATCTGGCCCTGGCCTATCCGGAGTTCTCCTATTGTTTCTGGCCCTGGTTTATTTTTCTATTTATCGCGCTCATACCCTGTTATTTTGTTCTTGTATGGATGTGGAGCATTGCTTCCGAGATAGGAAAAGACCGATCCTTTACTATGAAAAACGCGGTGATGCTGAAAAGGATCATGATGGCCGCCATATTCGATACGGCATTTTTCTTTCTCGTCAACGTGATCTATCTGTTTTTGAACATGTCCCATCCGTCCGTGCTCATCGCTTCCCTGTTCGTATGTTTTGCCGGAGTTGCCATTGCGGTGGCGGCGGCCGGCCTGTCCCACCTTGTAGGAAAAGCGGCTGCTATACGGGAAGAAAATGATTCTTTTATTTGACCAGACAATGCCCCCGGGGCGGATTGTGAGGAAATATGATTATCGTAAATATTGATGTAATGATGGCAAAGCGGAAAATGTCCCTGACGGAGCTTTCCGAAAAAGTAGGGATTTCTATTGTAAATATGTCGATCTTAAAGACAGGAAAGGCAAAGGGCGTAAAGTTTTCCACCCTGAATGCTGTGTGCAAAGCGCTGGACTGCCAGCCGGGAGACGTGCTGGAATACAGGCCCGATCCGGAGGAGGAGAGTCAGTAAGCTGTTTGCCGCGGTCATACAGTGTGGGAACTAGACAAAAGCGGTCCGCGAAAAGAGCCGGGTTGTTGACATAATGACGAAAAGGTAAAAAATGCTTGACAAAATCCTTGTTTCATTTAATGATATGGAAGTGACGGTAAAAATAATAAAATTGAAATAGAAATGAGGTTTATATGTCATACGAAGAGTATACGAGCGCTTTGAAGGCAGGACAGCGGGAATATCGTTCTCAGCTGCAGAAAGGGAAATATCCCTACCTGCCCAATCTGGATGAAGTATTATCTTACGCGGAAATAGAGCATGAGGTGAATCTGGGACTGTGCGAGATCCCTGTGGAGCTTATCGTGGGCACACGGACAAAGGGCCGCACCAACTCCTTTGCTTCTAATTTTATGCCCCTGCTGGATCCCCACACGGAGTTTGCCAGCAAATGGATCAACCTGTGCATCTCCCTTCAGGAGGAAGGACTGAAGGAGCCGGCCAAAGTCTATGAGTTCATGAACCAGTTTTACATAGTAGAGGGCAATAAGCGTGCCAGTGTGCTGAAGCACCTGGACGCCTACAGCATGCCCTGCAATGTTACAAGGGTAGTGCCCAAACGGACTGATACGAAAGAAAACAAGATCTACTATGAGTTTATGGATTTTTACGCCGTGACAAAGCTGAATTATATTTATTTCAGCGAGGAAGGACGGTTTGCCAAGCTGCTGGACCGCACAGGGACGAAAGCCGGTCAGAAATGGAGCCAGGAAGAGCGGGTGGAATTCAATTCCGTTTATACCCGGTTCCGGAAGGCTTTTGAGTCCAAGGGAGGCAGAAAGCTGCCCATCACCGTGGGAGACGCTCTGTTGACGTACATTACGATGTTCGGGTACACGGAGGCAAAGGGAAAGTCTGTCAGCGAGATACAGAAGGATCTGACGAAGATCTGGGATGAGTTCAAGGTGCTGACGGAGGAACAGTCCGTGGAACTGCTCATGGAGCCTCCCAAGGGCGCCACGTCCCCCAATCTTTATAAAAACCTGCTGAACCTGATCCTTCCCGACAATTTTACAAAGATCAAGATCGCTTTCTTTTACGAGAAGACCCATAAGACATCCAGCTGGACTTACAGCCATGAGCTGGGACGGCTCTACCTGGAGAATGTATTTCCCGGGCAGGTGGAAACAGCCGCCTTTGAAAATATCGTGCCGGGAAAGAACGATCTGGAGCAGATGGAACAGGCGATAAAGGACGGATATAATCTGTTGTTTGCCACTTCGCCGGTGATGGTGCCCGCCAGCCTGAAGATAGCGGC
>CANQHX010000043.1 GCA_947623905.1 uncultured Lachnospiraceae bacterium
GTGTTCGTCACCGACTATCCCAAGGATATCAAGGCATTTTACATGAAGCTCAATGACGACAATAAGACGGTGGCCGCTATGGACTGTCTCGTGCCGGGCATCGGCGAGATCATCGGCGGCAGCCAGCGTGAGGATTCCTATGAGAAGCTTCTGGCCCGCATGAAGGAGCTGGGCTTAAAGGAAGAGGACTACAGCTTTTATCTGGATCTGCGCAAGTACGGGTCGGCAAGACATGCCGGATTCGGGCTGGGCTTTGAGCGGTGCGTCATGTACATTACCGGCATGAGCAACATCCGCGACGTGATCCCCTTCCCCCGAACCGTGGGCAACTGCGATCTGTGACCGACAGGTCAATAAAAACATCAGCATAATAGGAACATCAGTATAGTGGGAACCGTCAGGACAATGGAAACCGCTGTGACAGCAATGTAAAAAAGATTGACAGGAGATCAGATATGTTTATACCGGAAAATTATAAGCCTTCTCTGGATGTGAAAGAGACTCAGGGGGCCATCAAGCAGGTAAAGGACTTTTTCCAGCGGGAGCTGGCCATCCAGCTGAACCTGACCCGGGTGTCCGCGCCCTTGTTCGTGGCGCCGGAGACGGGTCTCAACGACAACTTAAACGGCGTGGAGCGTCCGGTAAGTTTTGGCGTGAAGGAACAGGGAGAGAAGACGGTGGAGATCGTCCATTCCCTTGCCAAGTGGAAACGGCTGGCGCTGAAGCGGTACGGTTTTCAGCCGGGAGAGGGCATTTACACAGACATGAACGCCATCCGCAGGGATGAGGATACAGACAATATCCATTCTATCTTCGTGGATCAGTGGGACTGGGAGAAGGTCATCACAAAAGAGCAGCGGACGGTAGACACCTTAAAGGACGCGGTGAAATCCGTGTACGAGGCGCTGCGGGTGACGGAGAAATACATAGCAAATAAATACCAGTATGTAGAGTGTTTTCTGCCGGAGGAGATTACCTTTATTACTTCTCAGACTCTGGAGGACCGGTATCCCGACCTGACGCCCAGGGAGCGGGAAAATGAGGCGGCCAGAGAGTACGGCGCCATTTTCCTCATGCAGATCGGCGGGGCCCTTGCCTCTGGCAAGCCTCATGACGGCAGGGCGCCGGACTACGACGACTGGAACTTAAACGGCGATATCATCGTATATTATCCGGTGCTGGACATGGCTCTGGAACTTTCCTCCATGGGCATCCGGGTGGATGAAGGATCCCTGGCCCGGCAGCTGCAGCTGGCAGGCTGTCCCGAGCGGGCAGAACTGCCCTTCCAGAAGGCTATTCTGGAGCAGAACATGCCGTACAGCGTAGGCGGCGGCATCGGTCAGTCCCGCATCTGCATGTTCTTCCTGCGGAAAGCCCACATCGGGGAGGTGCAGGCGTCCCTCTGGAGGGAAGAGGATCGGAAACTGGCAGAGGAAAAGGGCGTGCCGTTTTTGTAGGAGATAACAAGAATGGGTCTGCAAAGCGATCTCCAGCCCGTCCAAAGCATTTTTCCATAGGTCACATGAAATCAGAGAAATCCATTTTTTTCTTTACCGTTTCAATTCTGGGACAGTCAGGCCCAAGGGTGGTGGTCAGCATGGAAATGACTGCCATATAGCAGTTTGATGCGTCGCCGTACCTGCCCTGGGCGGCGTAAACGTCGGCAAGATATTCCTCGTTGTCGATGGTGTCAATGGCCACCGCCCCGCGCATGCGAATGTTGGATTCCAGGGCCTTGTTAAAAAGATCAAGAGCGTGATCCAGCTCCTTCGAAGCCCCGGCCTCGTCTCCCTGCGCGCGCATCTCCAGCGCCAGATGGTAGCGGCTGACTCCCTCGTCAAAATCCATGTAGGCAAGCCCGGACACGTTTTGGGTGCTCTCAAATCCCGCGTAGATATCCCGCTGGAGCTTTGTGTATTCCAGTGCCTTACGGTAATCCCCGGCGAACTGATACATGCGGCACATCTCCATATAGTTCTCCGCCACACGCTCCTGGGCCCTGCGAAGACCGTAAGCCTCACGCTTTTCAAACATCTCCCGTTTCTCGCCCCGCTCAAGAGCGGCAAGCAGCCGGAGCCGGATATCCAGGGCTTTCCTGAAATATTCCTCGGCCCGGTCCATGTCTCTGCAGAAATCCCATGTACAGCATCTGGCAACCTTTTCATAGGACATGGCCAGGTCTTCGCTCTCCTCTTCCCCCGAATTGAGCATCAGCTTCAGTCCCAGCTCATACCAGGGCACGGATTCCGGAAGACGCCTGCTGTTGAAGTAGCATCCGCCAAGAGCCTTTGCCACAAAGCCCGCCGCCATGGTATTTTCGCCGAAGCGGCGCTTCACGCTGTGGAACACCTCGGTCTCAAACTCAATGGAAGCGTCAAACTCTCCCACCTGCCAGAGAAAATTGGGGATCACGTTCCAAATATCCACCCGGTCCGAATCAAATGGCCGGAAATATTCCGCCACATCCAGCGCGCACGATTTCACCGCCATATTTTCCTTCACCGGCCTGAACCAGGCGTTAAAAAGAAAGTCCGTCATCCGTGAGAGGAACCCCTCGCAGTTTTCCTCATCGGGCTTTAAGTTGCTGCGCACTACCTCGCACACCAGCGGATGAAGGCTCAGCCGCTGCCCGGACTCCCGTCTGATCCAGCTGCGCCGGATGAGGCCGTTCACCTGATCAAAGGAGGAAAGCCCGCCCCATTCCCTCAGTTTTGCGGCGGGGATCCCGGCGGGTCCCACAAGGGAAAGTTCCCGCAGTATCTGCTTCTCCCCGTCCGTAAGTCCGCTGACGGAGAAAAGCGAGGAAATGTGTCCGAAGGCCGTATTCATGCCGCTCCTTCCGGAAACCTGCTCAAAGTCCCCGGTTCTCAGGCGGCCGTTCTCAAAGAGTTCCAAAAGCTCCCTGCCTGTGAGAAAGCTGGCGTTCATCTGCTTCGCCAGCAGCTCGATGGTGTAGGTGTGGTACTCGATGAGCGCGAAGAGCTTCTCTAGATACGGCTTGTCTTCGTCGTCCACCTCCAGCCCGTAGTTGAGCTCAAATATTTGAAAAAGCGCGTCGCTGTCAGGGATAGCTGCAAGCTTCACCGAGGCGGAACCGGGGTGGGCGTTGCGTGTGGTAAAGATGACCCGGTGACTGCCTTTGATGAACTCCTCGGTATCCGGGTCACTGTCCACGTCAAAGTTGTCGATCACAATAAGCGTCCGCTGTCCGGCCACACTGCGCAGGGTCTTAAGCTTCCGGGAAAAGAAGGCGTCGGTTTCTTCACCGTCCTCCCGGGAGAACCCCTCTATCTCCATCTGATCCGACGCGCAGACCAGCTGCTTCAGGCTGCCGGCGTAGGTAAGAAACAGCATATCGTCATATTCTTCCCGGTGGGCAAGCATATACTGCTTCACAAGCTCGCTCTTGCCGATGCCGCCGATCCCTTCCACATAGACGACTCTTTTTTGCTTCAGCAACATGTCAAGCTCCGTAAGCTCCCGATCACGTCCGGCAAACACGTCGCCGGCCTGCGGGATCTTTGAGATGAGCTTGAAGGCCCTGGCGGTCTTCACCTGATGACTGCCGCCGGCGCTGATGGTCCGTCCAAGGCTCTTGGCTACATGTTTGCAGAGCTCCTCCACGCGCTTGTACATGGGCGGGGTCATGGCGTCTATCCAGTGAAGCCGTCCGATGTAATACTGGGCGTCCACGGCGATGTCGTCGTCGGCGATATGGAAGGGAATGATGCTCACCTCATCCCCCTTCGTCAAACGCTTTGTGACAAGGTCGATCTCATTGAGCACATGGGGCGACTCTGAGGCGGGTTTATTAAGTACCAGCAGAAAGACCTTGCAGGACGCGATGGCGCGTGCGATGATCCCGGCATAGGAGCCCTGGGTGTCGCGGGGCGCATACCAGCATCGGATTCCTTCTCCCTCAAGACGGCTCACGATGGCCTCCACGATGTGCAGGGAGGAACTTGTATGATGACTGATAAAAACATCTACTTCCATAGTACCTTCTTCATTCCCTTCTTATGAGCTACCTTAGTTTCATTAAAAGCCTTATGTTCTCCCGGTCCTTCTCGATGTCCGATTCGGACAGATCGCTGAAAGGACGCAGATCCCTGTGTATGCGCTTCACCGGGTCGCCCGATCTGCCGTTTTGCGGTATTCCGTAAGTCCATCCGTTCAGCTGGTGGTATCTGCACCAGCGTATATGTTCAAGCTCCGCGAAGAGCTCCAATATATCCGGCGGCAGCTCCTTGTCCGTGTCGATCCCCATATCCTTCAGCATACGCAGCCTGATGGCATGGTAGTCGGCGGCGCTTATGTTGGAGTAGCGCTTGAAGGAATCCAGCTTTTCCCACTCGATCTTTGCATTCTCGGGCGTTTCTTCCACGCCGCCGTATATGTGGGCGTACCGGAGATTTATGGCCATGGCGGCGGTGATGAGGCTATCCTCCATGATATTGTCCGCCGTCAGCGCTAACTCCTGCCAGGGAAACAGGCGGATCCTCCCGGCCTCGGCGAAGATCCCGGTTATCCCGTCGTTTTCCGAAAATACGTCAAAACTCCGCTCCGGCACGGCGGCAATCAGCCGTGCCAGAAGCTCTATCTGTCCCTCAACAGGGAGCACGATAACGAGCTGAGCAGACGCCAGAAGTTCTATGTTTTTATACCACGCCTCCCGGTGCTCGATCACCAGATCCTCTGTTTTCCCGATTTCCGGGTGGGTGCCAAGAAAGGCTCCGCAGTCCCCGAAGACATGGTACTCTATTCGTTGTTCCGGGCTGAATATGTTACTCTGAAGTCCCCAGTACAGGAGTTCTTCGCCCAGCTTGCCGAAACCTATGAGCATTACCCGGGGACAATGACCGCAGGCCTCGGAAATGCGGAACATGTTCGTTTCGCGCCAAAAGAGGCGTGCCGCCGTCTCCTCAGGGGAGAATATCTTGAGCCTGGGGTCGGCCAAAGCGCCGCCCCGCATGGAGGAAAGCCGCATATATACAGGTACGTTGCGTCCGCGCAGGCGTTCGGCGTAGAAACTTACATTTTCTCTGTCATTCATGAGGAGAATGTATCTGTGAGCAGGAATATATTTCTCTCCGCCCCGGATACCGCGCTTCCCCAGCGTTTCCATAAGCGGAGCCGCCAGATCATCCGGCCCGTAGACAGCCACGCTGTCGCATGTGGCATACTTTATGGCCCAGCGGAGCCTGTCCCGCAGGCTTGAGACAGCGAAAATGACACCGCCGGCAGTGGCCAGTGGTGCCGTCCATCTGGCCAGCTCCACGAACAAATTGGACGGCGTATCGCCAAAGTTGAGTACGTACATTTGAACGCAGGTAAAAACCGCGTCGTGAAACGGCATCCCCTCGACGCCCACAAAGCCGATAAGCCCCAGCGCCATAGGGATAGCCAGCAATATGATCTTTACGGCGGTTCCATTTTTCTTCATATCGTTCCCTCTCAGAACGCAGCCGGCTGCGCAACTCGCCGGCTGCCTGTTTTATTCCCGCCAGCGTCTCTGATCATGAAGTTCAAAACTCGTTTGCTCAGTTATCCTCTTCCATCTTTGTATAGATGGTCCGCTTTCTGGCCATTTCATCGCTGGCCAGATACTCGTCGTAGGTAGTGATCTTGTCGATGAGGGCGCCGCCGGGCAGGATCTCCATGATGCGGTTGGCGGTGGTCTCCACAAACTGGTGGTCTCTGGAGGAGAACAGGATCACGCCGGGGAACTTGATAAGGGCGTTGTTCAGGGCGGTGATGGATTCCATGTCCAGATGGTTGGTCGGCTCATCAAACACAAGGACGTTGGTGGCCAGGATCATCATCTTGGACAGCATTACCCGGACTTTCTCGCCGCCGGAGAGGATATTGACCTTCTTGATGCCGTCCTCGCCGGGAAACAGCATGCGGCCCATAAAACCCCGGACGTAGGTCACGTCCTTTTCCGGGGAGAAGGGCATGAGCCAGTCTACGATGGTATCGTCGCAGTCGAATATTTCCGTGTTGTCCTTGGGAAAATACGCCTGGGTGGTCGTAACGCCCCACTTGTAATTCCCTTCGTCGGGCTCCATCTCCCCCATGAGGATCTGGAACAGGGTGGTCTTTGCCAGCTCGTTGCTGCCCACGAAAGCTACCTTGTCTTCCCGGCCCAGGATAAAGGAAATATTGTCCAGAACCTTCTCGCCGTTGATAGTCTTGGAGATGCCTTCCACTGTCAGCACTTCATTGCCGATGTCCCGGGCAGGACGGAAATCAATATACGGATATTTGCGGCTGGAGGGTTTGATCTCGTCCAGCTGGATCTTTTCCAGAGCCCGCTTTCTGGACGTGGCCTGCTTGCTCTTGGAGGCGTTGGCGCTGAACCGGGAGATAAATTCCTGCAGCTCCTTGATCTTTTCCTCTTTCTTCTTGTTGGCTTCCCGCATCTGCTTGATGAGCAGCTGGCTGGACTCGAACCAGAAATCATAGTTGCCGGCGTACAGCTGGATCTTGCCGTAGTCGATATCCGCCGTGTGGGTACACACTTTGTTGAGGAAATACCGGTCGTGGGATACTACGATCACCGTATTGTCAAAGGTGATGAGAAACTCTTCCAGCCACTGGATGGCGTCAATGTCCAGATGGTTGGTGGGCTCATCCAGGAGCAGGATGTCCGGATTGCCGAACAGGGCCTGGGCCAGCAGCACCTTCACCTTCTGGGGACCGTCCAGATCCGCCAGGAGGGTGTAGTGGTATTCTGTGTCGATGCCAAGGCCGTTCAGCAATGTAGCGGCGTCGGACTCTGCCTCCCAGCCGTTCATGGCGGCAAATTCTCCCTCCAGCTCGCTGGCCTTGATGCCGTCCTCCTCGGTGAAATCCTCCTTGGCGTAGATGGCCTCTTTCTCCTTCATGATCTCATAGAGGCGGGCGTTGCCCATGATCACCGTATCCAGAGCCGTGTAGTCATTGTACTGGAAATGGTCCTGCTTCAAAAAGGAAAGACGCTGGCCGGGGGTAATGGCGATGTCGCCCTTGGTGGGCTCCAGCTCTCCCGAAAGGATCTTTAAGAACGTAGACTTGCCCGCGCCGTTGGCGCCGATGAGTCCGTAACAGTTGCCTTCCGTAAATTTTATATTCACATCCTCGAACAATGCCTTTTTGCCGATGCGCAGGGTAATATTGTTTGCGCTTATCATATCTTCCTCCATTCCGGAGCGTTTTGCGCTCCCGAAAAATCGTTGTTTCACGGTATCTTCCGAAAAAATATTGTATAACGGGGCGCCGTTCTTTGGCAAGTTTTTTTTGAAGAAAATGGAAAATAATCACGGGAGTCCGGCGCGGCGACACGGACATTCCGGCAATTTACATAATTTTGTTGATAAATTCCCCGATTTTTATTATAATGCTTCTAGTTGCCATAGTTGAAAAGACGTGTTGCTGTCCGGAGAGATCATGCTTGAAACATTTTATCCGGACTGCTGGGTGGATTCCGCCTATGTGGTCCCATACGAAGAACTGTATAAAAAAGGCTGCCGGGGCCTGATCTTTGACATAGACAACACGCTGGTGCCCCACGGCGCGCCGGCAGACGCCCGGGCCATTGCCCTGTTTGACCGGCTGAAGGCCATAGGCTTCCAGTGCTGCTTCCTTTCCAATAACAAGGAGCCCAGGGTGGCCATGTTCAATGAGCCCATCGGCGTCCACTACATTTTCAAGGCCAACAAGCCCGGAAGGAAGGGATATGAGAGAGCCATGGAAAAAATGGGCACCGATACGGGTACTACCGTTTTTGTGGGAGACCAGTTGTTTACCGACGTGTGGGGTGCGCATCGCATCGGAATCTTCAGTTATCTTGTAAGGCCCATCGATCCCCATGAGGAGATCCAGATCGTGCTGAAGCGGTTCCTGGAACGGCCCATACTCTGGTGCTATAAGAGATACAGAAAAAAACAGCGAACCGGCAGGAACTACAGTTTTTCGCCCGAAAAGGAGCAATGAACATGAAAGCCATAAACGGCCATACAAAGGTATGCGGCGTCATGGGATGCCCGGTAGAGCACACGCTGTCTCCGGTGATCCACAATTACCTGGCAGAAGCAATGGATATCAATATGGTCTATGTACCGTTTCGCGTGGACCCCAGGCATATCAACAAGGCTGTCCACGGCGCCTGGGCTCTGGGGATCCCCTGTATGAACGTGACGGTGCCCCACAAGCAGACGGTGATGGAATGTTTATCTGAGATAGACCCCGGCGCTCAGGCCATCGGCGCGGTGAATACCCTTGTGGCGGGGCATACGGGATACGTAGGATACAATACGGACTGGATCGGATTTGGGAGATTCCTGGAGCGCGCGGGCATCGACGTAGAAGGGCGCGATGTGATAGTACTGGGCGCCGGAGGCGCCGCCAGATGCGCGGTTTATTACTGTGCCGGAAAAGGCGCCGCTCACATCTGCGTGCTGAACCGGTCTTTGGATAAGGCGGAAGCGCTGGCCGGGGAGATGTCCCATCTGTTCCCGGGATGCGCCATACAGGCCTTATCTCTGGGACAATGGGCGGAGGTGCCGGGGGAAGACCTGATCGCTGTGCAGTCTACCCAGCTTGGCATGACGCCGGAAGTAAACACGGTGGTCATCGAGGATGCGGGATTTTACCGCAAACTGTCCGCGGCAGTGGATGTGGTGTACACACCGGCGGAGACATTGTTTATGAAGCTCTGCGAGCAGGCAGGCGTGCCGGCGCGCAACGGACTGGACATGCTGCTCTACCAGGGGATCGCCGCCTTTGAGCTGTGGACAGGCGCCGTGGTGCCGGAGGCTATGGCAGACCATGCCAGAGAACTCCTGCTGAATGCCATGGAGGACAGATGAGACGGCGCGGACGTCGGCGCAGTGCCGGATGGAAAGGATGACAATGAACAGACATATCATACTGATCGGCTATATGGGCAGCGGAAAGACTTCCGTGGGACAGATCCTGTCTGAAAAGCTGGGCCTGCCCCTTCTGGATACGGACGCTATGATCGTTGAGGAGCGGGGCATGTCCGTTAATGATATATTCGCATCCCGCGGGGAAGCGTTTTTCCGCCTGCTGGAGAGCGAACTGCTGGAACGGATCGCCGGGATGGAGGAACCGGTGGTGCTGTCTACCGGCGGGGGCCTTCCCATGACCCCCCAGAACAGGGAACCTCTGCGGAACCTCGGCATGGTGGTCTATCTGCAGGCAGAGCCGGAGGAGATCCTCAGGCGGCTGGAGCATGATGACACCCGGCCCCTGCTGGCACAGGGAGACAGGGGAGAGAAGATCCGCAGCATGCTGGACATAAGAGGACCGGTATACAGGGAGACAGCCGCCCACACGGTGCGCACGGACGGAAAGACCTGCGCGCAGATCGCGGATGAGATCATAAAATTATATCGTATGGAGGATGATTCACATGAAAGTATTGGTTATTAACGGACCCAACCTGAATTTTCTCGGTATCCGGGAGAAGAACATTTACGGCACCCAGGATTATGACAGCCTTGTGCAGATGATCCACCGGAAGGCAAAGGCCGACGGACACATGGTCACCTGCTACCAGAGCAACCATGAGGGGGACATCATCGATCGCATCCAGCAGGCGTATTATGACGGTACCCAGGGCATCATCATCAATCCGGGAGCGTTTACCCACTACAGCTATGCCATCCGGGACGCGCTCGCCAGCGTGGAGATCCCCAAGATCGAGCTGCATATCTCTGACGTGAACACCAGAGAGCCTTTCCGCCAGATATCGGTGGTGGCAGATGTGTGCCAGGACCGGATCATCGGCAAAGGGCTCAACGGGTACCTGATCGCCATGGACAGGCTGGAAAAGCTCGTGCAGGGATAACCGGTCCCGGCAGTTTCCTCCGGGCGCCGCGGACGCGGCGCGGCCGGTTCTGAAATCAGAACAAAAAACAGTTGAAAAACAGGAGGAAATATATTAGAATAAATTAGAATATACCGTTTTGAAAAAAACGCGCGGCGTATAAAAAGGAGGATACTATGATTTCTGCAGGTGATTTCAGGAATGGCATTACCATTGAACTGGAAAATAACGTTTACCAGATCATCGAATTTCAGCATGTAAAGCCCGGCAAGGGTGCTGCTTTCGTTCGTACGAAACTGAAAAATATCAAAAACGGCGGCGTGGTGGAGAAGACCTTCCGCCCTACCGAGAAATGTCCGCAGGCACACATTGACCGGAAGGACATGCAGTATCTGTATAATGACGGAGATCTCTATTATTTCATGGACAATGAGACCTATGATCAGATCGCTCTGAACAGCGAAGCCATCGGCGACGCCCTGAAGTTTGTAAAGGAGAACGAGATGGTAAAGATCTGTTCCCACAACGGCAGCGTGTTCGCGGTAGAGCCGCCTCTGTTCGTGGAGCTGGTGATCACCAATACAGAGCCCGGCTTTAAGGGAGATACCGCCACAGGCGCTACGAAGCCCGCGGTGGTGGAGACCGGCGCTACCGTATATGTACCCTTGTTCGTGGACCAGAACGATAAGATCAAAATTGATACCAGAACCGGCGAATATCTTTCCAGAGTGTAATATTCATGGTATCGTAAACAGCGGGGATGTCTTGGCCAGTTTTCGTTGCGTAAGACATCCTCTCTTTTGTTTTATATTGGAATATGACCGGCAGTACATATGAGGAGTACAGTCTATGGAGGAGAAGCAGAGCAGGGGCCGTGACCGTTTGCGGCAGCTGATGAAGACGGGACCCTATTTTGATTACAATATCATATTTTTGGTGATCGCTCTGGCGGTGATCGGCATCATCATGATCTTCAGCATCACTTCCACAGAGTCCGCTGAGGTACAGAACAGCTTTTTCGGCAATCAGGCCATGTTTGCCGTGGCGGGCGTAGTGATGATGCTCCTTGTGTCGTTTGTTCCGTTTCAGGTGTACAAGAAGCTCACTCCCTTTGTGGTAGGGGCCGCTGTAGTGGCGCTTGCCCTTGTGCTGACGCCTCTGCGGGTGTCCAGCCACGGCGCTTCCCGCTGGATCAATCTGGGCTTTACCACCCTGCAGCCCGCGGAGATCGCGAAGATCGCGATCATATTTTTCTCTGCCCTGCTCATCAGCAGGTGGGGAAAAAATATCACCCGCAAAAAACCGATGTTTGAGCTGGCATTCGTCACGGCGGTTTTGTGCGGCGAGATCCTGGTATTTACCAGCAACCTGAGCTCTGCCATCATCGTGTTAGGCATCGCGTTCCTGATGTTTTTCCTGTCGACCCCCAAGACCAGATGGTTCGTCATACTCATGGTGGCATGCCTGTTGTTTGTTGGGATATTTGTGGTGTTTATCCGCAGCACGACCAGCGTCGAGGAGATCCGGGAGAAGAGCCTTTCCCAGGAAGAGGGCAGTTACCGGGCGGACCGCATCTATGCGTGGCTTTATACGGAAGAACTTAACGACGACCTGTCCTTCCAGGTGGTCAACGGTCTTTACGCCATCGGTTCCGGCGGACTGTTCGGAAAGGGCCTGGGGGCAAGCGACCAGAAGTATATCCTTCCGGAGGCGCAGAATGATATGATATTTACCATCATATGTGAAGAACTGGGCCTGTCTCGTACTGCTTTTGTATATGCTGCTGCTGCACCGTATCTACATCATCGCCCAAATGTCGCGGGATGTGTTTGGCTCCATGCTGGCCATGGGGGTATTTCTGCACATTGGCATCCAGGCGGTGCTCAATGTGGCGGTGGTATCCAACTGTATTCCCAATACGGGCATTTCCCTGCCGTTCATCAGCTACGGCGGATCGTCCATGATCCTGCTTATGGCAGAGATCGGCGTGGTGCTCAACGTGGCAAGACAGATCCCCGCGGATGAACCGCAGCGGGCCGCGAGACCCCGAAGGAACGCCCGCAGGATCCACAGAGCGGACGGGACCACGTCTACCGTATCAAGAACATAAAAAATAATTATATATGGAGGATGACATGAACATTACAAGAGACATTTTTTACATCGGCGTAAACGACCATGAGATCGATCTGTTTGAAGGACAGTACGTGGTGGAAAACGGCATGGCATACAATTCCTATGTGATACGGGACGAAAGGACCGCCGTTATGGATACCGTGGATGCCCGGTTCGGCCGGGAATGGATGGACAATATAACGGAAGCGCTGGAAGGAAACGCGCCGGATTACCTCATCGTTCAGCACATGGAGCCGGATCATTCCGCCAATATCGCTGATTTTATGAACCGGTACCCCGAAGCCGTAGTAGTGTCGTCCGCAAAGGCTTTTGTGATGATGCAGCAGTTTTTCGGCACGGATTTCGCGGACCGGCGGATCGTGGTAAAGGAAGGAGACACCCTTTCTCTGGGAGAGCATACCCTGCAGTTTGTGGCGGCGCCCATGGTCCACTGGCCGGAGGTGATGGTCACTTACGACAGCACGGATAAAGTGCTGTTCTCCGCGGACGGTTTCGGCAAGTTCGGCGCCCTGGACGTGGAGGAGGACTGGGCGTGTGAGGCGCGCCGGTACTACATCGGCATTGTGGGCAAGTACGGCCCTCAGGTACAGAACCTGCTGAAGAAGGCCGCCGGGCTGGATATCCGCATCATCTGTCCTCTCCACGGGCCTGTCCTCACGGAAAACCTGGGCTATTATCTGGATCTGTACAACACATGGTCCTCTTACAGCGTGGAGACGGAGGGCGTGCTCATCGCCTACACATCTGTGTACGGCCACACCAAAGCGGCCGTGGAGCTTCTGGCGTCAAAGCTGCAGGAGTACGGCTGTCCCAAGGTCGTGACCACGGATCTGGCCCGGGACGATATGGCCGAAGCCGTGGAGGACGCTTTCCGCTACGGAAGGCTGGTGCTGGCCACCACCACTTACAACGCTGATATTTTCCCGTTCATGCGCCAGTTTATCGACCATCTCACGGAGCGCAATTACCAGAACCGCACCGTGGCCTTTATGGAGAACGGTTCCTGGGCGCCCATGGCCGCGAAGGTGATGAAGGGCATGCTGGAAAAGAGCAAAAATCTGACCTTTGCCGACACGACGGTGCAGATCAGATCCGCATTGAATGAGGACAGCCGCGGCCAGGTGGACGCTCTGGCAAAGGAGTTGTGCCGGGACTACATGGAGCAGAAGGACGATACCGCCAACAAGAACGATATGACCGCCCTGTTCCGCATCGGTTACGGCCTGTACGTGGTGACTACTAACGACGGCAGAAAGGATAACGGCCTGATCGTCAACGCCGTGACCCAGCTGACGGACAATCCCAACCGGGTGGCAGTGACCATCAACAAGCAGAATTATTCCCATGACGTGATCCGCCGGACCGGTATCCTCAACGTAAACTGCCTGGATACCGACGCGCCCTTCAGCGTATTTGAGACGTTCGGCTTCCAGAGCGGCAGGAATGTGGACAAATTTGCCGGCACCACGCCTCTCCGCTCCGATAACGGCCTGGTATTTTTGTCCCACTACATCAACGCTCTCATGTCCCTGAAGGTGGAGCAGTACATGGATCTGGGCTCCCACGGCATGTTCATCTGCAGCATCACCGAGGCCAGAGTATTCAACGATGTGGAGACCATGACCTACACCTACTATCAGAATCACGTAAAGCCCAGACCCAAAACAGAGGGCAAAAAAGGATATGTGTGCAAGGTGTGCGGATATATATATGAAGGAGAGGAGCTGCCGGAAGATTTTATCTGCCCTCTCTGCAAACACGGTGCAACAGATTTTGAACCGATTAAGTGATATGTATATACAATGTGTTGACCGGGCGGCATAAGTATGATAAGGTAAGAATGGTTGATCTTTGTCCTTCCGCGGGAACAGGAAGGAATTTATGGAGTACGATCAGTTTAAGGAATATATTGTAAGCTACATGAAACAGAGGATGGGCGAACATGCCCGCGTGGAGGTGCATTCCATCCTGAAAAACAATTCCCGAAAACTGGATGGCTTGTCTGTTCTCAGAGAAGGTGACAATTTATCCCCCACTGTATATCTGCAGGATTACTATAAGGATTTTCGGGAAGGCGCTTCTCTCCAGAGCATTGTAGGGGAGATCACGGATTTCTATGAGAACTGCGAACAGGAAACGCGCATAGATCTTGAGTTCTTCCGTGACTTTTCCAATATTAAGGACAGGATCGCATTCAGACTGGTGAATTACGAGCGGAATAAAGCCCTTCTGGAACAGGTGCCTCATGTGAGGACGCTGGACCTGGCGGCAGTGTTCTTCTGTGCCGTGGATCATCCCCGGCTGGGCAATGTGACGATCCTCATCTACAATACCCACATGGAGCTGTGGAACCGGCAGCTGTCCGACCTGTATCAGCTTGCCATCGCCAATACGCCGGAACTGTTTCCTGCGGAACTGAAGAGCATGCAGGAGATATTGGAGGAGGTGGTATGGGACGATGTGGCTGATGTCAATAAGGCATCCTATCCCCACAGCGGCCAGCTTGGTACATCCATGTATGTCTTGTCAAATTATCTTCGTGTAAACGGCGCTGCCGTTATACTGTATCCCGGTATGCTGCACAAGGTCGGCCTGTCGCTGCAGAAGGATTTTTATATCATTCCCAGCTCGGTTCATGAAGTGATCATCGTGCCGGCGGAGGAAGGCCACAGCCGGAAAGCTATGGAACAGATGGTACGGCAGGTAAATGCCACGCAGGTGGCGCCGGAGGACGTACTGGCAGATTCCGTCTACTATTATTCCAGAAAACTTCGCAAAATATTGTTCTGACAAGGTAACACACGTCCGGTTTCCGGGCCGGAGAGGCGGCGCTTCACGGCGCCGCCTTTTTGCGTCCTGCTGCATAAAAAAGAACCGCGGGGCGGAATGCGATTTTACCATAACCGGAAAGGCAATTCCTTCTATATTTATGCGATTTGCGGTTGAAATCCGTATCCTTTAATGGTAAAATCTAGGCAATGCGGCATTTTGCGCCTGTTTTTGAGGGTTTTTCGCGGCGGACAGGATGCCTTCATTGAAATCAAGTATGAGCATAGGAGAGTATCATGGAAAAGACAATGGACAAGATCGTTGCTCTGGCAAAGGCGAGAGGCTTTGTTTATCCCGGTTCCGAGATATACGGCGGCCTGGCCAACACCTGGGATTACGGCAATCTGGGTGTGGAACTGAAGAACAACGTGAAAAAAGCGTGGTGGCAGAAGTTCGTCACGGAAAGCCCCTGGAACGTGGGCGTGGACTGTGCCATTCTCATGAATCCCCAGACATGGGTAGCTTCCGGTCATCTGGGCAGTTTCAGCGATCCCCTCATGGACTGCAAAGACTGTCATGAGCGGTTCCGGGCGGATAAGCTCATCGAGGACTACGCCCAGGAGAATGGCATTGCTCTGGATGGCAGCGTGGACGCGTGGAGCCACGAGGAGATGGAGCAGTATATCAGCGAGCACCAGATCCCCTGCCCCACCTGCGGTTCTCACAATTTTACCGAGATCCGCGAATTTAACCTGATGTTCAAGACGTTTCAGGGCGTGACAGAGGACGCCAAAAATACGGTGTATCTCCGCCCGGAGACAGCCCAGGGCATTTTTGTGAACTTTAAGAATGTGCAGCGCACCTCCCGGAAAAAGATCCCCTTCGGCATCGCCCAGATCGGCAAATCCTTCCGAAATGAGATCACGCCGGGCAATTTCACCTTCCGTACCCGGGAGTTTGAGCAGATGGAGCTGGAATTTTTCTGTGAGCCTGACACGGATCTGGAGTGGTTTGCCTACTGGAAATCCTTCTGCATCAACTGGCTCAAGAGCCTGGGCATGAAGGACGAGGAGATGCGGGCCCGGGATCACGAGAAGGAGGAGCTGAGCTTTTACAGCAAGGCCACAACGGACCTTGAATTCCTGTTCCCCTTCGGATGGGGCGAGCTGTGGGGCATCGCCGACCGTACCGACTACGATCTGTCCCGTCATCAGGAAGTGTCCAAGGTGGACATGAGTTATTTTGACGACGCGAAAAACAAAAAGTATGTGCCGTATGTCATCGAGCCTTCTCTGGGCGCCGACCGCGTGGTGCTGGCGTTCCTCTGCGCGGCGTACGACGAGGAGGAGCTGGAGGGCGGCGACATGCGCACCGTGCTGCACTTCCATCCGGCCCTGGCTCCGGTGAAGATCGGCGTGCTGCCCCTTTCCAAGAAGCTCAATGAGCCCGCGGAGAAGATCTATATGGATCTGTGCAAAAAGTACAACTGTGAGTTTGACGACAGAGGAAACATCGGCAAGCGGTACCGCCGGCAGGATGAGATCGGCACTCCCTTCTGCATCACATACGATTTTGATTCCCAGGAGGACGGCGCTGTGACCGTCCGGGACCGGGATACCATGGAGCAGGAGAGAGTAAAGATCGAGGATCTGCCCGCATATTTTGAGGAAAAATTTGCATTCTAAGTAAATGCCCCGCGGAATGCGCGTAAAAACCGTGTGTTTTCCATAATTTGGCAGGATTTTCCTTGACTTTGCGTGGACATATGCTTTACAATGGCACTGTTCGATTTTGTTGGTTACAAAAAAGGGAATAAATTATAGGAGGAACTTAAAAAATGCGAAAGTGGGTTTATTTGTTCAAAGAAGGCAACGCCAACATGCGTGAGCTTCTTGGCGGCAAGGGCGCAAACCTTGCTGAGATGACAAACCTCGGACTTCCCGTGCCTCAGGGCTTTACCATTACGACCGAAGCCTGTACCCAGTACTATGAGGATGGAAGACAGATCAATGACGAGATCCAGGCACAGATCAATGAGTATATCGTAAAGATGGAAGAGATGACCGGCAAGAAGTTCGGCGACATCGAGAATCCTCTGCTCGTTTCTGTGCGTTCCGGCGCCAGAGCTTCTATGCCCGGTATGATGGACACCATCCTGAACCTGGGCCTCAATGAAGAAGTAGTGGAAGTGGTTGCCAAAAAGACAGGCAATGAGAGATGGGCCCGTGACTGCTACAGAAGATTCATCCAGATGTATTCTGATGTGGTAATGGAAGTGGGCAAGAAATATTTTGAAGAGCTCATCGACCAGATGAAGGCCAAAAAGGGCGTAAAGGATGATATCGATCGGGACGCCGACGACTTAAAGGAGCTGGCAAACCAGTTCAAGGCCGAGTACAAGGAAAAGATCGGCGAGGACTTCCCCGATGATCCCAAGGAACAGCTTATGGGCGCCATCAAGGCCGTGTTCCGTTCCTGGGACAACCCCCGCGCCAACGTGTACCGTCGTGACAACGACATCCCCTACAGCTGGGGTACCGCAGTGAACGTACAGGAAATGGCATTCGGCAACTGGTCCGACGAGTCCGGCACCGGCGTTGCCTTCACGAGAGACCCCGCTACCGGCGAGAAGAAGCTCATGGGTGAGTTCCTTATGAACGCCCAGGGCGAGGACGTGGTGGCAGGCGTGCGTACGCCTCAGCCCATCTCCTCTCTGGCAGAGGTGATGCCCGAGGTGTTCGAGCAGTTCAAGACGGTTTGCGCTACGCTGGAGAACCATTACAGAGACATGCAGGATATGGAGTTCACCATTCAGGACAGAAAGCTGTTCATGCTCCAGACCCGTAACGGCAAGAGGACCGCGAAGGCCGCTCTGAAGATCGCCTGCGACCTGGTGGACGAGGGCATGCGCACCGAGGAAGAAGCAGTGGCCATGATCGATCCCCGTAACCTGGACACCCTGCTCCATCCCCAGTTTGACGCTGCCGCATTAAAGAGCACGGAGCCTGTAGGCAAGGCACTGGGCGCATCTCCCGGCGCTGCCTGCGGTAAGATCGTGTTTACGGCCGACGACGCCAAGGCATGGGCCGGCAGAGGCGAGAAGGTAGTTCTGGTCCGTCTGGAGACCTCCCCTGAGGATATCGAGGGCATGAAGTGTGCCCAGGGTATCCTGACCGTCCGCGGCGGCATGACCTCCCACGCAGCCGTTGTGGCCCGTGGTATGGGTACCTGCTGCGTATCCGGCTGCGGCGACATCGTCATGGACGAGGCCAATAAGAAATTTACCCTGGCAGGCAAGGAGTACCACGAGGGCGACTACCTGTCACTGGACGGCTCCACCGGCAATATTTATGACGGCATCATCCCTACGGTGGACGCTGAGATCGCCGGCGAGTTCGGCCGCATCATGGCATGGGCCGACAAGTACCGCAGACTGAAAGTCCGCACCAACGCAGATACCCCTGCCGACGCAAAGAAGGCCCGCGAGCTGGGCGCTGAAGGCATCGGCCTCTGCCGTACCGAGCACATGTTCTTTGAGGGCGACCGTATCGACGCGTTCCGCGAGATGATCTGCGCGGATACAGTAGAAGAGAGAGAGAAGGCGCTGGAGAAGATCCTTCCCGTGCAGCAGAGCGACTTTGAGAAGCTCTACGAGGCTCTGGAGGGCAATCCCGTGACCATCCGTTTCC
>CANQHX010000044.1 GCA_947623905.1 uncultured Lachnospiraceae bacterium
TGGCCATCTCGTCGGCGATGATGCCGGAAATGGTTTCGGGCTTGGTGGAACCGGGCACGGCGATCATATCCAGTCCCACGGAGCACACGCAGGTCATGGCTTCCAGCTTTTCCAGGTTCAGCGCGCCGGCCAGCACCGCGTCGATCATGCCCTGGTCCTCGCTCACCGGTATGAACGCGCCGCTCAGACCCCCTACATAGGAAGACGCCATGACGCCGCCCTTTTTCACCTGGTCGTTGAGCAGCGCAAGGGCCGCGGTGGTGCCCGGCGCGCCGGGATGCTCCAGACCGATCTCCTTTAAAATGTCCGCCACGCTGTCGCCCACAGCCGGGGTAGGGGCAAGGGACAGATCCACGATGCCGAAGGGCACGCCCAGACGGCGGGACGCCTCCTGGGCCACAAACTGGCCCACGCGGGTGATCTTAAAGGCAGTCTTTTTAATGGTCTCGCAGAGCACTTCAAAATTGGCGTCCCGGATCTGCTCCAGGGCGTATTTTACAACGCCCGGACCGCTGACGCCCACGTTGATCACCGCGTCCGCCTCGGACACGCCGTGAAAGGCTCCTGCCATAAATGGATTGTCGTCGGGGGCGTTGCAGAACACCACCAGCTTGGCGCAGCCAAGGGAATCCTGGTCCTTTGTCTCCCGGGCCGTCTCCCGTATCATACGTCCCATAAGCTCCACGGCATCCATGTTGATGCCGGTCTTTGTAGAGCCCAGGTTTACGGAGCTGCACACCCGCTCGGTACATGCCAGCGCTTTGGGGATCGAATGAATGAGATGCCGGTCATATTCTGTCATGCCTTTGGACACGATGGCGCTGTAGCCGCCGATGAAATTGACGCCTACATCCTTTGCCGCCTGATCCAGCGTCTTCGCCAGTTCCACATAGTCCTCCGGGCTTTTGCAGCAGGCCGAGCCCACCATGGCTATGGGGGTCACGGATATCCGCTTGTTTACAATGGGAATGCCGATCTCCTTTGAGATATCTTCTCCCACGGATACAAGATTGCCTGCAAGAGAGACGATCCGGTCATAGATCTTCTCCCTGCACCGTTTCAGATCGGCGTCCATGCAGCCCAGCAGGCTGATGCCCATAGTGATGGTGCGCACATCCAGATTTTCCTGCTCCACCATCTTATTTGTCTCGTTTACTTCCCGCAGATTGATCATGGCGCCACCTCTTATATCCTGTGCATCTGGTCAAAGATCTCCTCCCGCTGGCAGCGGACGATCACGCCGATCTCCTCTCCCAGTGTCTTTAAGTCCTCGGCCACATTTTTGAAGGAATCATCCTGCTTTGTCACATCAATGATCATCATCATGTTGAAATATCCGTCCACGATGGTCTGGGAAATGTCCAGAATGTTGATGCCGCGGTCGGAAAGGTATGTACAGACCCTGGCGATAATGCCCACCGTATCTTTGCCAACCACTGTTACGATCGCTTTTTTCATATCCGTCCTCTTTTCCGACAGGTGAGGTCCTGTCTGCTATAGTTTCAATGGAATGGGATCATGTGCTGTCAAAAATGATACCACACGCCCCATGGAATCGAATGTCTGCCGCTCAGAAGGTGACCGGCGGGGAAGGTTCGTCCCGCAGCGCCACCTGCAGGTCCAGACTGCCGCAGCCTGTCAGATCCGCCGCCTCGGCGATCTGCTGGCGTACCGTCTCCAGTGCCAGCTCCGCCATGTTGTTTTCCTTGCTCAGATGTCCGAGGAACACATGCCGCATATCCTTGTGGAGCAGGCAGCTGAGCAGCTCCCCGGAAGCGTCATTGGACAGATGTCCGTGAGGGCTCAAAATACGCTGCTTCAGATAATAGGGATATCCGCCCACCTGGAGCATGTGTACATCGTGGTTTGCCTCCAGCACCATGGCGTCCATATGCTGGAAATGATCGATGATGCCGTCGTCATATGTACCAAGATCCGTCACCACGCCGGCGGACTTGCCGCCGCAGGTAAATTTATATGCCACAGGCTCCCTTGCGTCATGGGAGATGGCCACGGGATCCACGTCCAGTTCTCCCACGGAAAAAGTCTCCTCGGGCCGGAAGGTCCGGAACAGCGTTTCATCGATCTCCCCCAGGCTCCGGTCACTCAGCACGCCCTCCAGCGTCCCCGCCGTACAATAGACAGGGAGATGGTACCGGCGGCACATGACCCCCAGGCCCTTCGTGTGATCGACATGTTCATGGGTGATAAAAATGGCGTCCAGTTCCTGGGGATCGATCCCCTCCAGCGCCAATCCTTCCTCGATCCTTTTTTTGCTGATGCCGGTATCTACCAGCACCTTTGTATGTTCTGTTCCCACCAGTATGCAGTTTCCGCTGCTTCCGCTGGCAATGCTGTAAAGCTTCATGATCTGTCACCTGTAAAGCCCGGCACGATTTTGCCGTCTTTTTATTTTTTTCCTCTGTATGATCCGCGGCTCACGCCTGTCCCGGCAGACGCTCCATCTCCGCGGCTCACGCCTGTCCCAGCAGACGCTCTGCCTCCACGGCTATTATTTTACGGGTTTCTTCCATAGGACCGCTGTTGTCAATGACTACCCGGCTGAAGGCGCTGTAGTAAGCCAGATCCTTCTGCCGGGACAGAATGGCGTCCGTTTTCTCATCATCATAGCCCCGGCTTTCCCGGAGCCGTTTCCGCCGCACGCTGTCCTTGGCGTATACGGTCCATATCTCATCACACAGTTCACCGAATCCGGTTTCCACAAGGATGGCGGATTCCACCACCACAAGAGACACATTGCGGTTCCGTGCTTCGCTGATACATGCCTCCACCTGCCGTTTGACCGCCGGATGGACGATGCTGTTTAAAAATTTCAGCTTCGTCTCCTCGTGAAACACGATCTCGGCCAGGGCGTTTCTGTCCAGCTGGCCGTCGGGACCCACTACCGTCTCCCCGAAGGCTTCCACGATGCGGGCAAAAACCTGCTGGCCCTTTTCCTCCAGCTTTCTGGCCACTTCATCTGTCTCAATGATGAGGGCATGATACTGTTCTTTCAAAACGTGCAGCACCGCAGACTTTCCGCAGCCTACGGAGCCTGTCACACCGATCACTTTCATATCTGCTCCCGAAGATCATTTCGTTTCATACCAGTTTGTGCCGGAAGACATATCTGCCTCCAGCTTTACCTTCATCTGAGGGACCACCCGCTCCATTTCTTCCTTCAGGATCCGTTCCACCTGTTCTTTTTCTTCAGCCGGCGTCTCGATGAGCAGCTCGTCATGGACCTGGAGCACCATCTTAGCCCTGCAGCCCTCCGCCTTCAGCCGCCTGTACACCGCCAGCATGGCCATCTTGATGATATCTGCCGCCGAGCCCTGTATGGGGCTGTTCATGGCGATGCGCTCTCCGAAGGAACGCTGCATAAAGTTGGAGGAGGAGATCTCCGGCACAGGGCGCCGCCTGCCGAACATGGTGTAGGAATACCCGCTGTCCTTCGTATCCTTTACCAGCGTGTCAAGAAACGCCTTGATACGGGGGTAGGTGGCAAAATATTTTTCAATATATTCTTCCGCTTCTTTTCTGGAAATGTTCAGGTCCTGGGCCAGTCCAAACGCGCTGATGCCGTACACGATGCCGAAATTGACCGCCTTCGCGCTGCGGCGCTGATGCTTCGTCACCTGATCGTAAGGGGTGTGGAACACGAGGGAGGCTGTGGTACGGTGGATATCCGCATGGTTTTCAAACGCCTCCAGCATGTTCGGATCTCCGGACATATGTGCCAGCACCCGCAGCTCGATCTGGGAATAGTCGGCGTCCACGTAGATGCAGTCCTTCCTGGGCACGAATACTCTGCGGATCTGCCGTCCCAGCTCCATGCGAACGGGGATATTCTGCAGGTTTGGCTCCGCGCTGCTGATACGCCCCGTAGCGGTAATGGTCTGATGGAAGGTGGAATGGATCCGCCCGTCCTCCCTGCCGATGCAGCCGTACAATCCGTCGGCGTAGGTGGATTTCAGCTTTGAAAGGGTACGGTATTCCAGTATTCTGGCAACGATCTCATGATCCGGCTCCAGCTTCTGCAGCACATCCGCCGCAGTGGAAAAGCCGGATTTGGTCTTTTTCCCGCCGGGCAGCTTTAATTTTTCAAACAATATCGTGCCCAGCTGTTTGGGCGACTGGATATTGAACTTCTCTCCCGCCAGATCGTAGATGATCTGCTCCAGCTCATCCATACGCCCTGCCAGGGCTTCTCCATACTCCTTCAGAGCCGTTCTGTCCACGCCCAGGCCCTGCTCCTCCATGGAGGCAAGCACCTGTATCAGGGGCATTTCCAGATCTGTAAACAGCTTGTCCATCTTTACGTCCCGCAGGCGGCCCAGGATCTTCTCCCGGCAGTTGTACGCGGTCCAGCTCTCCAGAGCCAGCACGTGCTGCACCTGTTCAGGCGCCTGAACACCGTCCGTCCATTTTACTTTCCCCATGATCTCTTTCAGCGAGGGAAGGGATGCGCCCAGGCAGTCGCCCGCTATGTCGTCATAAGTATACTGGGACGTAAGGGGATTGATCAGATACGCGCCCAGGGAAATATCAAAATATCGGGAAAGATCCGCGGTCTCCACTGTGGCCGTGGCATGGAGCCAGTCCTTTACGTGGAACATGGCGCATCTGGCCGAAAGACAGGCTTCCGTCACCTGCTTTACAAAGCCGTTCTGTTCCCTGCCCGTATCTTCTTCCCCGAACAGGGACATCTGCACCGGCTCGGCGGGCTGTTCCAACAGGGTGTATGTGCCGTTCTCCAGGGTGACGGCCATACCGATCACAGGCTGTCCGTAAAAGGCCACGCCTGCCCAGGACCCACGGCGGATCATATCGCACAGTTCCTCTGCCTGCTCCTCCGTCTGCACAACGCTGTAGCGCAGCTCCTCCGCCGGTTTTTCCTGCTGCTCAAATCGGCTGATGAACTGCTTGAAGCCCAATTTTTTAAAGAGCTCGTACGCCTCCGGCGTATACAGGCTGCCCATAGCCGCCTGGTCCAGATCATAGTCAAACTGTCCGTTGACTTCAATGGTGGCAAGGCGTTTGCTCAGGCGGGCCAGGTCAAAATGCTCCTCCACCGCCTTTTTTACTTTGGGAGGCTTCAGCTCCTCCCTGTGTTCCCATACATTTTCAATGCTGCCGTACTGCAGCAGCAGTTTTGTGGCGGTCTTTTCTCCCACGCCGGGCAGGCCGGGGATATTGTCGGAGGCGTCTCCCATGAGCGCCTTCAGCTCAATGATCTGAGCCGGCGTCACCTGGTATACCTCCCGCACCTTCGCGGCGTCGTAGATCTCGCTCTCGGTCCTGCCCTGGCGCGGCTTTGCCAGACGGATCTTCAGACGGTCCTCCGCCAGCTGCAGAAGATCCCTGTCGCCGGACACGATGCACACGTCAATATCCTTCTTCACCGCCGCCTTGCCGATGGTGCCCAGTATATCGTCTGCCTCCAGCCCCGGCACCTTGATCACCGGTATATGCATGGCCGCCAGGATATCCTCCATCACCGGCACCTGCTCCCGCATTTCCTCCGGCATGGGCTTTCTGGTCCCTTTGTAGGCGTCAAAAAATTCGTGCCGGAATGTGGGACCGCCCGCATCAAAAGCCGCAATGAGCCCGTCAGGCTGCTCCTCCTCCAGCACTTTAAACATGATATTCAGAAATCCGTAAACGGCGTTTGTGTGCAGCCCCGACGCCGTGGTGAGAGGCGGCATGCCGTAAAACGCCCGGAATAATATACTATATCCGTCCAGTAATACAAGCTTTTTCAAACTATACCTTTCTTTCTATGGTCCAGAATAACACCATGGCGCTGACAAACAGTACGACAAAAAAGGCGGCCGCCCGCTTGATCCTCCGCCGGCGGGCCACCGTTTTTTTTGCCTGCGATATCATATCCTCCATCTCCTTCTGTACATTTAAAGGCTCGTCGGAATCTCTGTCCAGTATCTCCAGTCCCCTGTACATACTGTAATTGATCTCCAGCTCTTCCCTGCACTGGGGGCACTGATCCAGGTGATCCAGAAACGCCTCCAGATCTTCTCCGTCCAGTCCCCCGGCAATGAAGGATATAAAATTAGATTGTGCAACGGAACAATTCATATACACGCCTCACACAAAAAGGAACCGCTGTCTGTTATCCATGGCTGCCGCGCTGTCTGCGTTTCCGGCCCTCGCGCCGGGACAGTCAGCTCTGCCGGCCGGCAAGATACGCTTTTCTGCCGTCTTCATACAGATTGTTTCCCTGGCTGTCGATAATGACTACCAGAGGCATATCCTCCACGTAAAGCTTTCTCAGCGCCTCGGCTCCGAGATCCTCGTAAGCGATGAGTTCACATTTCTTGATACATTTTGCCAGCAGCGCCCCCGCGCCGCCGATAGCGCCAAAGTACACGCCGGAATACTGCTTCATGGCGTCCACCACCTCCGGCAGCCGGGCGCCCTTTCCGATCATGCCCCTTGCGCCCACTGACATCATGGTGGGGGCATAGGCGTCCATCCGTCCGCTGGTGGTAGGACCTGCGGAACCGATGACCTGGCCGGGTTTCGCGGGAGTGGGCCCTACGTAGTAGATGGTGGCGTCCGTGGGATCAAAGGGAAGCTGTTCCCCTCTGGCCAGCGCCTCGCACATGCGCTTATGGCCCGCGTCTCTGGACGTGTAGATGGTCCCGGTGAGATATACGCTGTCACCGGCATGAAGTGTCTTTGCAAGTTCTTCCGTCAGAGGAAGCTGAATATGTTTTTCCATGTCAGATCACCTCCGTTTTATGGCGCGTCACGTGACAGTTGATGTTGACGGCGCAGGGCATGCCCGCGATATGGGTAGGCATGGTCTCGATATTGAGGCCGATGGCCGTTGTCTTTCCGCCGAAGCCCTGGGGTCCGATGCCCAGCTCGTTGATCTTCTGCAGCATCTCCTTTTCCAGATCCGCATAGAAAGGATCGGGATGGGAGGAATCAATGGGACGCATCAGAGCTTTCTTTGCCAGCAGCGCCGCCTTGTCAAAGGTGCCGCCGATACCTACGCCCACCACAATGGGAGGGCAGGGGTTGGGACCGGCGGCCTCCACTGTCTCCAGAATAAAATCCTTGATCCCCTGCAGGCCGTGGGAAGGCTTGAACATACGGATGGCGCTCATGTTCTCGCTGCCAAATCCCTTGGGACCCACCGTTACCTTGATCTGCTCTCCGGGCACGATCTCCGTATAGAGCATGGCCGGCGTGTTGTCGCCGGTGTTGCCCCTGCGCACGGGATCCTTCACCACGGATTTTCTCAGATATCCTTTGTCATATCCCCGGCGGACGCCTTCATCCACCGCTTCCGCCAGGTTGCCGCCCACGATGTGAACGTCCTGGCCGATCTCCAGAAATACGCAGGCCATGCCGGTATCCTGACAGATAGGCACATTCTCCTGCCGGGCGATCTCAAAATTGTCAATGATCTTGTCCAGCACCCCCTGGGCGATATCCCAGTCTTCACATGCGCGGCAGCCCCGGATGGCCTCCTGCACATCCTCCGGCAGATACTGGTTTGCTTCGATACACAGTTTTTCCACAACGTCTGTGATCTGTTGCGCCTGAATCTCTCGCATAATCTCCTCCTCTGAATGACAAGACCGGTGCGCTGGTCATTCATTCTATCATCTAAAAAATTTATACTAATACAAAAATGCTCCGATAAACTGACACGCCAGCACTACTACTACAAGCGCCACGGGATAAGTGGCCGCGTAGGCGGATGCCACGTCGTCTGTCTTTGTCACGCGGATCAGAGTGCCGAGGGCGGGAGTACTGGTCATACCGCCGCAGATGGAACCCAGCGTGTTGAAGATCCGCAGCTTCAGCACCTTTGCCGCGAACACATAGCCCAGCATCATGGGGATCAGCGTCATCAGCGCGCCGTAGACGAACAGCATGCCGCCGTGCTCCTTGATGATCTCCACGAAACCCGCTCCGGCGTCAGTACCTGCGCCCAGCAGGAACAGCGCCAGACCAAATTCCCTGAGGCATTCCAGCACGTTTTTCTCCACGTGCATGCTCAGCTTGCCGATATGTCCAAAATGTCCCATGACAAGACCGGCCACAAGAGGGCCGCCGGACGTCCCCAGAGAGAACATGCCGCCGCTGGGAAGCCGGATCTGGATCTTTGCCAGGATGATGCCAAGCACAATGGCAAGGGAGAAGGGGAAAAATCCCATACTGTCGGCGTAAAAATATCCGGCCTTTTTCTTTTTTCTGGGCTTGCCCTCCACGTTGGCGGCAGCCTCAAACAGCACACGCTCCTGCTCCATATCCACTTTCAGTATCTTCGGCACCAACTGCACAAAGAGCACCACGCCGATGACGCCGAAGGGATAGGCAATGCCGTATCCGATGGAAGCCGACTGAGAACCTGTGGCTTCCAGGGCGGCGGCCAGGCCCGGTGTACTGGTCAGAGCGCCGGACAGCATGCCAAGGCTTAAGTCCGCGGGGATATGGAACAGCTTGATCACCGCCACACATGTCAGCGCGCCGGAGGCGATGATGATCAGTCCCAGCAGGATATAGGACTTGGCGTTCACCTTAAAATTCCGGAAAAACTTCGGGCCGGCGATAAAACCTACCGATGTAACGAAACAGATCAGTCCCAGCTCCCGGACAAGTGCCGGGATCTCCACGCCAAAATGACCGAACACAAGGGCCACCAGCAAAATGCCGGCGGTGCCAAGCTCCAGGCCGCATATCTTGATACTGCCCACCAGATACCCCACCACGGAGATGAGGAATACCATCTCCAGGGTGTTGGTCATGATGTTTTCTTTAAACCATTCTACGATTGATAGTAACGCTCCCATTTCTCATTCCCTCCGCAGCCTGCCGCTGCTCTTCTCTCTTCTCGGTTCCGAGACATTATCTTTCATGTCTTGCGTAGTCAGGCAGCAGCAGGGGAGATACGCTTCCGGTGTGAAGCCCGGCGGCCTCCAGTTCCCCGGCATAAGCCTGTATGTGGTCCAGGTTCAGAGCGCCAAGCTCTGTTTCCTTTGCCTTTCTCGCCGCCGCCTTGCCGGCGTTCCGTCCGAACACGATGATGTCCAGAAGGGAATTGCCCATGAGACGGTTTCTTCCGTGAATGCCGCCCACTGCCTCTCCGGCCACGAGCAGGTTGCCGATGGCCTTCGTAAAGCCGTCGCCGCCGATCTCCAGCCCGCCGTTCTGATAGTGAAGGGTAGGATACACGAGGATCGGCTGTTTTCTCATATCAATGTCATAATTCAGATACATGCGCAGCATGGCGGGGATCCGCTTTTCAATGGTGCCGGGGCCGCCGATCATCTCGATCATGGGTGTATCCAGCCATACGCCGGTCCCGAGAGGGGTGGTAACGCCCTTGCCCCGGTCCGAGCACTCCCGGATGATGGAAGCCGCCGCCACGTCACGGGTCTCCAGAGGATGCATGAACGCCTCGCCGTCCACGTTGACCAGCATGGCGCCCAGGGAACGGACCTTCTCTGTCACCAGCGCGCCGTAGATCTGGGAAGGATATGCCACGCCGGTGGGATGATACTGGATGGTATCCTGGTACAGAAGAGGCGCCCCGGCCCGGTAGCCCAGGATCAGGCCGTCCGCGGTAGCTCCGTAGTGATTGGAGGTGGGGAAGCCCTGATAATGGAGGCGTCCCGCTCCTCCGGTGGCGATGATCACCGTTTTGGCTCTTGCCACAAGATAATCATCAGTCTCCATATTCAGAAGGACAGCGCCGGCCACCTGGCCCTTGTCGTCCTTGATCAGCTCTACGGCGGAAGTAAACTCCACCACGGGAATGCCGCGGTTCAGCACCTCGTCCCGCAGAGTACGCATGATCTCGGCCCCGGAATAGTCCTTGCAGGCATGCATCCTCTTTCTGGACGTGCCGCCGCCGTGGGTGGTGATCATCCGTCCGTTCTCATCTTTATCAAACATGACGCCCAGGCGGTTGAGCCACTGGATAGCGTCAGGCGCCTCCATGACAAGCCTTCTCAAGAGCTCCGGCCTGGCAGCAAAATGGCCTCCGCCGAAAGCGTCCAGGTAATGCTGTACGGGAGAATCATTCTCCTTGTCCGCAGCCTGGATGCCGCCCTCCGCCATCATGGTGTTGGCGTCGCCGATGCGAAGCTTGGTGACGATCATCACGTTGGCCCCCGCCTCATGGGCCTCGATGGCCGCGGAGGAACCAGCGCCGCCGCCGCCGATGACAAGAACGTCCACGTCATAATCTATTTTGTTCAGGTCAATATCCGCGCCCAGAAGACGGCTGTTGGAGTGGAGCAGCGTGCTCAGCTCCGCGGGAGCCTTCTGGCCCTTGTTGGGGCCGACCTTGATCTCTGCAAAACCGTCGGCCTTATAATCAGGATGATAAGCCTTCAGGAGAGTATCCTTTTCCTCGGCGGTCATTCGCCTGGGCTCCATGCCCATGCGCTCCGGCCTGGTAGCTTCCACCTTTTTGATCGATTCCAGCATTTCCGGTGTAAACATGATTCTCCCCTCCTTATTTCTCGATCTCTCTGTTATTGTACAATTCCTGGAGCTCTGCCAGCGGTTTGGCCATGATCTGCTGGATCAGGTCGTCAAAGGCGCCGGAATGGATCTCCTCCACCCGATTGTTCAGATGCTCTGACTCCGGGGCGATGTATTTACCGGTAAGCCGTCTTGCCAGCAGTCCCACCATAGGATGGGAAATGCCTGCGGGACACCGCACGGAGCAGCATCCGCAGCCCACGCAGTCGAAGGATTCCTCTGCGCACTTCTCAAACTCGCCCCGCTGGGCGTAAGCAATGTACTGCATGACGTTCAGGTCCTGGGTGCACGCCTTTGTGCAGGCGTTGCAGCCGATGCAGCTGTAGATCTCCGGATACAGCTCCATCATGATCTGCTGGGCAGGCTTGATCTCATTGATGTCATAGACCCTCTTGTCTGTGGGGAAGAAGGGGATGCTTGCCACATACATGCCCTCCTGCACCTGGGTCTGGCAGGCCAGACAGGCCTTCAGCTCATTTTTTCCCTTGATGCGGTAAATGGTCGCGCAGGCGCCGCAGAAACCGTGACGGCAGCCGCACCCTCTTTTCAGAGTGTATCCGGCATACTCCATGGCCGTCATAATGGTCAGGTCGGCAGGCACGCTGTATTTTTTACCGTAAAAATATACGTTCACCATATTTTCCATTTGTGGATACCAGTCCTTTCCTTTTGCTCGCCCCGCGGGGCACAATGGCGTTGTGTGTCGTTTGGATCGCGCCGCCCGCGGCTTAGTATTCGTTGGGCAGCTCGTCTATCTGGTCGTAGCGGAACACCGGTCCGTCCTTGCACACATATTTGGAACCGATGTTGCAGCGGCCGCATTTGCCGATGCCGCATTTCATGCGGAGCTCCAGGGTAGTGTACACCTGCTGGCTGGTAAAGCCCAGCTCCTGCAGCCCGGCAAGAACAAACTTGATCATAATGGGAGGCCCGCACACAAGAGCGGTCCTGTCAGGCGTAAAGCCCAGCTCCTTCACGTAGTTGGGCACAAATCCCACATGGCCGTCCCAGCCCTCCTGTTCCCGGTCAATGGTCAGGTAAACATTTACATTGTCTGCCTTCATCCACACGTCCTGGATCTCCTTTAATTTCACCAGATCGTCGGCAGAACGGGAACCATATACGATGTCCACCCTGCCGTAATCAGACCGTTTGTCCAGCACGTAATTGATCACCGAGCGAAGAGGCGCCAGGCCGATGCCGCCGGCGATGAACAGAAGGTCTTTCCCTTTCAGTTCCGTCTCCACGGGGAAAAAGTTGCCGTAGGGTCCTCTCACCGTGATCTCATCTCCCACCTGAAGGCTGTGGAGATAATCGGTAAGGCTTCCGCACTTTTTGATGCTGAATTCCTGATATTCCTTATTGGTAGGGGAAGACGTGATGGAAAACATGCCCTCGCTGACCCCCGGCGCGCACACCATGGCGCACTGTCCCGGCATATGCTCGAACAGCTTACCTCCCTCCGGGGCGTTGACCCGGAAGGTCTTCACGTCAGGCGTTTCCTGCACGATATCCGTGATGACGCCCACCACGGGGATCAGAGTGTCCAGCTTATAGTCTTTCTGACAGGTACATTCACTCATGCCTTTTCACCTCCCTGATCCTGAAAGGACTTGATCACTTTCACAATGTTCAGCGACGCGGGACATTTCTCCACACACCGGCCGCATCCCACGCAGGAATACATGCCGTCGTTGTTGGCGGGGAAATATACCAGCTTATGCATGAACCGCTGGCGGAACCGCTGCATCTGGCTGGTGCGGTTGTTGCCGTGGGCCATCATGGTAAAGTCGGAATACATGCAGGAATCCCAGCAGCGGTACCTCTGCACGCCATGTCCCGTATCGTAATCTTTTATATCATAGCACTGGCAGGTGGGGCACACAAAGGTGCACGTTCCGCACGCCAGACAGGGCTTGTAAAGCTCCTCCCACAAAGGAGAGTCAAACTTCTCCGCGAGGGCGTCCCCGTTCCATCCTTCCAGGGAAAGATTCATGTAGGGGAGCTGCTCCCGGATGCCGCGTACGGCATCTTTTTCGGCTTCTACCTTTCCTGCCTCGTCGTCCGCCGGCTCCAGAAGCTCCTTCACGGACTCCGTAAGGGCCTGCCCCTTTTCGGTGACCGGCTTCCAGTACAATGTCCCGTCAATGATCCACGCCGCCACGTCTGCTTCCGGCTCCGCGCAGTCGACGCCGAATACCTTGCAGAAGCAGGATTCCTCCGGCTCATGGCAGGCCAGGGCCACAACAGTGCCGTGTGCTCTCCTTGCCGCGTAGAACGTATCCACCGGATCGGATAAGAATACCCGGTCCAGCACCTTCAGACCCGCCGTATCGCACGCCCGCATGCCGAATACCACAAAGCTCTGCTCTTTCAGTTTCTCCGGCTCCACGGACAGCTTCTTTCCGTCTCGCTTCACTGTATACAGATTCTCACTCTGCGGGAAGAAGGCGTCCTTGGGCGACTTGACGGTCTTCAGCGTGTCCAGATCCACCTCCGCCTCTTCGCTCCACGGGGCAAAATTCACCTGCCCTCCGATGTTTTCCGGCAGATACAGCTCCTGCCCGGATGCGATCAGCCGGAATAATGAGTTCAGATCATCTTTTGCTATCTTATACATACATTATCCCCTCTCTCCTATGATACTCGGTTCCGCATCCTCAAAAGTATAATCGGTAAGGGGCGCTTTGGACTCCGTGTCCTCTCCCGCCTGATACTCACCGTACAGCTGGTCGATCTCCTTGATGAACTTCCGGTTGAACAAGTGCAGGGGAATGCCCTGGGGACACACCCGGCTGCACTCTCCGCAGTCGGTGCACCGGCCCGCCACGTGGAAGGCGCGGATGATGTGGAACATCTTTTCCTCAAAGGAATCCGCGTTGGCCTTCTGGGAGCTGTCAAACTTGTTGCTGTCAAACACACATTTGCGGCAGCTGCACGCGGGACATACGTTGCGGCAGGCGTTGCAGCGGATGCATTTGCTCAGCTCTTTTTTGAAATAGGCGAACCGCTCCTGAGGGCTCATGGCTTCGATGGCCTCCACCTCCGCGAACCGCTCCGCATCCGTGGTCTCTCTGGACTCGCCGATGAGCTCGTCGTATACCTTATGCTCCTTGCCCTTACACACATGGCACCGTCCCAGCATCACGTCCTGATAAGCGCATGTCTTCTCACCGTAAATGGTGTCGATGGTCAGCACGTCGGCATCATCGGTCATCTCCGCGCCGGAAATGCCCCGGATGCCCTTTACGCCCTGTTTTCTGATCTTTTCAATGTCCAGCTTGCCCTTGCAGCCCACGCCGATGATATACGCTTTTTCCCGGTCCACCCGGTGTTCCTTCAACAGCTGATTGAAGCTGTATGTATCGCAGGGCTTTAAAAACACAAGGGTCTTTCCCTCCAGCTTGGAGGCTTCTATCATATATTTGCTCAGATTGGCGCCGCAGAAACCGTTGTACACAAAATCCTTCAGAGCATCTTCGGTCTCAAAATAGGCCGGTTCCGGATCGTAAGGCAGGTCTCCGGCTCTCCAGCCCAGCACACGGGCCACCGTATTGTCCGCAAGCAGTTCTTTCGCGCGGTTGATCAGCTCCTGCATCTCAAATCCTCCAATCTTACGTTCTTGCCCAGGGACCGTATCTTTTCCACGAAATCATTCATGGTATCGGAGAATCTGGCGCCCTCGGCAGCGGATACCCATTCCACACGGGTACGTCCGTTTTCCACGCCGATGAAGTCCAGCATGGAGAACAGCAATGTCATACGCCTCCTGGCGTAATAATTCCCGGTACTGTAGTGGCAGTCTCCCGGATGACAGCCGCACATGATCACGCCGTCCGCTCCCTTCTCGAAAGCCCGGAGGATGAACATGGGATTGACACGGCAGGAGCAGGGCACCCGGATGATCTTCACGTCCGCCGGATAACCCAGACGGCTGCTGCCGGCCAGGTCGGCTCCCGCGTAGCTGCACCAGTTGCAGCAAAATGCCACGATCTTCGGTCTGAATTCTTCTTTTGCTTCTATCGACATATCGCATCCACCTCCGCTATGATCTGTCTGTTGGAGAATCCCTGCAGATCCATGGCGCCTGACGGGCAGGCAACGGTGCAGGCTCCGCAGCCCTGGCACAGGGCGCTGTTCACTACCGCTATGCGGCGCACCTCGCGGATGCCGTGGTCGTTGACTTCTTTCTCTTCATAAGTGATAGCGCCGTAAGGACATACATTTGCACAGGCGGAACAGCCGTTGCACAGCAGTTCATCGGACTGGGCGGTGCAGGGATTGGTCAGCAGCTTATCCTTGGCCAGCAGGCCGATAGCCTTCACCGCAGCCGCGCCTGCCTGCGCCACCGTCTCCGGAATGTCCTTGGGTCCCTGGCATACGCCGGACAGGAAAATACCTGCGGTGGGGGACTCCACGGGACGCAGCTTCGCGTGGGCTTCCGTGAGGAAATTGTTCGTGTCGATGCTGGCAGTGAGCATGGTGGCGATCTTTCTCACATCCGGGTTGGGCTCAATGGCGGTGGCCAGCACGACCATGTCCGCTTCCTTTTTGATCTGCTTGTTGTCCAGCAGATCCACTCCCTGTACCAGCAGCCTGCCGTCAGGCTGGGGGATCACCTTGCCTACCTGTCCCTTGATATAGTTGACGCCGTACTGTTCCACGGCTCTCCGGTAAAATTCATCGAAATTCTTGCCGGGGGTACGCACGTCGATATAAAATACCGTCACGTTCACATCGGGATATTTGTCCCGGATGAGCATGGCGTGCTTGGCAGTGTACATACAGCAGATCTTGGAGCAATAGCTCTTTCCCCGATCATCGGCGCACCGGCTGCCTACGCACTGGATGAATACCATCTCCTTGGGCGGCTTTCCGTCGGACAGGCGCTCCAGATGACCCTGGGTAGGCCCGGCGGCGTTCATGATCCGCTCCAGCTCCAGGGAGGTGATCACATCCTTGCTCTGGCTGTAGGCGTACTCGTCATATCGGTCCAGCTTGATGGTGTCAAATCCGGTGGCCACCACGATGGCGCCGTACTTCTCCGTGACGATCTCATCCTGCTGCTCATAATCTATGGCGCCAGCCTGACAGATCTTGGAGCACAGGCCGCACCGTCCCGTCTTGAACTTGATGCAGTTCTCCCTGTCAATGACAGGCACATTGGGAATGGCCTGGGCAAAAGGCGTGTAGATGGCGCTTCTGGTGTTCAGCCCCCGGTTGAACTCGCTGGGCGCCTTCTTGGAGGGACATTTTTCCTGGCACAGGCCGCAGCCCGTACACTTATCCATGTCCACGCTCCTGGCCTTCTTGCGGATGTCTACCGTAAAATCGCCCACAAAGCCGGTGACCTTCTCCACCTCGCTGTATGTATAGATGGTGATATTTTCATGGGCCGCAGCCTCCACCATTTTGGGCGTGATGTCTTATCCAGCTGGGACATCCTTCCGCCGATGCTTGGCGTCTTTTCCACGATATCTACTTTATAGCCGGCTTCCGCGATATCCAGAGCCGTCTGGATGCCGGCGATGCCGCCGCCGATGACAAGGGCCCGTTTTGTCACGCGGCTCTCCCCTGCCTTTAACGGCGTGTTGAGATTTACCTTTGCCACTGCCGCCCGCATAAGGATCACGGCCTTTTTCGTGGCCTCCTCCATGTCCTTATGGATCCAGGAACAGTGCTCCCGGATGTTGGCGATCTCCACCATATAGGGGTTCAGTCCGGCGCGCTCCGCCGCCCTTCTGAACGTCGTCTCATGCATACGGGGAGAACAGGAACAGACCACAAGGCCTGTCAGCTGCTTTTCCTGAATAGCCTTGGCGATGAGCGCCTGGCCTGCCTCGGAACACATATACTGGTAGTCCTCGGCATGGACTACCCCCGGCTCCATGAGAGCCATTTCCGCTACTTTTTTTACGTCTACCGTGGCGGCGATATTGCTTCCGCAGTGGCAGACAAATACACCTATCCTCTGCACCCTGCTCACCTCCTGTATCTTCTGAACGCGCTCACCAGCAGCTGCTGGGGCGTCTCGGGATCCAAAAGCTCCGGCACGTCATCGGGCTGCAGGTAATCCTGCCCCCTCTGGCGCACTACCACCTGTCTTGCGGCGTCGATGAGCTTGCCCGGCTTCACGTCTCTGGGGCACCGCTCGATGCATGCCATGCAGGAGAGACATTTCCACAGGGACTTGGACTTTACAAGAGACTCTATATCTTCGTTTGCCACGTAGGACACAAACTGATGGGGCTTGATGTCCATCTCGTCAAAAGACGGACAGGACGCGGAGCACTTGCCGCACTTCATACATTTCAGGGGATTTACACCGCTGATCTCACATACCAGTTCCGCCTGTTTTTTTTCGGAGCTCACCGATCATCCACCTCCTCTTTCACACCCAGCGCCTCTGCCAGCAGTTCCGTAAAGTAATATACGGGTATCGTGCCGTCTGTCTTCTTGTTAAGATTGTACATGCACAGCGGACAGGCGGTGATGAGCATATCGGCGCCAAATCCCGCGGCGCTGTCCACGATCTTCTCACAGAGATTTTCGGAAAGTTCTTTTTCCTTTAAAGAAATGTAGCCGCCGCAGCACTCGTTGCGGTAGGGATACACCACCGGCTCGGCGCCCAGGGCGCGGATGAAATCTTCCATGATCACGGGATTTTCCGGATCGTCAAAGGCAAGTATCTTTCCCGGACGCAGCAGAAGGCAGCCGTAATAGGCGCCGATCTTCTTTCCCTTCAGGGGATTGACTACCTTTTCCTTCAGCTTGTCAAAGCCGACACGGTCCCGGAGCACCTCCAGATAATGGAGCACATTGGTCTCCCCGGCGTAGGGGGTATCCAGCTGCATATAGTTGTTGGCCCGCGTGCGGATATCCTCCACATGTTTCATATCGTCGTTGACCCGTTTGATCACATGATGGCATGCGGAACAAACGGTCACAAGCTCCTGTCCTTTTTCCTTCGCGGCGTTGAGCGCCCGGACAGAAGACAGCTTCGTGGCGATCTCATCCGTGCCCAGAGGGTACACGCCGCCGCAGCACTGCCACTCTTCGATCTCTTCCAGTTCAAATCCCAGAACCGCGGCGGAGGCTCTGGCGTAATCGTCCAGGGCTTTTGCCTTGTTCCGCAGGGTACAGCCCGGATAATAACTGTATTTCATAGTTCCTGATGTCCTTTCCGTTTTAATGTTTGAAAACCACGCCCGGCGCGGCGGTTGCTGCGCCGCGGATGATCAAAGCTGGATCTGGGCGATAACATCCTTCAGGGCGTCTGCGCTGGCCCTCAGCTTGGCGATCTCAGCGTCGGTGAGATGTACCGGGATCTTGCCCTGGACGCCGTTGGGGCCTACCTTGGTCAGCGTGCTCAGGCACACGTCCTCGATTCCGTACTCTCCGTGCATCATGGAGGATACGGTGGTCAGGGAATCCGACTCGGCGGACACCCGGGCACAGAGCTGGCATACCGCCACGGCAATGGCGTAAAAAGTCGCGCCCTTGTTGGCGATGATCTGGCCGCCGGATTTCTGTACATAGGTCAGCATGCCTTCCTTGTCCAGCTCCTTCACATCCTCGCCCATGGACTTAATAATATCATAATACTCATCCACAGGTACACAGGAAATGTTTGCCCTGGACCAGGGGATGAACGACGTATCGCCGTGCTCGCCGAACACATACGCGTGGATATTTTTCTGTGCGATCTTGAAATGCTGGGAAAGTCCGTGGCGCAGGCGGGCGGAATCAAGCGTCGTGCCGGATCCGATG
>CANQHX010000045.1 GCA_947623905.1 uncultured Lachnospiraceae bacterium
AAACACCAACAGCTTCTGCTAATTGAGCTTGTGTCATATCCTTTTCAATTCGTGCAATCTTAATACGTATGTTTTTTGCCATATTTCCACCTCCGCAATAGAGTATATCACAGTATATGAAAAATGTCAAGTATATATTGCATATTTAAATAATATTTTACACTATTTGAGTTATATTTTACAAAAAGCCGCTGGATTTAATTCCAACGGCCCTTTGCCTTTTGTCAATTGCTTTTTGAATCAATAATGGTGTTAATAATTTCAATTAGTTTATTAACACGCTCGTTTCTTTCCTCAGATCCATTAAACATCGGATCGTCCTCGTGTAAAATTTCTTGAGTTGTTGGATCCATCTCCAAATAACAATAGGATTCTTCGTTCATTATATAAATGAAATATATCACCTTTTTTATTTTTCCCGTACATAAACAGCCAGATCAGATAATTCACAGTCCAGTATCTCGCAGAGCATGTTCAGGGTATGGGTGCTGATATTAGCGTTGGCCCGCAGGCGTGATAATTGTCCTGCTGAAATTTTATATTCATTGATCAGCTGATATTGACTTACTCCTTTTCTCTTTAAGGTAGCCCATAGTGGATCATATTTTATCATTGCTGCCTCCCTGTCACAATATTTGAATCCGAAAGATACTTTTACTTGAATATTACCCGTAAACGGACTATAATAATATTAGCCATATACGGCTAATATATTGAGGCCTGAACATAGGCAGATCGTTTACAAATCAGGTGTTTCGGGGAGGAGGGATAATTTCAATCGTTATCTAGGCGTAATATGTGACTCGTTTGCGGATACAGTATGGGGCAGCGGCTTTTCAATGACAAAAGCCGCTGCAAATGTAAGGCGGAGTACTAGGAGGAAAGAAATGAAAAAAAGAGTGACGGCGTACTTTCTGGCGCTGGTGATAGCGCTGAACGTGTGCATGGTGTACACAAATGCCACAACATATGCAGAGACCACAGCAGAAGAGGGTGACTATGAATATAGTGTCCTTGAGGACGGGACGGTGGAGATCACAAGGTATCTCGGGGAGGAAAGTGTAGTCCATATTCCTGAGGAGATAGACGGGAAGGCGGTAAGCAGGATAGGTTGGAGCGCATATAACGACTGCGTTAATCTGACAAAGATCGTAATACCCAGTGATGTGATTGCTATTTCATCAGGAACCTTCAGCGGATGTACATCATTGAGTGATATACAAGTTTCATTGGAGAACAGGGCATATTCATCGGAAGGAGGGGTGTTATTTAATAAAAGTAAATCAGAGATTGTTTTATACCCAGAGGGAAAGAAGAAACATACAATATTCCGGAAAGCGTAACTACGATTGGCAGATATGCTTTTGAAGGATGCAGTAATTTGGAAAGCGTGGTAATCCCAAACAGTGTATCGGCTATTGAGGGCGGCGCATTTATGGGATGCAGCCGTTTATCAGAGGTAGAGATTCCCGAAGGGATAACCGAAATATTAGAAAATACTTTTATGGATTGTAGCAGTTTGAATAAAGTAACTATTCCGGAGAGTATGAATACTATACGGGCAGGAGTTTTCTGCGGCTGCAGTAGTCTGACAGAGATTTATATTCCCCAAAATGTGACTTTAATTGGGAAGGCAAAAGAAGGATTTGGGGCACTTTCTGAATGCGAATCGTTAATAAATATTTATGTATCACCGAATAATAAGAGATACTCATCGGAAGACGGCATACTGTTTAATAAAGATAAAACAGTGGTAGAAAAATATCCGGAAGGAAGACCACAGAAGGAATACAGTGTTCCGGAAGGTGTGGCACAAATAGGGTCAGAAGCTTTTGAAAATTGTAAAGAATTAACGGAGGTGATCATACCAGAGAGTGTAACGGTTATAGGCTGGTCTGCCTTTTCCGGATGCGAAAATCTGAAAACGATTACGCTAAAATGCAGTGAAGTACCACTGGAAAGCTTATATGAAGGGAATGCCCTTTGGAACATTGCCGAAGAATCTCTGCCTGCCCTTGAGGCAGTCTATGTACCGGATATTTCATATGATGCCTACAAGACAGCTTGGCAGGGTCTGCCGGAAAAGGTACTGCGCAGGCTCAGTGAAAAGCCTGCACCTCAGATATACGGCGATCCCGACGGGGACGGTGTGATAAGAGTCAGCGACGCGCTGATGGCGTTAAAGTGCGTGGTGGGTTCTTACAATATGACCCCCGCACAGATCAAAGCGGCCGATGTGGACGGCGACGAAAAAGTAACCGTTCAGGACGCCCTGTGGATGCTGAAAATGGTAGTGGGGAGCATAAAGGTATTCCCTGTAGAAGAAATATAGTCATAGAATGATTTTGTCAGGAAGATAATAAGAGGAATCAGTGCGCAGTAAGGCCGCCATATAGGACGCCGCGCGCAGACAGGCCCCCTTACAGATCGCGTTTTGAAGGATCGTCAGTATATCTTAGTCCACAGGCATCCGTGTTGGACGGGAAATCTGCACTGTCTGAGCCCTGCAAGGGCGAGTTTGCAGATTTCCCGGCCGCAGTTAGCGGATGCCTGCGGGGTTAGATATACTCGATCCTTCAATCTGCAGCCTGTAAGGGGGCCTGTCTGCGCGCGGATCTCCTATACGCGTCCTGCTGCGCATCAATCCCTCTTGTTATTTTCTCCTTCATTGGGTATAATAAAAAAACATTATCAGCAGTTAATCGTTTTCAGATACAACAGATTGGAGAAGCATATGCGTTTTCGGCCATGTATAGACGTACATAACGGACAGGTAAAACAGATCATAGGCGGCAGCCTGAAGGATCAGGGGGACAGCGCCCGGGAGAATTTTGTGTCCCGGCAGGACGGAGCGTACTATGGAGCGCTGTACAGAGACAGAGGCCTTTCCGGCGGCCATGTGATCCTGCTGAACCACAGAGATTCGCCCTATTATGAGGCGGGCAGGCGGCAGGTAATGAGCGCCCTTGGGGCGTTTCCCGGCGGATTGCAGGCCGGGGGAGGCATTACGCCGGAGAATGCGGCGGATTATCTGGACGCCGGCGCGTCCCATGTGATCGTCACCTCCTATGTGTTTGCGGAAGGCCGGCTGGATGAACATCGGCTGGAAAAGCTCTCAGGGGAAGTGGGAAAGGATCGTCTGGTGCTGGACGTGAGCTGTCGGAAAAAAGACGGCGTTTACTACGTGGTCACCGACCGCTGGCAGACCTTTACCCGGACTGCGGTGAACGCGGACACACTGGATTATCTTGCGGCATACAGTGATGAGCTTCTTGTCCACGGCGTGGACGTAGAGGGGCGGCAGCAGGGCATTGAGACAGAGCTGGTGTCCCTTCTGGGAAGCTGGGGCAAATGTCCTGTCACCTATGCCGGGGGTATTTCTGCTATGGAGGATATCGCGCAGCTGAACGTGCTGGGACAGGGCAGGCTGGATTTTACCGTGGGGAGCGCCCTGGATCTGTTCGGAGGAACGCTGCCCTTTGACCGGCTCTGTGAAGCGTTCGGAGGCGGAGAAGCCCGTCGGCAGGGCTAGGGCTTCGAAAAATGCCGGCTGCCGGGAAAAAGCATTGACAAAGAACCGGCAGGTTTTATATTATATGTTTAAAGTTTTGTGTGATTTCAGACAGGAGTGAAAATATGTATACAAGAGAAGACATTCTGAAAATGGTGGAGGAAGAAGATGTGGAATTTATCCGCCTGCAGTATACGGATATGTTCGGCACGCTGAAAAATATGGCTATTACCGTTACCGGCCTGGCGCGGGCCATGGACGGAAAATGTACGGTGGACGGCTCCTCTATTGAAGGGTTGAGCAAGGTGGAGGAATCGGATATGTATCTGATCCCGGACCTGGATACCTTTGCCATTATGCCCTGGCGGCCTTCTTCGGGAAAAGTAGCCAGGTTTATCTGCGACGTGCTGCATACTGACGGGAAGACCCCCTGCCAGAGCAATCCCCGCCACATTCTCCGGGAGGCGCTGGAGGAAGCAGAGGCCATGGGGTATCATTTTGTCACAGGGCCTGAGTGTGAATTTTTCCTGTTTGAGACAGACGAAAACGGACAGCCCACCATTGTTACCCACGAGCATGCGGGATATTTTGACGTGGGACCTCTGGATCAGGGAGAAAATGCCCGCAGAGAGATCATCCTCACCATGGAGGAGATGGGATATCAGATCGTCAATTCCCACCATGAGATCGCCCCTGCCCAGCATGAGATCGATCTGCTGTACGGGGAAGCTATGGAAGCGGCGGACGCTGTGGTGACTTTCAAGCTGGCGGCCAAGACCATCGCGAAAAATCACGGACTGTACTGCACCTTTATGCCCAAGCCCACGGCGGAGGCGGAAGGCAGCAGCATGCATGTGCATATGTCCCTGCAGGATGAAAACGGAAAGAATGTTTTTTACGATGCCGGGGATGAAAATGGTCTCAGCAAAACGGCGTATTATTTTATCGGCGGACTGATGAAGCATGCCAAGGCCCTTACAGCCATCACCAATCCTCTCGTTAATTCCTATAAGCGGCTGGTGCCCGGCTACGACGCTCCGGCATATATTGCCTGGTCCCGGTACAACCGCAGCCCTCTTATCCGGATCCCCTTGTCGCCCAAGGAGAATACCCGGGTGGAGTTGCGCAGTCCTGATCCGGCAGCCAATCCGTATCTGGCCTTTGCCGCGTGCCTGACGGCAGGTCTGGACGGCATCCGCAATCATATCATGCCCCCTGCGGCTGTTGAGGGCAATCTGTACGCCATGACCGAAGAAGAACTGCAGGCGGCAGGCATTGAAAAACTGCCGGCCAATCTGGGAGAAGCGCTGGATGAACTGGAAAAGGATCCGGTGATCCTCAACGCCCTTGGCAGGGACCTGGCGGAAAAATATATTGCCGCCAAACGGCTGGAGTGGAAGCGGTACAATATGGAGATCACCGACTGGGAGATCAGGGAATATCTGTATAAGCACTGATTGCGGGCGCCTGTAGGGAAAGAGACAGGTGCGTTGCGGCAGTCTGAGGACGGAAGGACAGTAAGGGAGGTGCGCATTTGATCAATGTGCTGATCGTCTTCCCCCGGATAGATGACGCAAGAAGTATCCGCAGTCTGCTGATGAAATACGGTTTTCAGGTGACAGGCGCATTTACCGCGGGAGCCAAGGCGCTGCAGCAGGCCCACAATGTGGGCAGCGGCGTGGTAGTGTGCGGCTATCAGTTTGCGGATATGATATACAGGGATCTGAAGGCTTCGCTGCCGGAGACATTTAAAATGGTTCTTATGACCTCAAAACATGTGGAAGCGGAATGTGAGGAGCAGGGCATCACCCTTCTGCGCATGCCCTTTAAGCCTCTGGCGCTCATTCAATGTATGCAGGAGCTGGAGGCCAGGATGGCGGCGGAGCGGCGCCGCAGGAGGATGCATCCCAAGATCCGCAGCCGGCAGGATCAGGAGACCATTGAACGGGCGAAGCAGCTCTTGAGGGAAGAAAAACAGATGGATGAGGCCACGGCCCACCGGTACCTGCAGCAGTGCAGCATGGACAACGGCACCGGACTTGTGGAGACAGCGGAAATGATACTGAGACTGGGCGGGCGGTAAAGGAACATGAAACGGATCAAACTGACGGTTGCCTATGACGGCACCCATTACTGCGGATGGCAGATACAAAAAAACGGGATCACGGTGGAGCAGGTGCTCAATGAGACCCTTTCCCGGCTGCTTGGAGAGGATATCCACGTGATCGGCGCCAGTCGTACCGATGCCGGGGTCCATGCCCTGGGCAACGTGGCGGTGTATGACACAAAAAGCCCTATTCCGGGCGACAAGGTAGCTTATGCCCTGAATCAGTGGCTGCCGGAGGATATTTCTGTAGTGGATTCCGCGGAGGTGCCGGGAGATTTTCATCCCCGCCACCACAACAGTACAAAAACATATACGTATCGCATATTAAATACCCGGCACCGGGTGCCGGTAAAGCGGCTGTATTCTTATTTTTATCACCGGCCCCTTGACATGGAAGCCATGAACCGGGCGGCGGCATATCTGCTGGGAGAGCATGATTTTGTCAGCTTCTGCTCCGCTCACGCCCAGGTGAAGGAAACTACCCGCACACTGTATCAGGCGGCATTTCACCGGGAAAGGGACGAACTGGTGTTTACGGTCAGCGGAAACGGCTTCCTCTACAATATGGTGCGGATCATGGTGGGCACCCTCATAGAGGTGGGGACCGGCAAATATCCCCCGGAGCATGTAAAGGACATACTGGACAGCCGTGACCGGGAACTGGCGGGACCCTGCGCGCCCCCAGAAGGACTGACGCTGGCGGGTATTGTGTATGAGGAACAGCTCGCGCCCCAGCTGGTGGTGGAAAACGATCGGATGTTTTATAGCCTGGTGCAGAGAGACATCCGAAAGAAGCGGTGCGCGTATCTGAATATTTTCCGGTGCCGGCGGGAAGAACTGGACAATCTCATCTCCCGTATGGCAAAAAAAGTGTACCGTCTGGGCGCCGACAGGCTGTATGTCCAGTGCCGGGAATATCCTCGGCTGGATCAGGTGCTTGGCGCGTCAAAATACAGTGACGCCGGAAACGACAAAGAATATTTTACGGCAGGCGACTATCGGTTCGTGTTCCACCATACGGTAGACCGGCTGGACCGGGAGTTTCGGGCGGATCCCCCCGCGGAACTCACCGGGCGGCAGCGCGCGCTTGCGGTAATCCCTCTGGAGACGGACGCCGACAGAAAGACCTATCTGGAAATATATGAAAAATGCTTTTATTCCCTGCCCTGTTCCCACAGCTACTCGGAGGAGGAGATCCAGGCTTTGTCGGAAGATCCCGGACAGCAGGTATGTCTTTTGCGGGCAGACGGACAGACCGTGGGCATCCTGCATATGGAGTATGTGACGTTGGACGACGGAGAGATCTGTCCTGCCATCAGCGCGCTGGGCATTATCGGAGAGTGGGGGAGAAAAGGCTGGGCCGGCGCCGCCATAGAACGGGCGGCGGCGGACGCGGCCCGGCAGGGCTATCCCCGCATGACGCTGCAGGTGGCTTCTACAAACAAAAAGGCACGGCAGCTCTATTTCAAGCATGGTTTTTATCCCATCACCACTAAAATGTGGTGGTACGTGGCCATTGATCCTGTTAAAAATATTGTAAAATCTCCCCAAAAATCTGTTGACACACAAGGGTGAGTGTACTATAATTATAAGGCTTGACGCGATGGAACGTATTGTCTGGCGCTGCCATTAGCCCCGGAAGCTGCCATACGATATTTCTATATAAAAAGTGAGCCGCAGCATTTTGCGGCGGGAAACAGATGAGACGAGTTTGACATTAGGAGGTTTACCATGAAGACTTATATGGCAAGTCCGGATACCATTGAGAAAAAGTGGTACGTGGTTGACGCAGCCGGATGCACGCTGGGCCGTTTGGCCACAGAAGTGGCAAGCGTACTGCGCGGCAAGAAGAAACCCACTTTTACACCCCATATCGACACCGGTGATTATGTGATCATTGTCAATGCTGACAAGGTAAAAGTGACCGGCAAAAAGCTGGATCAGAAGATTTACTACCATCATTCCGAGTATGTAGGCGGCATGAAAGAGACCACATTGAGAGAGATGATGGCCAAGAAGCCCGAGCGTGTGGTGGAGCTGGCTGTGAAGGGTATGCTTCCCAAGGGACCCCTGGGACGCCAGATGTACAAAAAGCTGTTTGTATACGCAGGCCCCGATCACAAGCATGCTGCACAGAAGCCCGAAGCACTGACCATTTGACGGAATGAAAGGAGGAAATGACAATGGCTAATTTTTACGGAACAGGCAGAAGAAAAAGTTCGGTAGCCAGAGTGTATCTTGTGCCCGGCAGCGGCAAGATCACCATCAATAAAAGAGATATTGACGACTATTTCGGTCTGGAAACCCTGAAGGTTATTGTCCGGCAGCCTCTTGTTGCCACCAATACCGTCGACAAATATGACGTGAAGGTCAATGTAGGCGGCGGCGGATACACCGGACAGGCAGGCGCCGTAAGGCACGGCATCGCCAGAGCACTTCTTCAGGTAGACGACGAGTACCGTCCCATCCTGAAAAAGGCCGGTCTGCTCACCAGAGACCCCCGTATGAAAGAAAGAAAAAAATACGGCCTCAAAGCAGCAAGAAGAGCGCCTCAGTTTTCAAAGAGATAGTTATATCTGCGATGGCAGGATATTCAAAAGAGCATCCGCAAGTTTACTTGCAGGATGCTCTTTTTATATATCCGGGCCATCATTGGATGGCTGAGATGACCGAGAAAATCCGAAGGATTTTCGAGGTTATCGAAGACCATCGCAGATATAACACAACGCATTGACAAATCCATTTTTGGGCGCATAATAAACGTATAGTTCACTGTCTGCAAAGGAGGTATCCCATGTTCCTGATCATCATCGGTATCATTGGCGTCATATGGTTTTTGCTGCCCTTTTTCTCCCATTTTATATTGAACATCGGCAATATAACAGGCATTGCCGTGTGCGGTCTTATCGCTCTGGCGGGCGTATTTCGCAGGCCTGTCCGGGTCGTTGCCGCGAAGCTGTGGCAGAACGTACCCGGCAGGATCGCGGTGGTACTGGTGTGCGCCGTGCTAATCCTGGGAGTCGCCCTTGTCATAGGGGAGACAGCCTGCATGGCAGTGGCCGCGGGGAAAAAGCCGGCGGAGGACGCTACGCTGGTGGTGCTGGGCTGCAAGGTCAACGGAGAAAGTCCCAGCCTTATGCTCCAGGAACGGCTGGAGGCAGCATATACATATCTCACGGAGCATCCCGACGCTGCCTGCGTAGTATCCGGCGGTCAGGGATCTGACGAAAATATTTCCGAGGCGGAATGTATGTACCGGTACCTGACGGGCAAGGGTATCGATCCAGCGCGGCTGTACAGAGAAGACCGCTCCACGTCTACCAGGGAAAACCTTTCCTTTTCCGAAAAGATCATAGAGGAAAAAGGACTGGCCTCCCCGGTTGCCCTTGTCACAAACGAATTTCACGAATACCGGGCGGGGGAAGTGGCCAAAGCCCTGGACATGGACTATGGCGCCGTGCCTGCCAGCACCGCCCTGTATCTGCTGCCCACCTTTTACGTGCGGGAGCTGTACGGCATCCTGTACGAGTGGGTATTTTGATAAATTATTATTGCAAAGCATTAAAAAATTATTGACGTGCCAGAAGAAAAGAGATATAATCACCGTGAAAGGCGGTGCGATGGCATGGAGAAAACAAAACAATTTTTCAAAAAACATCCGGGGGTGGCGTCGGGAGCCCTGGCGCTTGTTCTGGGCGGCCTGGGGTATCTCATCCTTCTGCTGACAAGAGGCAGAACATGGGTTGTGACGGATCTGCTGACCGCGCCTGTTATGATAGGGGCATTTGCCGTGTTTTTCGCCTATCCCATGATCCTAACAGCCATCAACGTGGCCGCACTGTTTTATCGGCCAAAGAGTGAGCATGCCCGGAAGATGGGAAAGCTGTTTGAATATATCACCGTGGTGCTTGGCTGGCTGTTCAGTATGCTGGCCATGATGTTTACCAACGTGCGGTTTGACATGGACTGGCAGGAGGTGCTGGTAAACGTCGAAGTCCACGCACCCATCTGGACCCAGAGCTATCCCACGGTATTCCTGCTGTGCATGGCGGGAGTGGCCGGGTATCTGATCCTCTCCATCGTGCCGTTAAAAAAACTGCCGCCCTTGGCGGCGGTGCTGTCCATGGCGGCCATGTATATGGGCGGGGCGGAATGCGTCCTGTGGATCATACAGCTGTCTTCCGGACTGGATGATGACATCATGCTGGGTATGCTTATGCTGTTTCCAGCCAACTGCATCATCCTGGCGGCAAAGACCATACGGTACAAGATGGCCGAGTGGCGGGAACTGAAGGCGCAGCGGAAGGCAGCAGAGCAGCGGGAGGCAGCAGAGCAGCGGGAGGCAGCAGAGCCGCAGGAGGCAGCAGAGCCGCAGGAAGCAGCAGAGCCGCAGGAAGCAGCAGAACTGCAGGAGGCAGCAGAGCAGCGGGAGGCAGCAGAGCCGCGGGAGATAGCAGAGTCAGCCGAAACTCCGGCAAGACATACCCGCAGGGGACGGATCATGGGCGCCATCAACAGATGGCTGGACGATTCCACCCGATGGCCCCTGGCTGCCTTTCTGCTCATGTGGCCCCTGCTGGGCGTTTTTCTGTGTGTGCTGCTGTTGTTCGGTCAGCGGCCCGACTACCTGATCCGTTCCTGGACGGAGACGGCCCAGTGGACCTTGTCCGGCAGGACGGCGCCGCCAAACGTGTATTATGACGAGCACTATCTATGTACCGTGGCGGCGGGCGGTCATAAGAAGGTGGTGAAGCCCCTGCGCATGGGAGAGCGCCACGGGCATCGGGTGGTGGTGAACCGGCAGCTGTGCGTGGCCAACGCCTTTGAGCAGATCCTGGAGGAACGGACGCCCCGGTTTCACCGCCGCCTGCGGCATTTTTACGACACTTACGGGTTCCCGGTGGCACGGCTCATTCGCACAAAGACGGCGGCGGATGTGGTATATGTCATCATGAAGCCGCTGGAATGGCTGTTTCTGGCAGTGCTCTACCTGTGCGATACCAGGCCGGAGGACCGGATCGCCACCCAGTATCTTCCAAAGGAGATCCGGGAAAAGTGCCGGCGGCATCTTTCCCAAATGTCGTCTTGACAAAAGGCTCCGTTTGTTCTATACTTTACGCATTGGCGGTTTAAAGCGCTAAAGCGAAAAGGAACGGAGTGAGACAGATGGCAAAAGAGATTACGAAACTGATGGATTACCGCTCGGATGTGCGGGTGCTGGACGCTACCCTGCGGGACGGCGGCCTGGTAAACGATTTTTATTTTACCGATGAGTTTGTGAAAGACCTGTACCTGGCAAATGTCCGGGCCGGTGTAGATTATATGGAATTTGGATACAAGGCGTCCAGAGAACTGTTTGACGAGAGCAAGTTCGGCAAATGGAAATTCTGCAAGGATGACGACATTCGGGCCGTTGTAGGGGATAACAATACGGATCTGAAAATCTCCGTCATGGCGGACGTGGGCCGGTGCGATTATAAGCATGATATCATTAAAAAGAGCGACAGCCCCATTGACATGATCCGGGTAGCGACTTATCTGAACACCATCCCCGCGGCCATGAAGATGATCGAGGATGCGGCGGCAAAAGGATATGACACTACCTGCAACATCATGGCCATTTCCAACGCCCAGGAGCGGGATATGGAGGCGGCGCTCAACATGCTGGCCCAGACTCCCGTAAACTGCCTGTATATCGTGGACAGCTACGGCTCCCTGTATCCCGAGCAGATCGCCCGTATTGTGGATTTCTACCTGAACGTGGCGGCAAAATACGGCAAGAAGGTGGGCATCCACGCTCACAACAACCAGCAGCTGGCCTTTGCCAATACTATTGAAGCCGTAGGAGACGGGGCAGACTGGCTGGACGCTACCTACGCCAACATGGGCCGGGGCGCCGGCAACTGCGCTATGGAGCTTCTGCTGGGCTTTCTGCGCAATCCCAAGTACAATGTATACCCGGTGATCCAGTTTGTGGAAAAGCATATGAACCGGCTGAAGGAAGAAGGCGTTATGTGGGGCTACGACGTCCAGTATCTGCTCACCGGCCTTCTGAACCAGCACCCCAGGACCGCCATCAAATTTACAAAAGACAAGCGAAAAGATTATTCGGAGTTTTACAAAGAACTGGTGGTGCAGGACGAGTAAGGAGTGCTGCGGAGCGATCATCAGGAAAATGAACAAGGCACAGCGCCGGAGTCCGGCTGCTGTGCCTTTTTGTTAACTTTTCAGCTGTTCTATATATTGTTTTGCCTGCATCTGCTTTTTCAGAGGAAGCGACCGATAATCCCGTATCAGCTGTTCCTCCGCGGGCTTTAGATAATTCATCTGGCAGCGCTCATACACGAGAGCAGATTCTGGATACTGGGCAAGGAGATACGCGTTGTCTGCGTCCTCCATGAGATCCAACATGTTTTCAAAAGGGACCTGATATAGATGGCTGAGCTTTTTCAGCATGGTGACGCTGGGCGTGCGGATGCCTTTTTCATAATGTCCGATGCTCTGGCGGGAGACGCCGATATAGTGGGCGACCTGTTCCTGGGGATAATTATGTGCCTTTCTCAGCATTGCCAGGTACGCTCCCAACAATTTTGAATGCCGGATCTGCATAAGTGCCTCCTTATTATCTGTTCATGTTTGAGTATAGTGACAACGCAGAACGTGAACAGAATTGTAACTGCTACAAAATGTAGCATTTCGTGAGACAAATTTTCAATAACGCCGGCAGGTGTAGGGAGCCAGCTCCAGACGGACAAAGAACCCTCTGTCGTGACTGCATACAGGACACACGTCCGGCACCTCCGTGCCGCTGTAGATAAAACCGCATGCCAGGCACATCCAGTCGATCTCCACATCGGACACAAACAGCCTGTTCTGCTCCAGCAGGTCGGCGTAATAGCCGAACCGGCTGCCGTGGGTTTTTTCTATGGATCCGATCATATGAAAGGTGGAAGCAACGTGCTGGAAGCCTTCCTCTCTGGCGGTCTCCTCAAAATGCCGGTATACATCGTCATGCTCCTCAAACTCGTTGTGCTGGGCGTATCGGAGCAGCTGCACCACGCTGTCGCTGATGTCCACCGGATAGCTTCCGTCCGCCGTGATGGTCCGGCCGGCCATATCCTTCAGCAGCTTGTAAAAAACGGACGCGTGCTGGCGCTCCTGGTCGGCGGTAAAGGTGAACACCCGCTCAATGACGCCAAGACCGCTTTTCCTTGCCTGGGAGGCGGCGAAGGTATAGCGGTTTCTCGCCATGCTTTCCCCGGCAAAGGCCCGCATCAGATTGTCTTTTGTCCGACTGGTCTGAAAATTAACTGACATATTGGTACGATCCTTTCTTTTTTTCTTAGAATAGCCGTCAAACGGCAAAATATACGTTGTTTTTTGCAAGGAAGATATGCTATGATAGATAAGAACAGAAATGTGTTGTCTGCCGGAGGCTTCCGGCAGATATGACAGAGATGGAGAGAAGAGAGAGCATGAATAAGATACCCAGTTTTACCGTGGATCATCTGCGGCTCCTGACAGGAGTGTATGTGTCCCGCAAGGACGTGTTCGGCCATGTGGTGCTGACCACCTTTGACCTGCGGTTCACAAAGCCCAATACAGAGCCGGTGATGGACACGGCGGCGGTCCACGCCATAGAACATCTGGCGGCCACATGGCTGCGCAATCAGGAACAATGGAAAGAGCGGGTCGTGTATTTCGGTCCCATGGGCTGCCGCACCGGATTTTATCTGATCCTGGAGGGGGACCTGGAGCCGGAGGATATTCACGGATTGCTGTGGGATATGTGCCGGTTCATCCTGGATTTCCAGGGGGACATCCCCGGCGCGGCGGCAAAAGACTGCGGCAACTACCTGGACATGAACCTGTCCATGGCAAAATATCACACGGATAAATTCAAAAGAGAGGTGCTGGAGGATTTCAGCCATGACCGCACCCATTATCCGGAATAGAAGAAGGGAAGGACAGAGCATGACCATCGGGATCATCGGCGCCATGGAAAAAGAGATCGCCCGGCTGAAAGAGGCGCTGGAGCAGCAGCACACAGTTTCCTACAGCGGCATACGCTTTCTGTCAGGTGCATATGGAGATATTCACGTGGTGGCGGCAGTCAGCGGCATCGGCAAGGTGTTTGCCGCCATGTGCGCCCAGACCATGATACTGAAATTCCCTGTGGAGCAGATCCTGCACATCGGCGTGGCGGGGACGCTCACGGACCGGCTGGGGGTCATGGACGTGACCATCGCCGACAAGGTGGTGCAGCACGACATGGACACCTCCCCTCTGGGAGATCCGGTGGGGCTGATCTCGGGGATCAATCAGGTGTATCTGCCCTGTGACAGCGCCATTGTGGCGGCGCTGGAAAAGGCCGCGGGAGAGGCAGGCGTCCGGGCTGTCACCGGCACCATCGCGTCCGGCGACCAGTTTGTGGACAATGAGGAGAAAAAACGGTGGATCGGGGAAACTTTTGGCGCAGTGGCCGCGGAAATGGAAGGAGCTGCGGTGGGTCAGGTATGCTATGTGAACCGGATCCCCTTCGGCGTGCTGCGCTCCATATCCGACGGCGCGGGGGGCGCCATGGATTACGAGACGTTTTCGGACGGAGCCGCCCGGCAGGCGGTAGAGATCGTATGTAAATATATGAAGGCACTGTAAACAGGAGAAAGGAGTTAAATATTATGGGGAACTATTATCAACCTGAGATCGAATGCGCGCCCAGAGAGCAGATACTGGCCCTGCAGAATGAACGGCTGGTGAAACAGGTGCGCAACGTGTATGACCATGTGGAGTATTACCGGAAGCGCATGGACGAGAAGGGGGTAAAGCCGGAGGACATCCGTTCCGTGGAGGACCTGCACAAGCTGCCCTTCCTCACCAAGGACGACCTGAGGGAAGCCTATCCTTACGGGCTGCTGGCAAGACCTTTGTCCGACTGTGTGCGGATCCAGTCCACCAGCGGCACCACGGGAAGGCGTGTGGTGGCTTTTTATACCCAGCATGACATTGACCTGTGGGATGAATGCTGCGCCAGGGCTATTATGGCGGCAGGCGGCACCAAAGACGACGTAGTCCACGTATGTTACGGCTACGGTCTGTTTACCGGCGGCCCGGGCTTAAACGGCGGCTCCCACAAGGTGGGTTCTCTGACGCTGCCCATGTCCTCCGGCAACACGGAGCGGCAGATCCAGTTTATGACGGACCTGGGCTCCACCATTCTCTGCTGTACCCCTTCCTACGCGGCTTATCTGGCAGAGTCCATCATCGAGCGGGGGCTCCGGGACAAGATCAAGCTGAAGGCCGGCATATTCGGCGCGGAGGCGTGGACAGAGGAGATGCGTCACGACATAGAGGAGAAGCTGGGCATCAAGGCATATGATATCTACGGCCTCACGGAGATCTCCGGTCCCGGCGTGTCCTTTGAATGCGAAGAACAGACGGGTATGCACATCAACGAGGATCACTTTATCGCCGAGGTCATCAACCCCGAGACAGGAGAAGTGCTGCCGGAGGGCGAGAAGGGCGAGCTGGTGTTCACCAGCATCACGAAAGAGGCGTTCCCTCTGCTCCGGTACCGTACCAGGGATATCTGCATCCTCTCCAGAAAGAAATGCTCCTGCGGCCGTACCCACGTGAAGATGACCAAGCCGCTGGGCCGCAGCGACGACATGCTCATCGTCAAGGGCGTCAACGTATTCCCGTCCCAGATCGAGACGGTGCTGCTGAACAAGGGTTATGCGGCAAATTATCAGATCATCGTGACGAGGGTAAAGAACAGCGATCAGCTGGAGGTACAGGTGGAGATGACGCCAGAGATGTTCTCCGACTCCATGGGCGAGATCACCGGAAGAGAAAAAGAACTGGTGGACGCCCTGAAGGCGATGCTTGGCATCTACGCCAAGGTGAAACTGGTAGCGCCCAAGAGCATCCAGCGGAGCGAAGGCAAGGCAGTGCGGGTCATCGACAAGAGAGACCTGTACGGGAAATAGAATACATCAGGGCGTTAGACGCTCCGGAAAGGAGATATTATGACCATCAAACAGATTTCTGTATTTGTGGAAAATAAGCTGGGCAATCTGGCGGAGGTGACCGACGTGCTGGCCAGTGCCGGCATCAACATGTACGCCATATCCCTGGCGGACACAAGAGATTTCGGCATCCTGCGGCTCATCGTGGACGATTCCTTTGCCGCCGCCCAGGTGCTGAAGGAAAATAATTATATCGTAAGCATCACGCCGGTGCTGGCGCTGGAGCTGCCCAACGAGCCCGGCAGTCTGCACAAGGCGCTTTCGGTGCTGGAAGAAAATAATATCGATCTGAAATACCTGTATGATTTCAATACGGTGACGACGCGGAACGCACACCTGGTGTTCCGGGTGGAGGACACGAAAAAGGCGGAGGAAGTCTTTGGAAAAGCAGGCTTCCGCATGCTGTCCCAGGAGGATCTGAAAGGATAATGGTATGAAGACTGTCAGAACAGGCGTCATCGGTATGGGCAGCATGGGCTGCGGTTACGCTCAAATGATACTGGACGGCAGGGCAGCCGGACTGGAGCTTGCGGCGGTGACAAGGATCCGCCGGGACAAGGCTCAGTGGGCGGCGGAGCACCTGCCCGGCCATATACCGGTATTTCACAGCGGGGAAGAACTGCTGGCGCATGGCGGCCTGGACGCGGTGATCGTCGCCACGCCCCATTATTCCCATGAAACATTTACAGTGGAGGCTCTGAACAGGGGCCTCCATGTGCTTTGCGACAAGCCTGCCGGGGTATATACCCTTCAGGCGGAGCGCATGAACCAGGCTGCCGCCGCGCACCCGGAGCTGGTGTACGCCATGATGTTCAACCAGCGAACAGACCCCCGGTACCGGAAGATACGGGAGCTGGTGCAGGGCGGTACGTACGGCGGGCTGAAGCGGGTCAGCTGGATCATCACCGACTGGTACCGCACGGAAGCCTATTACAAGTCCTCCGCCTGGCGGGCCACCTGGGCAGGAGAGGGAGGCGGCGTGCTGATCAACCAGTGTCCTCACAATCTGGACCTGCTTCAGTGGATGTGCGGTATGCCCTGCCGGGTGCAGGCGTTCTGCCATGAAGGAAAATGGCACGACATAGAGGTGGAGGACGACGTGACGGCCTACATGGAATTTCCAAACGGCGCCACAGGCACCTTCGTTACGTCTACGGGGGACGCGCCGGGGGTGAACCGGCTGGAGATCGACCTGGAGGACGCCCAGATCATCTGTGAGAACAAAAAGCTGCGGATGTTTGTCTCGGATGTCCACGAGCCGGACCACAGGCGTCAGTGCGGGGATAATTCCGCCAAGCCCCCGGGAAAGTGGCTGGACCTGGAGCCGGAGGGCGAAAATCCCAAGCATCCCGGCATCCTGCGCAATTTCGCCGCCGCCATCCTGCGGGGCGAACCCCTCATCGCGCCCGGCGCGGAAGGAATCCGCAGTCTTATGCTGTCCAACGCCATGTACCTTTCCTCCTGGGAAGGCCGGATGGCAGAACTGCCCGTGGACGGCGAAGCGTTTTATGAAGCCCTGCGGAGGCATATGGGGTGACCGACAATGCATTCATTTTTTGCGGAGGAAAATGAAAACGTGGTTAAAAGATCATTATTATATGTATACGGATATCATGATGTATGCATCGATCGTATTGCTCATACTTGAACTGATGCCGAATGCAACCATGGTATACGTTTCAGGAGGTCCGACGACAGCCATTCCGGTCAGCTTTCCGTATTATAGTCTTTATCTATCCTCGTATGGGGTCGTGTCATATTTTTTGATGTTTATCGCAACATGCATTTTGCTGAGATTTGATAGAAGAAGGCTGTATTTTTTGTCCGAAACCGACCGGTTCAAACGCTTTATTATATGAGAGATGCGTTATGAACGTATGATTTCTATATGAAAGCGGAGGTGTTTTTGGTGATCAGAAGAGGTCTTGTTTCTTTCATGATCGCGATCATTCTTTTTGGCATAACTGGCTGCAGCCCGCAAAAAGAGGATGATCGGTTGCCTGTTGAATCAATGGAACCATCAGTGGAGCCATCAATGGAACCGGTATTAGAGGAGACAAAAAAGGAAGTAAGCGAGGCAAGTG
>CANQHX010000046.1 GCA_947623905.1 uncultured Lachnospiraceae bacterium
ATGGTCTGGGACAGATCGTACATATTTGCGATGGTATATTGTTCCATGATGGTCTCCTTCTATTGCCGCGGTCATTCTGCCGTTTTCTTTTTTGATGTTTTGCCGCCCGTTCTGCTGCTCTGGCCGCCGGTCCTGCCGGACTGGCCGCTTGTTGTCCTGCTCCGGCCACCGGTCCCGCGGCTCTGCTTCTTGCCCGCGTAATAGGGCTCCATCTGCATGTAGCACTGCCGCAGACGGGTCTGGTTCTGAAGCTTCAGCACCCCTTCCGTGCGGGAGCGGATAAAATTGTCCAGCTTCACCATGTACTCGTCGGAGGTGATCTCCCCGTTGGCCACGTAGGTAAGCCCTTTTTCCCAGCTGGCGGTGAGCTCCGGGTTCAGCAGGGAGCGGATGGAACCGTCCACCACATCATAGATCATCTCTCCCAGAAGAGCCGGGGTGATGATCTGCGTCTTTTTGTTCAGGTTCATATAGCCGATGGTCACCAGTTTTTTCAGTATCTCCGCCCTTGTGGCGCTGGTGCCGATGCCGCTGCCGCTGATCTGGGCCCGCAGTTCTTCATCCTCGATGAGCTGGCCCGCGTTTTCCATGGCCAATATCATGGAGCCGGAATTGTACCGCTTGGGCGGGGTGGTCTCCCCCTCCTTGATCTCCATGGAAACAAGGGGAAGTTCCGCGCCTTTTTTCAGAGCGGAGACCCTCTCCAGAAGCTCCTTTGGATCGCTGCCGCCGCTGTCCTTATCATTGTCCCGCGCCGCCACCGCCAGGTAACCGGGGGAGGACAGCACTTTGAACACGGCAAAAAAATGCTCCGTCTCGGGGCAGGCTTTTGTCAGTTCGATGGATACCTTCCTGTACACCGCCGCCGGATAGAATATGCTGAGAAACCGTCGCACGATGGCCTCATACACCGACCGACACACCGCCGGCATCCGGTTCAGCTCTCCGAATCCCTGTCCCGTGGGGATAATGGCGTAGTGGTCCGTGATGGCCTTATCGTTTACGTACCGGCTCCTGGCCAGTCCCTTGTAGCCCTCCCGTTCCAGTATATGCTTCGCAAAGGGAGCGGCAGGCGCAAATCCGGTCAGTCCCCGGAGGTTTTTCTGTATCTCCTTTGCCACCGCCGTGGACAGCACCCTCGCGTCGGTGCGGGGATAGGTGACCAGCTTCCGCTCATAGAGCTGCTGAGTCACCTGCAGTGTCTCGTCAGGGCTCAGCTTGAACATGCGGGAGCAGTCGTTCTGCAGCTCCGCCAGGTTGTACAGCAGAGGCGGATTTTTCTTCTCCTGCTTTTTTTCTATCTTTTCCACCGTCACACTGCCCGGCTCGGGACAAGTGGCGGCGCTGATAAATTCCCGGGCGTCCTCTTTCTTCAGGAAACCGTTGTCTTTATAGAGTTTGGGCGACAGGTAGTACCTGCTGCCCTCTACCGCTCTCCATTCGCCCTGGATCGTGCCGTCTCCCAGAGCCACATTGGCCAGGACGCGGTAAAAGGGCGTCTTTACAAAAGCCCGGATCTCCCGCTCCCTGCGCACCACCATGCCCAGGACGCAGGTCATTACCCGGCCCACGGAGATCACCGTCCTGTCCCGCTTCAGCAGGGCGGACACGGCGTTCCCATATTTCAGTGTGAGCAGCCGGGAAAAATTGATCCCCATGAGGTAATCTTCTTTGGCCCGCAGATAGGCGGAATCGGAAAGATTGTCGTACTCCGACAGGGGCTTTGCCTGGCGGATGCCCTTCAGGATCTCCTCCTCCGTCTGGGAATCGATCCATACCCGGCGCTGTTCTTTATCATGGACGCCGGCCATCTGGGCTACCAGCCGGTAAATATATTCTCCCTCCCGCCCGGAATCGGTGCACACGTAAATACACGCTACGTCCCGGCGGTTGAGCAGCCCTTTCACCGTATCAAATTGTTTTTTCACGGAAGGGATCACTTCGTAGAGAAACTCCTCCGGCAAAAAAGGCAGAGTGTCCAGGCTCCACCGCTTCATGGCCGGGTCGTAGGCTTCCGGATAGCTCATGGTCACCAGATGCCCCACGCACCATGTGACCACGGCATTTTCTCCTTCCATATAGCCGTCCCGCCGGGCCACATCCAGCTTCAGCGCCTTGGCAAACTCTGCCGCCACGCTTGGTTTCTCCGCTATATAAAGATCTTTCATACAGCAGTTTATTCTACGCGAAAGCCGTAGGTAGTGGTGGTGAGATAATGCTCTCCCGCCTTACACACCGGCTGTTCAAACTCCGGATGGTTGATGGCGTCGGGATGGAACTGGGTCTCGAAACAGCAGCCTGTCCGTTTTCCGTACCGGCAGCCGTTCTTACCCACCTTGTCCCCCTCAAGGAAATTGCCGGTGTAGAGCTGCATGCCCGGCAGGTCGGAGGTCACTTCCATGAGAATGCCGGATTCCGGGCTCTTCATGCGGGCCACGGTCTTTGTCTCACGCCCGGGATTTACCACATAGTTGTGATCGTAGCCGCCGCCGAACTTCAGCGCCTGATAGTCCTCCTCAATACGCTCTCCGATGGCATGGAACTCCCGGAAATCCATGGGCGTGCCTTCCACGTCCACCAGCTCGCCTGTGGGAATGCTCTCCTCATCGGCCCATGTAAACTTGTCCGCGAGGATCTGCACCTGATGGTCCAGGATGGTGCCGGAAGCAGCGCCGTTTAAGTTGAAATAGCTGTGGTTGGTCATGTTGAAGATGGTATCCTGATCGGATACGGCGTCATAGTGGATAGACAGCTTGTTGTCTGCGGTAAGGGCGTATGTCACCTTCACCGTAGCGTTGCCGGGGTAGCCCTGGTCCATGTGAGGGCTCTCCAGCTCAAATGTAACAGAAGGCGTATCGCTGTCGTCCATGTCCGCCACTTTCCACATGCGCTTCTCGTAGCCGTTGACGCCGCTGTGCAGGTTGTTTCTGCCGTCATTCTGATCCAGCGTGTACTCCGCGCCGTTTAATGTAAATCTGGCGCCGCCGATGCGGTTGCCGTTGCGGCCGATGGTGGAGCCCAGATAGATGGAATTGATCTCCTCATAGCTGGAGGGCTCGTCGTAGCCCAGCACCACGTCCCGCATATTGCCGTCCTTGTCCGGCACGTACAGGTTCACCAGCACGGCGCCCATGTCGCTCACTGCCGCCGTCATGCCGGCCTGATTTTTCATCACGTACAGCTTCGCAATGCCTGTGGAAACTTTTCCGAATTCCGATATGGTAATACTCATAATATTCTTCCTTTCTTTCTTATAAGGTCGGAGACCATTCCTCCCGCCCTTTAACTGTTGCCCCGGAAGGTTTTCACCAGACGGAAGACCTGCTCGGCCGTATCCGCCATGTTTTTCGCGGCGTTGTCGCGGGCCATGGCTTCCTCCAGCGTGACCACTTCCCGCAGGATGGAGAAATACGCGTCAATGCCGCCGGCATTGCAGGTACGGGCCTCCTCGGTAACGCACCCGGAAAAGGCGATCACCGGTTTGCCGTACTTCTTTGCCGCATCGGCCACGCCGCTGGGCGCCTTGCCCATGACCGTCTGACTGTCCAGCCGGCCTTCTCCCGTGACTACGATATCCGCATCCTTCACATAATCCTCCAGATGGGTCTCGTCCAGCACGATCTGGATACCGGACTCCAGCACAGCGTTGGTGAAGGTCAGGAAGGCAAAGCCCAGCCCTCCTGCCGCGCCTGTGCCGGGATGGTTCTTGTCAGCTTTCGGAAAGCTCTTTGCCGCAAGATCGGCGTAGCGGGAAAGCCACCCATCCATCTCCTGTACCATATCCGCGTCCGCGCCCTTCTGGGGCCCGTACACAGCGCTGGCTCCCAGAGAGCCGCACAGGGGATTGGTCACGTCGCAGGCCACCCGAAACGTACATTCCCTCAGCGCGGGGATCACATCTGTGTCGGTGATCCGTTCCAGCTCCGCCAGTCCTTTCGCTCCCAACGCCACCTGGTTGCCCGCGCCATCCAGCATACCGAAGCCCATAGCCTGGAGCATGCCTGCGCCGCCGTCATTGGTAGCGCTGCCGCCGATGCCCACGATAAAACGCCGGCACCCTTTGGAAATGGCGTCCCTGATCACCTCGCCCACCCCGTAGGTAGTAGTATGCATGGGATTGCGCTTGTCATCGGGTACAAGGGTGATGCCGGCAGCGCCGGACATTTCCACGATGGCGGTCCCTGTCTCGTCAACAATGCCGTAAACGCACTCCACCGGATCGCCCAGAGGTCCGGTCACCGTGATGGTCTCCGTTCTTCCGCCCATACCGAGAGCCAGCGCCTCCACGGTGCCTTCTCCGCCGTCCGCCAGCGGTCTGACAGTGACCTTTGCGTCCGGATCCGCCCACAGTATACCCTGCCGTATGGCTTCCCCGGCCTCCAGGGACGTGAGGCTCCCTTTTAAAGAATCCATCGCTACTGTTACTTTCATAACTCCCCGTTCTTTCTCTTCCGTGAAGCAATACGCTTTATAACCGATGGTCTCCCTGACCACTCCGCCAGAAAAACAATACTGCAGAGCGGCACAGCGCCGCTTCCCGGAACCGACAGCGTCCGGTCTGACCAAAACCGGCAGATTTTATTTTTTATATCATTGAAGGTTCCCAGCAGGCGGGAGGCTCCAGGCCAAGGATCGTCGCAATCGTAGGAGCGACATTGGCCAGGCCGTATTCGCCGGGCTTGATCTCATATTTGACATCGTTGTCGTATATGATGAACGGCACGGGATTCAGGGAATGTGCCGTGCGGACCTGGATCGCGCCCTTCTTATTCTTCTCAAGCATTTCATCGGCGTTGCCGTGGTCCGCGGTGATCAGCACCGTAGCGCCCACCTCGTCGGCGGCTTTCAGGATTCTCGCGAGACCGAGGTCTACGGCTTCCACGCCGGTGATGGTAGCGTCAAGGTTGCCGGTATGTCCTACCATATCGCCGTTGGGGAAGTTACAGCGGATAAAGTCATATTTTCCGCTCTCCATGGCAGCGATAACATCATCGGTGATCTCGGCAGACTTCATCCAGGGACGTTCATCGAAGCTCACCTTGTCAGAAGGGATCTCCTTATAGGTCTCAAGCTCCTCGGAGAATTTGCCGGAGCGGTTGCCGTTCCAGAAGTAGGTCACATGTCCGTATTTCTGTGTCTCGGAGATGGCGTACTGCCGCAGTCCGTGGGAAACAAGCAGTTCGGAAAGCGTGTCCTTAATCTCAGGAGGCGCCACGAGATAATTTTCCGGCAGCTTCAGATCGCCGTCATACTGGAGCATTCCGGCATAGATGACTTTCGGAGCGTCTCCCCTGTCAAACTTATCAAAATCGGGCTGGTCGAACGCCATAGATATCTCAATGGCGCGGTCGCCGCGGAAATTGAAGAGGATAACGCTGTCGTTATCCTGGATCTTTCCGACAGGTTCACCGTCCTTCGCGATGACGAACGCGGGCAGATCCTGATCGATCACGTCCAGCTCCTTCCGATAGGTCTCAATGGCCTCGGCGGCTGTCGCGAACTGCCTGCCGACGCCGTGAACATGCGCATCCCAGCCGAGCTTTACCATGTTCCAGTCGGCCTGATAGCGGTCCATGGTGATCTTCATCCTTCCGCCGCCGGATGCGATCTTTCCGTCAAAGGAAGCATCGTTCAGGGAAGAAAGAAGCTCTTCCAGCTCGCTGACATACTGCAGAGCGGAAGTCGCCGGAACGTCACGGCCGTCAAGGAGGATATGGCACCGCACGCGGCTGATGCCCTCATCCTTTGCCTTTATGATCATCTGTTTGAGATGGCTGATGTTTGAGTGGACGTTGCCGTCTGACAGCAGGCCGATAAAATGCATCGCCGACGAATTTGACTTGCAGTTGTCCACGAGCCGGTTCCACGTCTCGGACGCGAACATTTTTCCGCTTTCGATGGATTCGTTCACAAGCTTTGCTCCCTGGGAGTAGATCTGCCCGCAGCCGAGGGCGTTATGTCCTACCTCGGAGTTGCCCATATCATCGTCCGTGGGAAGACCCACTGCGCCTCCGTGCGCTTTCAGCCTCGTGTTGGGACACTCCTTGAGAAGTCTGTCAAGGACAGGGGTGTTGGCAAGGGTCACAGCGTCGCCGAGGCCGGTCTTTGAAAAGCCCACGCCGTCCATAACCACAAGCACGATAGGTTTTTTTGCTTTCATATGCATCCTCCTGATAAATGAAATTGATGTGTCGAGGCATGCCCGGTTTTTCAGGGACAAAACCTCTTATTTTATGAAATTATTTCTTTCACTTTTCCGCACAATTGATTATAACATGATATGGCAATTTATGCTAACTGTTTTTTCCTTTCCCCGCATTTTTTCAGAACACGCGGCGTCCTGCCGGTGAAAAACAAAATCGCGAATTTCGGCGAAAAACGGAATCGTGAAGAAACTATTGAAGCGATCCTTTTTTTCCAGTATAATACAATGTAGCATATTTTTATCATAGCAGGGAGGAAGCAGCGTGAACAATCCGGTGAAACACATACTGGAACAGGTGCAGGCGGGACAGCTCTCCGTGGAGGACGCCCTCCTGGAGATCAAAGAAGCGCCTTTTGCGGATATCGGCTACGCCAAGGTGGATCTTCACCGAAAGGCCCGGCAGGGGATCGCGGAGGTGATCTACGGCGCGGGGAAAACGCCGGAGCAGATCGCAGGCATTATCGACGTGATGCTGAAAAACGGCCAGGATACCATTCTCATCACAAGGCTTTCCCCGGAAAAAGCCAAAAAGGTCAGTCAATCCTGCCCTCTCTCTTATCATGAGGACGGCCGGGTGGGCATCGTCGGAAGCATGCCCGAGGCCGACGGCATGGGCAGGATCGTGGTGGCCACAGGAGGCACCAGCGACATCCCCGTAGCCCAGGAGGCCGCTCTAACGGCGGAGGTACTGGGCAACGAAGTGGTGCGGCTGTACGATGTAGGCGTGGCGGGAGTCCATCGTCTGCTCTCCCACAAAGAGATCATAATGAACGCCAGCGTTATCATCGCGATCGCCGGCATGGAAGGCGCGCTGGCAAGCGTGATCGGCGGTCTGGCCGACTGTCCGGTGATCGCCGTTCCCACCAGCGTAGGCTACGGCGCCGCCTTCGGAGGCCTTTCCGCTCTTCTCTCCATGCTCAATTCCTGCGCCAGCGGCGTCTCTGTAGTAAATATCGACAACGGATTCGGCGCCGGATATCTGGCAAGCATGATCAATCATATGGCAAAAAAGACAGAATCCACATCTGAGAACGGAGGCACAAATTGAAAACACTATATCTGGACTGCTCTATGGGAGCCGCCGGGGACATGCTCACGGCTCCCCAACGTAACATTTTCCCGGGAACCGTCGGTAAAATGCGGCGTTTCCGGCACTCATATCACGGTAACCGTACAGGGGAAGACGGAAGGATCCTCGGAAGGGCATCACCATCATCACAGCTCCGGCGGGGAGCACCGCCACAGCAGTGAATCCGGAGGGCACCATCATCATGACAGCAGCTCCGGCGAACACCGCCATTCCTACAGCAGCTCCGGTGAACACCGTCATTCCTACAGCAGCTCCGGCGAGCATCATCACCATAGCAGCAGCTCCGACGGCGAGCACCATCATCACAGACATCACCGGTCGCTGGAGGATATTTCCGCCATTGTTACCGGGCTGCATCTGCCGGAAAAAATACAAAACGATATTCTTGCGGTATATAATCTCATCGCGGAGGCGGAAAGCTACGCCCACGGCGTGCCGGTGACAGAGATCCATTTTCATGAGGTGGGCACGATGGACGCCATCGCCGATGTAACGGCATTTTGTATTTTGATGAATGAACTGGAACCGGAAGAAGTGGTGGTTTCCCCCATCCACGTGGGAAAGGGCCATGTGCTATGCGAACACGGACTGCTGCCGGTGCCCGCTCCCGCCACCGCTTACATTTTACGGGACATCCCCAGCTACAGCGCCGACATTGACGGGGAGCTGTGCACCCCCACAGGCGCCGCCCTGCTGAAGCATTTTGCCACGCGGTTCGGAGACATGCCGGATATGGAAGAAACAGCCACCGGATATGGCATGGGGCTGAAGGATTTTGACCGGCCCAACTGCGTCCGGGCCGTTCTGGGAGAAGTCCGGGAAGGCGCCGATATGGTAACGGAGCTTGCCTGCAACGTGGACGACATGACAGGGGAAGCCGTGAGTTTCGCCATGGACCGGCTCTTTGAAGCGGGCGCCCTTGACGTGTATACCATCCCCATCGGCATGAAAAAATCACGCCCCGGCATTATGATCCGGGTGCTGTGCGCCCCGGAGGACAGGGACGCCATGATCGCCCTGCTGTTCAAACACACCACCACCATCGGCGTCCGGGAGATCCCCATGCACCGGTATGTACTGAAGCGGAAGATGGAGACCGTTCCCACCCCCTACGGTGATGTGCGCCGCAAAGATGTGGAGGGGTACGGCACATCCCGCTCCAAATACGAGCACGACGACATGGCCCGCATCGCCAGAGAAAACGACATGAGCCTTGATGATGTGAAAAAAGAGATCGAGGGAACGCGATAATGCTATCCCCCCCCGAACCCCGACTTTTCGCTTGCTTACAAAAAATCTCCCTGCTGCCGCAGGGAGATTTTTTATCACGCTTCGATTCTGTTCTTGCTTTGATCATATTCTTGCTTCGATCCTATTCAGGCTTTGAACCTGTTATCTTGTCTATGATCCTGTTATTTCGCCTGGATATATCCCTGGGCGGTGAGCAGCTCCGCGCACAGGATCGCGCCGCCGGCCGCGCCGCGCACCGTGTTGTGGCTCAGACCTACGAACTTGTAGTCATAGACGGTGTCCTCGCGGAGACGTCCCATGGTCACGCCCATGCCGTTCTCATAGTCTCTGTCCAGCCGTGCCTGGGGACGGTTGTCCTCCTCCAGATACCGGATGAACTGCTTGGGCGCGCTGGGCAGCTCCAGCTCCTGGGGCAGTCCTTTAAAGTTTACCCAGCGGTCGATGATCTCTTCCTTTGTAGGCTTCTTCTCAAAGGATACAAACACAGCAGCGGTATGTCCGTCCTGAACAGGTACCCGGAGGCACTGGGTGGTGATCACAGGGCTTTCTGCCTTCTTGATCACGCCGTCCTCCACCTTGCCCCAGAGACGAAGGGGCTCCTGCTCACTCTTTTCTTCCTCGCCGCCGATGTAAGGCACGATGTTGTCCAGTATCTCCGGCCAGTCCTTGAACGTCTTGCCGGCGCCGGAAATAGCCTGATAAGTGGTGGCCACTACCACCTTGGGCCCGAACTCCTTCAGGGCGTGAAGGGCGGGCGCATAGCTCTGGATGGAGCAATTGGGCTTTACTGCCACAAACCCCCGCTTTGTGCCAAGACGCTGTCTCTGATACTGGATCACTTCAAAATGCTCCGGGTTGATCTCCGGCACTACCATTGGCACGTCGGGAGTCCAGCGGTGGGCGCTGTTGTTGGACACAACAGGCGTCTCCGTCTTTGCGTAAGCCTCCTCGATGGCCCTGATCTCTTCCTTTGTCATATCCACCGCGCTGAACACAAAGTCCACCTGGGCGGCTACCTTCTCGATCTCGTTGACATTCATCACCACCAGGTCTTCCACGGCGGCGGGCATGGGCTTCTCCAGCTTCCAGCGGCCTTCCACAGCTTCCTTATAAGTCTTGCCGGCGGAACGGGGACTTGCAGCCACACATACCACTTCAAACCAGGGATGGTTCTCCAGCAGGGAAATGAACCGCTGTCCCACCATGCCCGTGGCGCCTAAGATACCTACTTTTAACTTCTTATCCATGTGAAATCTCCTATCTGCTCTTCCGGGGCGCAGCCCTTTTCGGACGTCCCTTCTTTTATTTTATATGTCTTTCTGTGGCGTACACTTGTGCGCCATCGGCAAATCACTGTACCATACTACACCATTCCGCCGGAAAATGCAACCCAAAAATCATGTTTTTTGCGGGGATTTTTTCCCTTATGCCATCTGCCTGATGAATGCCTTGTATCCCGCCAGGGCTTCCTCCATGGCCCTGCGGCCGGGAGCGCCTTTGGTCAGGCGGGTGTTGACGCAGGTCTCCATGGAAATGGCCTGGTATATATCCTGTTCAAACACGGGACTGATGGCCTTGTATTCCTCCAGGGAAAGCTCCTCCAGAGATACGTCGTGTTCGATACAGTACAGCACAAGCTTCCCGATGATGCTGTGGGCGTCCCGGAAAGGCACGCCGTGCTTCACCAGATAATCCGCCGCGTCGGTGGCGTTGGTAAAGCCGCCGCTGGCGCTGGCCCGCATACGGTCTTTCCGCACCTTCATGGTGGCGATCATATCCGTAAAGAGGATCAGGCAGCTGCGGGCATTGTCCATGGCGTCAAACGCCATCTCCTTATCCTCCTGCATGTCCTTATTGTAGGCCAGAGGCAGGCCCTTCATAGTGGTGAGCAGAGACATGAGGGCGCCGTACACCCGTCCCGTCTTGCCCCGCACCAGCTCGGCAATGTCCGGGTTTTTCTTCTGGGGCATAATGCTGCTGCCGGTGCTGTAAGCGTCGTCCAGCTCCACGAACTGGTACTCGTTTGTGTTCCAGATGATGACCTCCTCGCTGAACCGGCTCAGGTGCATCATCATTACGGACAGGGCGCCCAGAAGCTCCAGCAGATAATCCCTGTCGGATACGCCGTCCATGCTGTTGGACGTAGCGCCGTCAAACCCCAGAAGCTTTGCCGTATATTCCCTGTCCAGGGGATAGGTGGTGCCTGCCAGCGCCCCGCTGCCAAGAGGGCACACATTCATTCTCTTGTAAATGTCCTTCAGCCGCCCCAGATCCCGGGCGAACATTTCAAAGTACGCTCCCAGATGGTGCGCCAAAGTGATAGGCTGGGCCTTCTGCAGATGGGTAAAGCCGGGCATGATGGTGTCCAGCTCCTCTATGAGCCCTGCCAGCACCTCCAGCATGTGACGGACATGGCCCTCCAGTTCTACCACATAGTCTCTCGTGTACAGCTTCATATCCAGAGCCACCTGATCGTTGCGGCTGCGTCCCGTGTGGAGCTTTTTGCCTACATCTCCCGTCCTTTCGATGAGATTGGCCTCCACAAAGCTGTGAACGTCCTCGTAGGCTGCGGTGATCTCCAGCGCTCCGCTCTCCACGTCCGCCTCAATGGACTTCAGCCCTTCCAGTATGGCATCCCGCTCATCCTCCGTAAGGATACCTACTTTTGCCAGCATGGTCACATGTGCCCTGCTGCCCATAATGTCATGGTGCAGCAGCCGTTTGTCAAAGGTAATGGACGCGTTGAAATCATACACCATCTGATCTGTCTCTTTTGTAAAGCGTCCGCCCCATAATTGTGCCATAATAACCTCCATTCCCGCAAAGAACGGCCTATCGTTCCTTTGTCCTCCGCTCTCTTTTGCTGAACACGCACCCGCAGTAATCCTGCCGGTACAAGCCATATTCCCCGGACAGCTCCACGGAGCGCCTGTATCCGTTCTTCTTCTTCAGATCCGACGGCAGCCACAAAACGCCGGCCGCCTGTGCCGCCTGCTGTCCGATGGTATTTAACCGATGGGCGTCTTTTAGGGGGCTGATGGTCAGGGTGGTAGTCACATAGTCCATGCCCCGCCTGGCCGCTTCCTCCGCCGCCTTCTCCAGGCGCATGCGAAAGCACACCGTACACCGGCTGCCACCCTCCGGCTCCGCCTCCAGCCCCTTTACGAGCTCCAGGTACCGCTGCGGCTCATAAGGGCCTTCCACAAAATCCACAGGATGGGCCAGCTCCATCTCCTCTATGAGCCGCCGCTGCTCCGAAGCCCGAAACCGGTATTCCTTCTCGTCGGTGATGTTCGGATTGTAATAATACACCGTGATCTGAAAATGCCGGCTGAGATATTCCATGGAATAGCTGCTGCAGGGCGCGCAGCAGCTGTGCAGCAGCAAAGTCGGCCGCTCTCCCGCCTGCTCCTCGATGATTCTGTCCAATTGTCTCTGATAATTCGGTTTTTCGTTCATATGGAGCATTATACACGGATGCCGCCTTTTTTTCAACACGAAAAGCGCCTTACTTTTCGCAGGTATTGAAAAGCCATTTCCCCTGTGATAGTATGAAGACACAGGATCGAAGTTCGAAAGATCCATTACGGCCCGGCAGCCTGCGCAGGGCGTTTTGCGGACACAGGAGAAAGGAAGATTTCCATGCGGATTTTTCTTGCGGAGGATGAGCGGGATCTAAACCGCCTCATCGTACAGAAGCTGTCCTCTGAAGGGTACAGCGTGGACAGCTGCTTTGACGGCAGAGAAGCCATTGAGATACTGGAATACACCCATTACGACGCGGTGATCCTGGATATTATGATGCCGGGCGCCGACGGCTTTGCCGTACTGAAAAGCCTGCGGGACAGAAACGACGCCACGCCGGTCCTTATGCTCACGGCAAGGGACGCCATCTCTGACAGGGTAAAGGGGCTGGACGGCGGCGCCAACGACTATCTGCTGAAGCCGTTTTCTTTTGAAGAGCTCCTGGCCCGGCTGCGGGTCCTTATGCGCACATCCTTCGGCCGGGTCAGCAACGATCTGTCCGTATCCGACCTGACCCTTGACACCGCCTCCCATGTAGTCAAACGTGCCGGCGAGGAGATCAGCCTGTCCGCCAAAGAGTACGCCCTGCTGGAATACATGATGCACCACGCAGGCATGGTGCTCTCCAGAGAACAGATCGAGGACCACATCTGGAACTTTGATTATGAGGGCGGCACCAACGTGGTGGACGTATACATCAGCTACCTCCGCAAAAAGATCGACAGCGGCCACGACATAAAACTGATCCACACGGTCCGGGGCAGAGGCTATGTGCTGCGGGAAAAATAACCGGGAAAACGACACGGACGCGCGGCAGCAGGAATGCTGTCCGGACGCGCCCGAAACCAGGGGGAGCTTCCAATGAAACGTCTTTCCATGCGATTTAAAATTACATTCTGGTTTACCGCCGCCCTTCTCATCGTAGTGCTGTTCACCTATTTCATCATCCTGTCCGTCAGCAGCCAGATCCTCCAGAAGACCATCCGGGACAACCTGATCGAGACGGTGGAAAACAATTATAATGAGGTAAAATTTTACCCTTCTATCGATCAGGAGGATCTGGAACGGGACACCAGTCATTTCCTTTTTTTTGAGGACGGGTATCTGGAGGTAAACGATGATTTTCTGGACGCCGTCAACAGCGTCTATACCGCCCTGTATGACGCGGATCTGAACCTGATCTACGGGGAAAATCCGGTTTCCGGAGCCATGTCCTCCGTAAAACTGACGGATTCCACCATCCAGACGGTGAAGGCGGACGGCACCACCTACTACGCCTTCGACCGCAAGCTGACGGCGAAAGGGCTGGAAAACCTGTGGATGCGGGGCGTGGTATCTGCTACCCAGGGCACGGACCAGATGGCAAATATCGTCCGTCTTTCCCTGATCATCCTTCCCGTGCTGGTGCTCATCGCTTCCCTGGGAGGATATTTCCTTGTCAGAAAAATGCTGAAGCCCATCCAGCAGATCTCCCGGACCGCCAGCGAGATCGGCCAGGAGAACGATCTGAAAAAGCGGATCGATCTGGGGCCCGGAACGGACGAGCTGCACCAGCTGGCGGATACCTTCAACACCATGTTCGACAAACTCGAGCGGGCTTTCGACGCGGAACGCCAGTTTATCTCCGACGCCTCCCACGAGCTGCGCACGCCCATGTCGGTGATCACCGCCCAGTGCCAGCTTTCTCTGGAACACCCGGGGAACCCGGAGGAATATGTGGAAGCCCTCACCGTCATCCAGCGGCAGAGCCGGAAAATGTCGCGGCTCATCAGCGACATGCTGGATTTCACCCGGCTGGAGATCGGAACAGAGCGCTACGCAATGGAGCCTGTGGATATGACCGGCCTGGTCTCCTCCATCTGCTCTGATATGGCGCTGATACAGGAAAATCATATCACCCTTCAATACGAAACGGAACCGGATGTAACCTATACCGGCAGCCGGACCCTCCTGTCCCGCCTGCTGATGAACCTGATCAGCAACGCTTACCGGTATGGAAAAGAAAACGGCCACATCCGGGTAAGACTGTACACAGAAGATCAGCAGGTCTGCATATCCGTGGCGGACGATGGCGTAGGCATTCCCAAAGAAGAGCAGGAAAAGATCTTCCAGCGCTTCTACCAGTCCGACGCCTCCCGCACCGGCGCAGGCATCGGGCTGGGGCTGTCCATGGCCCGGGAGATCGCCCGATTTCACGGCGGGGACATTACAGTAGACAGTACGCCGGAAGAAGGCAGCACATTCACAGTATGCCTGCCTTAATGACATATTGTTTCTTACATTTTTTCCATTCTAATGTTTCTTTAATATTCGGGTATTATAATGCAGGTACAAAGAAAAAAAGTGTCCGCAGCGCGGCACTTGGAACGGAGGTCCAATATGAAAAAGATAAAAGAATTATTCTCTACTCCGAAGAGGATCGCCATCTCCGTGGCCTGCATCATCGGCATCGTAGGTGTACTGACCATGGGCAGCATTTTTATCGCCCAGGCCTTCGCGGAAAACACAGCCATCGGGGCAGACAACGCGAAAAATTTCGCTTTCGCGGATGCGGAAGTGGATCCTGCTTCCGCCAAAAATGTCACCGTACAATTTGAATTCGAGCAGGGACAGTTCGTGTACGAAGTAGAATTTGACGCGGACGGCACAGAATACGAGTACTGGATCAAGGCTTCTGACGGCTCCGTGGTAAAAAAACAGCAGGAGATCGTCACTTCCAACGGCACAAATGTGAAGGTATCCGCCAGGATCACCCTGGACGCCGCAAAGGAAACGGCCCTGAAGGACGCGGGAGTTACCGCTTCCGAAGTGACCTTTACCAGCGAAAAGCTGGACGTGGACGACAATACTACCGTATATGACATTGAATTCCACACAAAGGATACGGAATACGAATACGAGATCAACGCGGACAGCGGCGCTATTTACAGCAAGAGCAAGGAGCCCTATACGCCCAGGCCCACCACACAGCCTGCCGCCACGGCCATCCCCGCCGGTTCCCAGGCCACGGCGAAACCTGCTTTGCAGCCCACAGCTGCTCCGGAAACCAGGCCTCAGGCCACCACACAGCCCCAGCAGCCTTCCTCCGGCAGCACAGGAAATTCCGGACAGACCGGGAACACAGGCAGCACAGGCAGTTCCGGATCCGGCAATTCAAGCCAATCCGGCGCCACGGACAGCTCCGGCCAGACCGGCACAGGCCAGATCAGCGTAGATGCGGCGAAAAGCAAGGCGCTGGCTGATGCAGGGTTGTCCGCCTCCCAGGTCACCTTCACTAAGGCCAGACTGGATCATGACGACCGATACGCGGTGTACGACATTGAATTTTACACCTCCTCCGCGGAGTATGAGTATGAGATCGGCGCATCGGACGGCGCTGTCTACGACAGGAGCATTGAATATTTTGAGCACCATCAGAGCAGCACAGGTTCCGGCAGCACCGGAAGCTCCGGCCAGACCGGCAGCACCGGAAATTCCGGGTCCGGCAATTCGAGCCAATCCGGCAGCACAGGCAGCTCCATCAGTCTGGACCAGGCAAAATCCATTGCCGCGGATCACGCCGGCTTCTCCGCCTCCGACGTGAATTTCTCCAAGGCAAAGCTGGATCACGACGACGGACACACCGTATACGAGATCGAGTTTTACAGGGATGGTGTCGAGTATGAATACAAGATCGACGCTTCCACCGGCGCTATCATAGACTATGACGCGGAGCATGATGACTGACCCCATAGTTTTGGGAAAGGTAATCACGGGTAATCAACTTTTTTACGAATAAAAAATCGCCGAAACCTGCACAGTTGACAGGTTTTCGGCGATTTTTATGCAAGCTAAAGATGGGACTTGAACCCACGACCCCTTCATTACGAGTGAAGTGCTCTACCAACTGAGCTACTTTAGCAATGGCACATGAGTTATAGTATACTGAAAGTGCGGTTTTGTCAAGAACAAAATTTTAGATAATGTTTTCCTATACGATTTGCAATATATCTGAAATTATGATAAATTTATGGAAATGCAAAAAAACGACCTTATGATCATAAAAAGAACGGCGGCCAGTGATCTTTTTGCCGCTGAGAAAGGAAGCATATATGGCTGGTTCTACATTCGGAGAGATATTCCGTATCACTACATGGGGAGAATCCCACGGAAAGGGCATCGGCGTCGTGGTGGACGGCTGTCCTGCCGGGCTGCCCCTGACAGAAAAGGATATACAGGCGTTTCTGGACCGGAGAAAGCCGGGCCAGTCGCTGTTTACTACCCAGAGACGGGAGGATGATACCGCACAGATCTGGTCAGGTGTGTTTGAGGGAAAAACTACAGGCTGCCCCATCTCCATTCTCATTCCCAACACGGACCAGCGTTCCAGAGACTACGGAGCTATCATGGACATTTACCGTCCGGGACACGCGGACTACACCTACGACGCCAAGTACGGCATCCGGGACTACCGGGGCGGCGGCCGGTCCTCCGGCAGGGAGACCATCGGGCGGGTAGCCGCGGGAGCCATCGCCAGCAAACTATTAAAGGAACTGGGCGTCACGGTGCGGGCCTACGCCCAGGCCATCGGTCCGGCAAAGGCAGATCCGTCCCGCATAGACTTTTCCACTATGTACGACAATCCCTTCTACATGCCCGACCCTGTGGCCGCGCAGGAAGCCGCGGAAGCCGCAAAAGCTGCCATCGGCAGCAAAGATTCCATGGGCGGCGTAGTGCGCTGCACGGTGGACGGCCTGCCGGCCGGCATCGGCGACCCCTGCTTTGACAAGCTGGACGGTCTGCTGGCAAAAGCAGTCATGTCCATCGGCGCTGTGAAGGCGGTGGAGATCGGCGACGGGATCCGGGTGTCAGAGACAAGAGGCTCCCAAAACAACGACAGCTACACCACTGTGGACGGCGTACCGGTAAAGAAGACCAACCACGGCGGCGGTATCT
>CANQHX010000047.1 GCA_947623905.1 uncultured Lachnospiraceae bacterium
AGTTCCTCCATTTTATCCGGCACAAATTCCAGAATATCATCCACGCCGCAGTCCAGTGCGCGGCAGATGCTTTCGATTGTATCCAAAGAGATATAGCCGTTCCGTTTCATTCGGGGCACGATATTTGAGGAAAATCCTGCCTTGTGCTGAAGCTGGGTAGTAGTCATGTCCCGCTCAATCAGCAGATGGAACAGTCGCTTATAACTGACAGCCATAGTCATACCTCCGTGCGCGCGTTCAATCATATATATAAACATTATATCACGTTGGTGTGACATTTTCAATATCTGGACAGCTTCTTGAGTTTCCGCAGTTCTGTCCACCGACAATACATTACTTATGAACATTTTTGAAAAAATCTCAAAAAATAAGGAATCCTGACCGATTTTGGTGTAAAATTTAAGTGTCCAAGCAAAAACCTTACTAAACAAAAACGGGGGGATTCCTTATGGTTCATTTTACATCAGATACCTACCAATGCAAAAGAAGGTGTCAGACTCTGGTTCCGGACGAAGCGGCCTGCATACCGTCAGCTCCGCCTTCGGCTGGTCGTATAAATATAGAGAAAAGAATATGCCTTCCCTGGTCCGGTTCCAACGGGGCCTGTCTAGGTGCGTCTGCTCATGGAACCACCCTTATACCTCTTTTAAAAAATGCGGTAGAGCGGCACTTTGGACAGGTTCAATTGCTTTTCTGGTGCAGTTTGCGGAAACTCAAGGAAAAAGTAGAAAAACAGATCTCGGACAGGAACGCACATTTTATGATTCTTTTTCCGTCATCTTTCTGGCACGCTCCGTGTATGCCCGGAAGCGCTCCTCGCTCCGGACGGAGTCAAACCATTCCCATCCGTGGGGTGCGGTCATGCCGTAATATATGAGGCTTCCGGTTTCCTCAAACAAATGCGCGTAAGATACCGGCTCCGTGGTGCCGTCGGGCAGCATGAGGAAGGACTTTCCTTTCACCAGCCGGATGCCGCCGTAGATCAGCGGATCTCCCACCTCCATCTCGGTCCCGTGAGGAATAGCGTCCCATTTTTCACCGGCCGCAAAGGCCTTTTCCAGCCATTCATAGCCTTCCTCCTTTTTCCCGCAGCCAAACAGCGCGCAGGCGGTACGGAAGCTGGTGCTTGCGTAATGCCCCAGCCACGCGTCCGGAACGGTCCCGACGCCAAGTCCCTCCAGGATATGCAGGCGGTACTTGTTCCACGCCACCGCCTTTTCCTGCGCGCCCCGGTGTCTTGACGGGCGCCCCAGAAAATGGCAGAGCAGGTGGAAGTTGTTGACGTCGTGACAGAGGCGGCTTTCTTTGCGCTTCCCCTGCTCCCATAAACGAGCTTCTGTGATCTCCCCCTGAATGGCGCTGTACTGGGTGATGGGAGGCGGCAGCTGACGGATGCCCGTGCGGTCGGAAAAGACCACGATATCCCCGTCCTCGTCTGCTACATAAGTGTATTCCGCCGCGCCTACAAAGCCGTCGGTAAGATCCAGGGCGTCGTACCGGCGCACAAGTCCGTCTGCCGCCGGCATGTATCCCTCTCCCGTTCCCCGGTAGGCGGTCAGCTCGTAAACCGCCGTCCTGGCCCCGCCGCAGTACTCATTTTCGGTGCGGACGATCCCCACGCCTTCCGCGAAGTAATAAACCTTTCTGCCGCCCCGGTAAGACACTCCCAGGTTTTCGATCCCGCCAATGTTAAGACAGAGCTTCAGACAGTTTTCAAACCTGCCCGCTTTTGTGATGACCGTTCCGCCTTCCTCACAGGTGATCTCCGTCCGGATGTCATCGGACCATCTTGTGTATTCCACCACGGGAGCCGCGCCGATGCGCCATTCATCCGACCAGATGCAGTTTGCGGCGTCCCGCAGGATACCCAGGATGTCATTGTAAAGAAGGGGCTCCTCCGCGGCGCCCATATTTCCGTCGTTTTTCCACTCAAAGGACCACCTGGGATTGTATTCTGTAAGCATGAGGGAATCCTGTTTCTTCCGGATATACTGTCTTTCAAAGAAATTCCAGTGTCCCGAAGCGGTATGATCGGGATTGAAGACAGCGTCCGTATCCAATATCCTCCGTGCCGCTGACGCCGCGCCTTTGCTGTGGGCCTTCTGCATGGGGGTCACGGCAAGCGCCTCGGCACGGTCAATGGCAGGATACACATCGCTGATATAATATCTACCGTCCGGCCCTGTACGATAGTAATCGCCGGCAATCTTCTGTACCATATCTGTCCAGGAATTTTCGTCGTAGGCAAGCCGTTCTGTATTTTCCCAGCAGGAAAGAAGGACCCGCTTCTCGCCGGCAAAAGAAACGGTGATCTTCAGTTGAGACACCATCACGTGGGCCGGATAAGAGGATGCGTATTCCCATGTATTGCCGGGATAAAAGGGAAGGCGTCCTTTTCCGCCTTTTATCTCGTATGCTTTGAGCATACGGGTCTCTGTTATCCCGTCCACGGTATTTTCCTGGCGCACGATACCCACCCCGTCTTTGTAGCAGGTCCTGCACACCATCTTCTGGGTATCCGTCCACCGTCTCACCTCCCAGAGCTGACAGTGTGCAAATCTGCCGGCGGGCGTGTCCGCCGTTTCGTCCTCCGAGAGATAAGAGAGCTTTGTCCCGTCAGAGCCCGTATGAGTCTCCCCGGGCGCCATGTTCAGGAAGAAATGACCGTCACAGCCGGAAGCATTGCGGAAGATATGCGGACCGGTTCTCTCTATGGAGCCAAGCTCTCCTTCGCAAATTCCTTCCTCCGCCCAAAAGCGGGGCGCTCCGTCTATGATACGGTATTCCTCTGAGGCAGCGCCCACCAGGTACCGTTCTTTCGCGGCGTCCCGGTACCGTGCTGCCAGCTGATCCTCCATGGCTCTGGCCCAGGGTACCAGCGCCCGGTAAGCGTCTCCTTCCGGAAGGATCTTCTCCACTTTTTTGTAGGCGGCGTATCCTTCTTCCGCCCGCCCCGCGCGGAACAGATCATACCCCAGCCAGAACCACTCCCGTCCGAGAGCTCTGACAAAACCGACCTTTTCCAGACGGGGGATCTGCTTATCACGGATAAATTCTATTTTGGCGCTGCCGTACACCCTGGAATCCTCCCTGGCTACGATAAAGAGCATGACCTCCTCGTTCTTTCCTTCCATGGCGGCGTTTGCAATGCGGACAAACAACGCGTCGTTCTTTTTGCCGGGGAGCCACCACCAGCCCCGCATCAGCACGTCGGCCAGGGCGTGGTGCTTCTCTCTGCACTCCGGAAGCTCCTCCACCTCCCGGAGCACATCCCTGTATACCTTCTCAAAGCCGCTCTTGTCGTTTTTCACCTGCCAGAGCTTCAGTTCTTCTACCTTTTTCATCACACGCTGCACAAGGGTATCACTATATTTCTCATTCATAGCGCAAAGCTCCTTTCTGATCCGTTTTCTCCCGTCGTGAAGCTGCCACTTGACCGTTCCTTGGGAGAGCCGCATCCGGTCCGCGATCTCCGCGATGGAAAGATCCTCGAAATAATGCAGGCATATGATCTGCCGTACCTTTTCGGGCAGCTTCTCCACGCTTTTGTCCGTTTCCCTCCGCTCCTCAGACAGCACGCAGGCTTCCTCCGGATTGTCCCCTCTGCCGTGGGAGAGCTCCAGATGGTCCGCCACGTCGAGGGGAAGGTAACTGCGGTATCTCCGTACCATATTCAGGGCGCAGTTTCTGGCGATCCGGCACACCCAGGAACCATACTTTTTCGGTTCCTGCAGCGTGTCCAGCTTCATCCAGGCGGTCACGAAGGCGTCCTGGGCGGCGTCCTCCGCCATAAAATAATTCTTTGTGACCGTCATGGCAGAGGAGATCACAGACTTCTGATAACGGGTTACCAAAACCTCATATGCCGTCTGCTCCCCCGCAAGGGTGAGCAGGATCAGAGTTTCGTCTGTTTCGTTTTGATCATACATGTTCCCTCTCCTCTCATGAATTTCGGGATCTCCCATTTTTTAAGCGCTTGTCTTATAGACACAGATCAGAAGAAAAAGGTTGGGCAGCCGGAAATAAAAAACGATATGATAAAAGTCCCGGCCGGCGCCCGTCATTGGCGCTGACCGAGACTTTCTGCACAGCTGCGGACGTTCCTTCCACAGCGCGAAACAGGTCGCAGGGATCTTCCTGCCAGCCGCTTTTCACTCATTTTTCTTTCAGCAGCGTGAGCACATACTGGTACAGACTCTCAAAATTTTCGTCAAATATAGGCGACCCCAGATAGGAAGCCGTGGCCGGAGAGGCGATAAACGCGTTTACGCCCACCACCGTCTGTCCGTCCTCCAGCACCCACGCGCCGCCGGACGCGCCCTTGCGCATCTTGCAGCCTCCTATGAGCCATGTGGAGTCCGCGCCCCGCACCGGCGTCCCTGTGATATACACCATGGAATCCCCATTATAATAATTTGTAGGATACCCGAAGGCTGTGACCGTCTTGTCCGCAATGCCCTCCAGGGAATATTTCAGGGGCGTGTCCACCGCAGCGTCTTGATCTAAGATGACAATGGAATAATCCCACTTGCTTTTTTTCTCACTGTACCAGAATTCCTTCACGGCGACCGTCCGGAAGGTCAGCTGCTCCGACGCGGATTCCCCCTGGTGGCAGCGCTCAAAAAGATACTTTTCCCCCAGATTGCCTGTGTTTTTGTTCTGAATACAATGGGCCGCCGTCAAAAGCAGGTTCGTCCTCTCAAAAATGCTCGCGCTGGCCACAAAATCCGTCCCGTCCATGGAATAATACAGCTTTCCCCCGGTGATGAACGGCATCCTGCTCAGATCCGCAAGCTGCGGGTCTGTGGCCGGCCCGTTGGCCGGTCCCCCTCCGTTTCTCATACCGGGCAGAACCGGCGTCGCCCTTCTTTTTCTCTCCACAGTCCAGTAGCTTATCACGTCCCGGCCGTTGTTCTCGCCCCGCCCAAATGAATATGCCACATTATTGTTTTGATCCCGTGTGATGTCCATACTGATCTCCTTGTATTGCTTTTTGTTTCAATATACTACATTTCCTCCCTGTCCGCAACCAATACAGGCGGTCTCTCACTCCATGAACACAAACACATCCATCTCCACCGATTCCGCCACAAACACGCCGTCTTCCGTGCGGCCCTTCATATGAACGGTCCGATCCTTCTCCAGGTCGTTTCTGGTCATGGCGTTCTCCTCCACATGATTCCCGTTCATGTCATATATTTCCTTTTTTGTGTACACCGTGGCGTCCTCCAGACGGACCTGCCTTATGACCATATGCTCCCCCTGACCGGACACAGCCGTGCCGACGCCGTTTCCAAAGTCATTTACTGTGATCACGTTGACAATGAAGCCGTCTTCCGTGAAGGACAGGATATCACCCCACAGTTCATCCTCCTGGGCCGCCTCTTCTGTCCGGCCGCCGCCCACGTTTTCCCCTTCCACCAGTATCTCGCCGCTGTTCAAATCGCCTGTGTCTGCTACAGGCACCGTGTCGCCGCCCCGTATGCCCAGCATAATGCCGAACTGGTCCACTGCCACAGCCAGGCAGACAGCAAAGCATACCACCGACAGCGCCGCCGTCACCCGGTAAAGCCGCAGGCGGCGGTTCCCCGCCAGTTTTCTCACGGCACAGTAACACCCGTACCCCAGACAGGCGCCCAGGGTATTGAGCAGCAGATCGTCCACGTCCGCGCTGCCCAGATAGCAAACATACTGGCTCACCTCAAAAAACAGACTGACGCCCAGGGCCGTCAGCATCACCCGCCAGAAACGTCGGAAAGGTTTCCATAAAAGAGGCAGAAAATATCCCAGCGGCGCGAAGATACATACGTTCCCCGCTATATTGGAAAAGCTCCGCCAGAACGCGCCTCTGGCCCCTATTTTCACAAACTCCTCGATGGTACGGAAAGGGATCAGGTTCAGCGACCGGAAACCGTCAAGTTCTCCCGCCAGAAGCATCTCAGCCACCCTTCCCACAGAAGTATATTTGAACAGGATCACCTTTGCAAGCATGATCACATATACTCCAAAGATCACGTACAGGACCGCCCAGTACACTCCTGCCTTTTTCTGTTCCCCTTTTGCGTCTCCGCTGTTTCCCGCATATCCGTTCATATCAGTCTCCATTCCGGAGCGTTTGCGCGGCCGGGGCAATAGAAAGCTGTGCTTTCTTTTCAAACACCCCGGTTCGCGTCTGCCGCTTCTGTCTTTCATTTTTTTATGAAATCTATCATCCAATATTTAAAAAAACCTCAGGATATTTCTTAAGGTTTTCTGAATGTTTTTCTCTTTGCAACAATTTTGTGCTAAGATAACACTATATATACGACACACAAATTCCTGCACACAGGGATGTATTCCCGCGCCGCGAAAAGATCGGAAACGATGTCCGCGGCATGATGAAATGAGGTGCGCAATGGGTACCGGTACCAACCCGAAGGAATTTGCCAGATTATACGAAGACGTGTACAGGGATATGTACAGATTTGCCCTGTATACCCTGGGCCATCCCCAGGACGCGGAAGACGCAGTCAGCGAGGCGGTAATGGACGCCTACGCCGGCTTTGACCGGCTCCGGCAAAAAACGTCTTTCCGCCCGTGGATCTTCCGGATATTATCTGTCAAATGCAGACGAAGATTAAAACAATACACGCAAAAGACCGTCCCGCTTCCCGATGAGATGCCCGATGAGGGCTCCATGGAGGAAGGCGTACAGGTGCGTCATGCCTTCTCCCGCCTCACCGATCAGGAGCGGCTGATCATTTCCATGCACCTGTTCGGGGGCTACACCAGCCAGGAGACGGGAAAGATACTCCGCATGAACCCCAACACCGTGCGCTCAAAGGAGAGCCGTGCCCTGGACAAGATGCGAAAATGGTTAGAGAAATAGATTGAAAAATCACACTGATGTAAGGAGCGCGGCGCAGCGTTTTCCTGCCGCGCAGAAGCTCCGGAACGGAGGTCATTATGACTGACGAAAAATTATTGGACAGCATCCGGCAGTCCGCCGAAAACATACCCATTCCTGACGGCATCGCCCCTCAGGCAATGGAAGAAAACCTGAAAAAAGCGAAGAAACAATCATTTTCTTCCATATATAAGATCGCTGGCGCGGCAGCGGCTGTACTCTGCCTGGTGATCGGCATATGGGCAGGAACCACTTTAAGCCGTTCCGGCCAGTCAGACAGCGCGGGGACCGCCGGGAACGATGGAATGAATATTGCCAGTTTTGCCACCCAATCGCCTGCGCCAGATGCAGCGGAAAGTCCCCGTCCCACCGAAACACCGGGGCCTGCCGTCACGCCTGGCCCCGCTCTGCCGTCAGGAAACGCCATACGCCTGGCAGGATTCTCCCCCCAGGACAGCTACGAGGCCCTGTACGATACGTTATCCGAGATTTCTATCGCGAAAAATGTGGACAGCAGCTGGGACGACGACCCCCAGATATACGACGGCGATAACGTTTCCGGCGGCAGCCAGGGGACAGACTATTCTGCCACAAACGTGCAGACAGCGGGCGTGGAGGAAGGCGATCTGGTAAAGACAAACGGCGCCCAGATCTGCGTTCTCCGCAGCGACAGCGACGGCACGACCATAAAGGTAATAGACGCCGCATCCATGGAGCTGATCAGCACGATCTCTGTGACCAGAGATCCAAATGTACAGGTCATGGATGAAATGTATCTGGACGATACCAGCCTGACGGTATTTGCCACAGGTTTCGTCACCGATCTGATCCGCTATACAGACGACGCCTGCGACGTACAGGCGGACAGCTACACCGCCGCTTACGTCTACAACATTTCCGACCCTTCCAACATCACGCTGGAAGGGCAGGTGGGCCAGTCCGGCTCCTATATGGATTCCCGGAAAAACGGGGACAATGTGTACCTGTTTACCGACAATCACGTCATGGTGCCCTCCGTCCGGGATCTGTACGAGCAATATATTCCCAGTGTGAACGGCACTTACCTTCCCGCGGACCACATATACATCCCGGACCGGGGCAGCACGATGAATTATCTTCAGGTAACCTCTTTCAATGTGAAGGATCCCGCCAATATAATTGACAGCAAGGCGATATTTTCCGGCGCGGACATCTTTTATGTAAGCAGCGATCATATTTACATCGCCAATTATGGCGATATCCACGACAGCCAGAGTGCGGAAAGTTCCTCCGGCGGCATCCGGTATCTGGCGGAAAACTCCGACAGTAGCCGGGAGCAGGCGGAAAACTCCGGTAACAGCCAGGATCAGGCTTCAACTATGCAGCATGGAGATTTCAGGACGCAGATCGTCAGCATTGCTTATGAAAACGGCAGCCTCGCACCCCAGGCTGCCGGCACAGTGGACGGTTATCTCAACAATAGTTTTTCTATGGACGCCTTCAACGGATATCTGCGGCTGGTAACTACCCGTAAAGACAATACCGCTGAACCGATGGTGGGAAATGCCGCAGCCTCCCGGTCCAACTGCCTGTACATTCTGGATGCGGACATGAATTTGACGGGAGCTGTGGAAGACCTTGCCCCCGGAGAAACGATACGATCCGCCCGTTTTCTGGGCGATGTCGGCTGCTTTGTCACCTACCGGAACATAGATCCGCTGTTTTCCGTTGACCTTTCCGATCCTTACAACCCCGTAGTGCTGGGGCAGCTGCAGCTCACCGGATTTTCCGAGTATCTGCATTTTTACAAAGAAGACCGGCTGCTGGGCATTGGCATGGAGACGGATCCGGACACCGGCAGAACGCTTGGCGTGAAGCTGTCCATGTTTGATATTTCAGATCCCGCCAATGTGACGGAGCTCCACAGGTATGTGATAGACCACGACACGTGGGGTAATTTTCAAAACCACAGGGCCATCCTGGCCGACCCGGAGAAAAATCTCATCGGGTTCGCCGGCAAGAGAAACTACGAAAATTATGAGGATGTGGAAGAAGGCAGCGCCACAAGCGGTTACCGCCTGTTTACCTATGACGATACAGAGGGCTTCCGGTTACTTCTGGACTACAATCTGGAGGCGGAAAATGACACGCATTCTTATTACGATTATACCTATTATGACATGACGCCTATTGACAACGCGCGGGGCCTGTATATCGGCGACACCTTCTACGTGTCCTCCGACGTGCAGCTTACCGGCTTTGATATGAAAAACGGATTTGCCCAGAAGGGTTACGTGAAATATTAAATCGGAAACAACTGCGTTTGCGGAAAAGCACCACACAGGAAACGAAGAACCGGGCGGAATAATCGATCCGTCCGGTTCTTATTGCTCGTCAATCCTCTGACACTATTCCAGCTTTCTCAGCATTTCATCCATATTTCGCTTCCTTATAACGTGATCTTTGTCCCGGTCTTTCCGTCCATAGCCTCCTTCACGTGGGCCATGTCGGTGATGATGGTCTCTTTCTTTTCATCCATGCGGCAGAAATCGATGGCCGCTACGATCTTGGGTCCCATGGTCGTCCTGGGGAACTGCCCCTGGGCCATGTACTGGGCCGCCTGGTCAATGGTCATGCGGTTCAGCTCCTGCTGCTTGTCGGTGCCGAAGTTCAGCGATACCTTCTCCACGCCCGTAAGGATCACAAGAGCGTCCGCGTCCAGCATTTGCGCCAGCTTGCTGGCCGCCATATCCTTCTCAATGACAGCGCTGGCGCCCTTCAGCCTGCTTTTCTGGGCGATAACGGGGATCCCGCCGCCGCCGCAGGCGATGACCACCTGGTCCGCATCCATAAGGGCCCGGATGGAATCGATCTCCACAATGTCATGGGGATGGGGCGCTGCCACGATACGACGGTAGCCTTTTCCTTCCTCCAGCCGCACATAGTTATTCTTTTCTTCTTCTTTTCTGGCTTCCTCCTCCGACATGTACCGTCCGATGGGCTTATTGGGCTCATAGAAGGCGTCGTCGTAAGGATCCACGCACACCTGGGTCAGCACCGTGCACACAGGCTTGGAGATCCCCCTGTTGATCAGCTCAGTCCGCAGCGCGTTCTGCAGGTCATACCCGATATAGCCCTGGCTCATGGCGGAGCACACGGACATGGGCGCCACCGTATACTGGGGATGGTTCTGGCCAAACTCCGTCATCGCCATATGGATCATGCTCACCTGAGGACCGTTGCTGTGAACAATTACTACCCGGCAGTCCTTCTCCACAAGGTCAGCCACCGCGGCCGCCGCCTTTTTCACCGCCTGCTTCTGCTCCGGCAGCGTGGTGCCAAGCCCCTCATGCCCCAGAGAAACCACAACTTTCTTCTTTGCCATACTATTCTCCATTCCGGAGCGTTTACACGACGGGGCGATCTGACGTCCCTTCCAGCTCCCTTACTCTTCCACGATCTGTATCCCCGCGCCCTTCAGCACCTGCCGTGCCTTTTCATTGTCGGACACGTTGAGCACCATCAGAGGCGCCTTATCCAGACGGTACACAAAGGAATATACATAATAAATGTCAATGCCTGCTTCCGCCATCACGGCAAACACATGATCCAGCGCGCCGGGCTGGTCCTCCATCTCCACCGTCAGCACGTCCGTGATCTTCACGGCAAAATGGCTTTCCTGCAGCACAAGGGCCGCCTGCTCCGGCGCATCCACCACCATACGCAGGATACCGTAGGAAGGCGAGTCAAAAGAAGCGATGGCTTTGATGTTCACATGAGCCTCTTTCAGCAGAGCAGTGACAGCTGCCAGGCTGCCCACATGGTTTTCTACAAGTACAGATATCTGTTTCATACGGTCTGTTCCCCTTTCTTATTGTATCCTACTTCAAACGCCTGCAGATTCACATCCACCGTCTTAGGCGGCACGGTAGCAGTGATCACTTCGATCCACTGTTCTTTGGAAAAATCCATATACCGGGCGGCCATGCCCAGCACCACCACATTGAAGGTGCGGAGATTCCGCAGCTTTTTCGCCTCCGCCATGGCGTCTACCGCATACACCGTATATTTTTCGGAAAGCTCTTCCAGTATATGCTCCGGGTACCTGGCATTGCCGATGACCACAGGCATGGGATCCATCCGCTGGTCATTGACAATGATCACGCCGTCCTTTTTCAGGAAATGAGCATACCGCAGGGCCTCCAGCCGCTCAAAAGCAATGAGCACATCTGCCTGGCCTTCCTCCACGATAGGCTCCGCCACCTTATCGCCGTAGCGCACAAAGGTCACTACGCTTCCGCCCCGCTGGGCCATGCCGTGGACCTCGGACAGCTTCACGTCATAGCCGGCCTTCATGGCCAGGCCCCCCAGGATCCGGCTGGTAAGCAGGGTGCCCTGGCCTCCTACGCCGACGATCATAATATTTTTTGTATCCATATTTACCTCTTTTCCGCCCATACCGGGTCTGCCCCGGGTCAATCTGGCAAAGGACGACCGTCCGTCCTTTTACAACCTGGAGATTGCCCCGAAGGGACAGATCTTTTCGCACAGTCCGCATCGGTTGCACATAGTATCGTCAATGACAATAGAGCCGTCATCCTTTTTCGTGATAGCGGGACAGCCGGGTTTCATACACATGCCGCACCGCCTGCATTTTTCCGGATCAATGTGGCAGGGAGTCAGCCAGGTGCGCTTCTCCAGAAGAGCGCAGGGCCCCTTTACCACAATGACGGACAGCTCGTCGCTCTCCACAGCCGCCTTGATCATGGGTCGCAGCTTCGCAATATCAAAAGCGTCGCAGAACTGCACGCTGGGTACGCCCATGGCCTTGCAGATGCCCACGATGTCAATGGCATAGGTGTGATCTCCCTGAAGGGTCTTGCCGGTGGCTGCGTGATCCTGATGGCCGGTCATGCCGGTAGTGGAATTGTCCAGGATCAGCACGGTAGCCGTGCTCTGGTTGTACACCATGTTCATGAGACTGTTGACACCTGTATGCATAAAGGTGGAATCACCGATGACTGCCACCCAGTTTTTGATGTAATCCTTGCCCTTCGCTTTCTCCATACCGTGAAGGGTACTGATGCTGGAACCCATACATACGGTAGTATCCACCACGTTCAGCGGCGCTACGGCCCCCAGGGTATAGCATCCGATATCTCCCGCGGCATGAAGGTTCAGCTGCTTCAGCACATGGAAGGTGCTCCTGTGAGGACAGCTGGGGCACAAAATAGGCGGCCGGACAGGCACATCCGCCGGCACTGCCGTCACGTCCTGACCCAGCATGGCCTTCCGCAGCAGATTGGCGCTGTACTCTCCCTGTACGGTAAAGATCTCCTTGCCGATAACAGAAATGCCCCAGGATTTCACCTGCTCCTCGATAATAGGATCCAGTTCCTCCACCACGTACAGCTTGTCTACTTTGGCGGCAAACTCCTCGATGAGGGGCCTGGGCAGGGGATTCACCATGCCCAGCTTCAGCACCGACGCCTCCGGCAGCACCTCCTTCACATACTGATAGGGGATACCGGAAGTGATGACGCCGATGGACGTATCATTGTACTCCACCCGGTTAATATCCATCCGGCCGCCGTCCTGCGACATGCGCAGCTCCCGCTGCTCCACATAGATGTGCCGCTTAATGGCGTTGCCGGGCATCATGACATTTTTGGGAATATTCTTCTCGTAAGGTTTGTCAGGGATCTCCTGACGCTCTCCCAGCTCCACCAGTCCCTGGGAATGGGCCAGGCGGGTGGTGGTGCGCAAAATGACAGGGGTGTCATATTTCTCGCTGAGCTCGTAGGCCGCGATAACAAAATCCTTTGCCTCCTGGCTGTCGGAGGGCTCCAGCACCGGCACATGGGCGGCCCGGGCCACGGCCCTTGTATCCTGCTCGTTCTGGGAGCTGTACAGGCCGGGATCATCTGCCGCCACCAGCACCATGCCGCCGTTGACGCCTATGTAAGACACGGTATAAAGAGGATCCGACGCCACATTGACGCCCACATGCTTCATGGAAGCCATGGAGCGGACGCCGCTCATGGACGCGCCGATGGCCACCTCCGTGGCCACCTTCTCATTGGGAGACCACTCGGCGTAAATGCAGTCCTTATACCGGACGATATTTTCACTGATCTCTGTACTGGGCGTGCCGGGATAAGCGGCCGACACCTTTACCCCCGCCTCGTAGGCGCCCCGGGCAATGGCCTCATTTCCCAGCATAAGCACTTTCTCACTCATCGTTCTACATTCCTCCCAATCATCAGCAGTTCAGGCCGAGGCTCTTACGGTTATCCGTCACCCGCTTTGCCTTGCCCTCAAACCGCTGCAGCTTGCCGGGAGCCTCCAGCCGGATGGCGGCGTCCAGACCCAGTACGCTCTTGACACGGCTTCCTATAGTGGCAGACAGCTTTTCCAGCTCCCCGTAGGAATCCACAAGGGAATTGTCCGCCAGCTCCACCTTGATCTCCATGGTGTCCAGCTGTCCTTTCCGGTCCACAATGATCTCATAGTAAGGGCTGATCTGAGGCATAGCCGACAGCACCTCCTCCACCTGGGAAGGAAATACGTTGACGCCCCGGATGATCAACATGTCGTCGGTACGGCCCGACAGGTTTTCCATGCGGGCAGTAGTCCGTCCGCATTTGCAGGGCTCATAAAACAAACGGCTGATATCTCTGGTGCGGTAGCGGATCATGGGCAGCGCCTTCTTGGTCAGGCAGGTGATCACCAGCTCGCCCTTCTCTCCTTCTGGCAGCACCTCTCCGGTGTCCGGATTGATGATCTCCGCGATAAAATGGTCTTCATTGATGTGCATGCCGCAAAGCTCCGGACACTCGCCGGCCACGCCGGGACCGTTAAGCTCGCTCATGCCGTAATTCTGAGTAGCGCAGAACTGTTCACCGAACAGCACATACATCTGCTGGCGCATAGCCTCCGTCATGCCTTCACCGCCAAACAGCCCCACCCGCAGCTTCAGGTCCTTTTTGGGATCCAGTCCCATGGATTGGATCACCTCGCCCAGGTACAGGGCGTAGGAAGGGGTAGCCACCAGCACGGTGGTGCCCAGATCCTGCATGAACATGATCTGCTTCTTTGTATTGCCGGAGGAGGTAGGCGCTACCGTCGCGCCGATATTCTCCAGTCCGAAATGCAGGCCCAGCGCGCCGGTAAACATGCCATAGCCAAAACAGATCTGGGCCATGTCGCCGGGCACGGCGCCGCCCTGGCAGGCGATGCGGCTCACATTCTCCGTCCAGTTCTTCATATCCTCCGGGGTATAACCCACCACCGTAGGCTTGCCGGTGGTGCCGGAGGACGCATGGATGCGCTGGAGCTTTTCCCGCTCCACGGCAAACAGCCCAAAGGGATAATTGTCACGGAAATCCTGCTTCACGCTGAAAGGCAGCAGCTGCAGGTCCTTCAAGGTACGGATATGCTCCGGCTTCACTCCCGCCGCGTCCATCTTGGCACGGTAGGGAGCCACCCGTTCATAACTCCACGCCACCTGCTCCTTGAGCCGCGCGATCTGGATCTCTTCGATCTCTTTTCTGGATAATGTTTCTTCTTTCGCCCAAATCATCTTTTTTCTCCATTTCCTGACCCTCTGCATCCGGGCCAATTGTGCTCTGTCTGACAAAAACAGTGCGCTTCTCACGTAATCATATGTAAAAGTATTATAACAAGAAATACAGGGAAACGCAACGAGAGAGTTTCCCTTTGTTTTTTCATTATACAATGCCCGGAGCGCTTTTTCAAGAACAGGCACACCTCTGTGCGGATTTTCCCGCCTTTTCCACATTTTCCCGCAGGTTTCATTGCCTTCTTTCCCCCGCCGGCTTTAACCTGCCGCTCTATTGCTTATCGTATTTTGCATTATTATAATGGAGGTAGAGCAATGCAAAAAAACAACCGGGCAGCTTTCCCAAAGCCGCCTTCTGCGGCGGCCCCTTCCGCGGAGGCCGCCGGATACACTGCCAACCGCACATACAAGGACAACCTCTTCCGCCTGATCTTCCAGGACAAAAAGGATCTGCTGTCCCTGTACAACGCCCTGAACGGGTCAGACTACCAAAACCCGGAGGATCTGGTGTCCTACACCATCGACGATGCTATCTACATCTGACAGAAAAATGACATTTCCTTCCTCATCGGGAACACGCTGAACCTGTATGAGCACCAGAGCACCGTCAATCCCAACATGCCCATCCGGGGCCTGCTGTATCTTGCCCGGAACTTTGAAGCCTACATAGAGCAGAACGGCCTGAACATATACGCCCCTGCTCTGCAGCACCTGCCGCTTCCCCGGTACGTAGTCTTCTACAACGGCTCCCGGGATCAGCCTGACCGGCAGGAACTGGAGCTGCGGGACGCGTTCATACCGGCCGGCGGGCAGGAAACATGCCTGAACTGCAAAGCGACCGTGCTGAACATCAACTACCCGCGGTGATTATTCTGCGGTGGCGAAGCCACCCAATCTCATAAAATAGAACCACAGAATCCGTTATCGAGAG
>CANQHX010000048.1 GCA_947623905.1 uncultured Lachnospiraceae bacterium
CTGCAGGACGCCGAGATCCATGGCGTAAAGCGGGCGGAACATGAGCGTGACGGTTACCGCTCCGCTGAAGATGAACACAGCGCAGCAAAGGGCGGTAAGGATCTGGTGGAACAGGGTAAAGTGACGGGTCTGCTGTTTCATAACGGCCTCCTTTGCGGTTCCTGCCGACCGGATCGCGATTCCTGCCGATCGGATCGCGGTTCCTGCTGACCGGACGGCGTGACGGGACGTGCCGGCGCGCGTCCCGGCGACGAAAAAAAGCCGGAACACAACGCTGTGCTCCGGCTCACTGTAGAGGCGCCAACCAGATTTGAACTGGTGATGAAGGTGTTGCAGACCTCTGCCTTACCTCTTGGCTATGGCGCCGCAAACTCAATTCGCAAGTGCTATTATACAATAACCGTTTCTCCCTGTCAACCGTAAAGTTTTTTGCTTTCCGGGGCAAAACGGTATATAATAAGGATAACGATTTTCTGTAAAAACAAGAGAAGGGTCTGAGCAACATGACAGAACAGCAGGAAAAAATAGAAAAGCTTACCGGGCAGCCGGTGGAAGGGCTCATCGCCAGAATGGCCGTGCCCACCATCATCAGCATGCTCATCACGTCTTTTTACAACATGGCGGATTCTTATTTCGTGGGCAACCTGGGCACCAGCGCGTCCGGCGCCATCGGCGTGGTATTTTCCCTTATGGCGCTGATCCAGGCGGTGGGTTTCTTCTTCGGCCACGGCTCCGGCAACTTTGTGTCCCGGAAGCTGGGGGCGCAGCGGCTGGAGGAAGCGTCCGTCATGGCGTCCACGGGATTCTTTTACAGCCTTATGGCGGGAACCGTCATACTGGCGGCGGGGGAGATCTTCTCCCATGATCTGGCCCGGATGCTGGGGGCTACGGAGACCATACGGCCCTATGCGGTGGAGTACATGCGTATCATCGTGCTGGGAGCGCCGTTTATGACAAGCTCCCTGAGCTTGAACAACCAGCTGCGGTTTGAGGGCAGCGCCTTTTACGGCATGATCGGCATGGGCACCGGCGCCGTGCTGAACATTTTTCTGGACCCGCTGTTTATCAACGGCTTCCACATGGGCATCAGCGGCGCGGCCTGGGCCACGGTGATCAGCCAGTGCGTGAGCTTCTGCCTGCTGCTGGCAGGCACCTTTCGGGGCGGCAATATCCGTCTGTCCATCCGGCGGCTGCAGTTCAAGCCGTTCTGGATCCGGCAGATCTGCGCCGGGGGCCTGCCCTCCCTGCTGCGTCAGGGGCTCAACAGCCTGGCCACCATTTTTCTCAACCAGATGGCAAAGCCTTACGGAGATCCTGCCATTGCGGCCATGTCCATCGTATCCCGCATCACCTTTTTCGCGTCGGCGGCGCTTATCGGTTTCTGTCAGGGATTTCAGCCGGTGTGCGGCATGAACTACGGCGCCGGAAAATATGACCGGGTGCGCAGGGCCTTCTGGTTTACCCTGCGGGTGACGGCCATCATGCTTCTTGTCATGGCGGTCATCGGTTTTCTCTTCGCGCCTCAGCTTGTATGGCTGTTCCGCAAGGATGATCCGGCCGTGGTGGCCATCGGCACGGTAGCCCTGCGGTGCCAGTGCGTTACCCTGCCCCTCACCAGCTGGATCATTTTGTCCAACATGACGCTGCAGACTACGGGCAATACCGTGCCCGCCAGTATCGTGGCGGCGGCCAGGCAGGGGATGTTCTTCATCCCGGCGGTATTGATCCTGCCCAGGATACTGGGGCTTACCGGCGTGCAGCTGAGCCAGTCGGTGGCGGACGTCTGCGCCCTGTGCCTGTCCCTGCCTGTTATGCTGAAGGAATTGAAACGAATGAAAATGAAGGGGTAAATGCCTTGAAAAAGACAACGATCAGACAGATCGCGGTGTGGTGCCGCACACAGCTGCTGGAGCAGATCGCCCGCCGGGGCGAGCGGACGGGGCTGAAAGATCTTATGGAAGCGGGAGCGTATGCCGCTCTGCTGGAGGAAGCCGCCTATACCTGGTACAACCGTATCATGGCCCTGCGGTACATGGAGGTCAACGGGTACCTGCCGGATCATATACAGCTGGAACGGCGGGGACGGGTAAATCCCCGCTTTACCGGAGAAGCGCTGCTGGACCTGTGCGGTATGCTGTCCACAGGGCTGCCGGAGATATTTCCCGTCATCGGCGGCGCCGTGGAAAAGCTCATGCCGGAGGAACTGCTGTGGGAGGACGGCGTTCTGGACAGGCTCATACGGGAAATTCCCCGGGAGCTGTGGCTGGGCTCTGCGGAGCTGGTCGGCTGGCTCCACCAGTATTATCACACGGAAGACAAAAAAGAGGCCTTTGGCCTGTTAAGACAAAATATAAAGATCACAAAGGAGCGCATTCCCGCCGCCACCCAGCTGTTTACGCCGGACTGGATCGTCAGCTATATGGTGGAAAATTCCCTGGGCAGGCTGTGGCTGGACGGCCACAGGGACAGCCCTCTGAGGAAGAAGTGGAAATATTTTGGGGACTGCGCCGGGGAGGTTCGTCAGGACGTCCCCATAAAGCCGGAGGATATCCGGTTTATGGATCCCTGTATGGGCAGCGGGCACATTCTCTGCCGCGCCTTTGACCTGCTCATGGATATGTACAGGGAGGCCGGCTGGTCTGACCGGGACGCCGTGGACAGCATCCTGTCCCGCAACCTGTACGGGCTGGACATAGACAGAAGAGCGTGGCAGCTGTGCTGCTTTACCCTGATCATGAAGGCGTGCAGCTACGATCCTTCTGTGCTGGAGCGAACGGTGCGGCCCAGAGTGTATCACGTGAAGGACAGCCGATTTCTCACCGACGGCCTTATAAGCTTTCTGGCCGGGGACAGCCTTCAGCGGCTGTGCGATCTGCAGACGCTCCGGGAGGATTTCCGGGAGGCGGGAGAGTACGGCAGTATCCTGAAGGTGCGCCCCGTGGACCTGGAGGGGCTCATGGAGCGGGCGCGGACCATCGCGGAGCGGTATGACGCCAATGTGATGGACGCCCTGTATGCCCAGCAGGTGCGGGAGCAGTGCATTCCGTTTTTCGAGATGGTGCAGGCTATGACGACCCCCTGCCATGGGGTGGTCACCAATCCGCCTTATATGGGGAAAAGCGCCATGGACAGCCGGCTGCGGGACTATGTAGCCCGCGCGTATCCCGACAGCAAGCATGATCTGTACGCGGTGTTCATCCAGGTGTGCAGCCGCATGCTGGCGGACAACGGGTACCAGGCCATGATCACCCAGCATACGTGGATGTTCCTGCGCAGCTACGAAAGGCTGCGGCGGCAGATCCTGCGGGAAAATACCGTGATACATATGCTTCATCTGGGCACCGGCGCCTTTGAGGAGATCAGCGGCGAGGTCGTGCAGACCGCCGCGTGGATCATGCGGCCCAGGCAGGCGGGCGAAAAGGAAACGGCCGGCACCTATGTGCGGCTGGTGGAATCCGGCAGTCAGAAGGAACAGGCCTATCTTCACGGCGCGCCTGTCTATGAGGTGAAGCCGTCACTGTTTGCCTCCGTGCCGGGCGGCCCCATGGTGTACTGGCTGCCTCCGAAGCTGCAGGGCGTATTTGCCCGCGCTACCGCGGCCGACACGGCAACAGTGACCAACGGCCTGTTCACCTGCGACAACAAGCGGTTTTTGCGGTACTGGTACGAGGTGCCGAGAGAGTGGATCGCGCTGGACTGCACAGATAGATTTCACTGCGTAAAAAGCAAAAAAAGATGGTTCCCCTACAACAAGGGCGGCAATTACCGCCGCTGGTACGGCAACCAGGAATATATTGTTGATTTTGAAAATTTCGGGGAGGACATCCGGCAGTACAGGACGGCTTCCGGCCAGTCGGCCTCCATGCCGGGGCAGGATCATTATTTCCGGGAGAGCCTCAGCTGGTCTCTTGTGAGCCCGGTGAAATTCGGCATCCGGTATTATCCCCCCGGCTTTGTGTTTGACATTGCCGGCTCCAGCATTTTTCCCGTGGATCCGGACCAGATCTACTCCATGCTGGCGGTGCTGGCCAGCGAGCCGTTGTTTTATCTGCTGAAGATGATCAATCCCACCGTAAATTATCAGGCGGGAGATATCCGGAAGCTGCCCGTGGACCGGGCGCTGCTGGCGGACCGGCAGCTGGGGCAGTGGGCAAAAGAAAACGTAGCCCTGGCAAAGGAGGACTGGGACAGCTTTGAGGAAAGCTGGCATTACACGGGGGACCCTCTCGCGAAGATCGCCCGGGAAGGACACATAAAATCCATAGAAGCGTGTTACAGTGTATGGGAACGGCAGTGTGAAAGCCGGGTAGAACGGGTGCGGCACAATGAGACCCGCATCAACGAACGGGTGGCAAAAGCCATGGACATGTGGTCCGTCACCACGTGTCAGGTAAGCCGGGAGCAGACGACCCTGCGCCTGGCGGACCGGAGGCGGGACGCCGGAAATCTCATCTCCTGCGTGATAGGATACATGCTCGGCAGGTACCCGCAGCCGGACAAGGAGCGTATGACAGGATCCCTGTCTCCCGCGGAACCGGCGGACAGCGGGGCAGAGCGGCCCGGTGAGAAGTCCGGGGCAGGCTTTCTGCCTCTGCGGGGCGGAGCCGGCGGCCCGGGCATGGAGCGCTTCTGCGAAGTGCTGGCGCGGCTTTTCGGGGCGGAGTGCCTGGAGGACAATCTCCTGTGGCTGGCGGACAGCCTGCAGCCGGACGGCAAAAAGACAGAAGGCCGCGGCGGGGAGGATGCCCGGCAGACCGTTTGGCAGTATATTTCCCGCGGTTTTTACAGGGAACATGTAAAGCGGTACAACAAGCGCCCTGTTTACTGGGTCACCGGCACCGGTCCCGCAGGATACAGAGCCATGTTCTACTGTCACCGCCTGGATGAAGCCATGGCCCGCGCGCTGGGAGAGGACGCCCGCGGAGGCGGAGCGGCAGAGCTTGGGGACCGGTGGGAACGGATCCCCCTCGACAAGGTGGACTGGAACCGGGGCATCCCTGCCAACAGGGATCTGCTGGCGGATGTGCTGCTGTGACGGTTTTGGGGCGCTGTTCCGGTAAATACAGCCTTGTGTTTGGTTTTATTCTCTGTTACAATAAGAAAAATCGGCTTTTCAGACCGGATCGTGTGCGGAAAGGAGGATGACAGATGGCAGGATCCAAGGATGAGTTTAATATTGATCTGCAGGATTTGAAATTGGATGATCCAGATGCTCCCGGGACGGATGAACAGGATGCTTATGAGGCATTTGCGGAGGAAATGGAGGAATATAAACGTGGAAAAGGTGCAGAAGATACAGAAAACGCTAAAGAGAAAGGTAAAGACGATCCATCTTCTGTATTGCCTGGGGATCGCTATCGTGATTCTATCAGCCGTCTTCATACACTTGGCGAAGAAGATGATACGGATCAAGATCATTCAGAGGATGATAGACCACAGGTAAAGCGCAGGCGCACCGCGTCGGATTATGTGCGGTACTGCATCATGGTGATCGCGCTGGGCGTGTTTGTGTACGCTGTGTTCCAGCTTGTGACTATTTTTATGGAATATAAGGCCGCCGAGGATGAGTATGACAACATTGTCAGCGAGGTGCAGGACGACAAGGGAGAGCATCAGCAGGAAACCGTGGTGGAATATATAGAGCAGGATTATCCGTTGAATCCGGATTTCCATGTGCCTGTCATCGACTGGCAGCAGCTGAAGGAGATGAATCCGGATATCATCGGCTGGATCCAGTCGGAGACCATCCCGGAGATCAATTATCCCGTCGTTCACGGGCCGGACAACGACTATTACCTGCACCGTACGTTCATGGGTGAGTCCAACAGCGCCGGCAGCATCTTCATCGAGGCGCAGAACAAAACGGATTTTTCCGACGTGAACACGTTTGTTTACGGCCACAATATGAAAAACAATTCCATGTTCGGTACTCTGCGGAATTATAAAGAAGAAAGCTTTTATCACGGCAATGAGTATTTCTGGATCTATACGCCCCAGGGAAATTACCGGTATAAGATATTTTCCTGCTACGAACCCCATGCGGATTCCTCGGAGACGTATACGTGGTGGAGCGACCCCTGCGACGAATTTACCGATTATCTCAACCGGGTGAAATCCTACTCCAAGTATGATACGGGTGTGGTGGTGAAGCCCACGGACCGTATCGTGACGCTGTCCACCTGCACAAGCCGGGGCAGTACGTACCGGTTTGTTGCCCACGGCAAAATGGTGTACAGCGAGGCGGTGAACAGCAATCTCGCTACGCCGGCTCCCACCCAGGAGGCACAGACGCCCGCGCAGCCGGAAGGGCAGACGCCCGCGCAGCCGGAAGGACAGACGCCCGCACAGCCGGAAGGACAGACGCCCGCGCAGTAGGAAGGGCAGATGCCGGCACAGCAGGAAGGACAGACGCCGGCGCAGCAGGGATATGGCGCATTTTGCCGTGTGTTAAAAATTTTGTAAAAAATGCTTGATTATTCCTGGGCCGTAGGCTATAATGACAGTCTGTGAGATTATTTTCCTTGCTCTTCCGCCCGGCGGGAGGGCCAGAGACCAAAAGGAGGTACAAGTAGCATGAACAAGTATGAATTAGCAGTTGTGCTCAGTGCGAAAGTAGAAGACGAAGAGCGGGCCGCTACCCTGGAGAGAGTAAAGGGTTATATCGAGCGGTTCGGCGGAACCATCACAGGCGTTGATGAATGGGGTAAGAAAAGACTTGCTTACGAGATTCAGAAGATGAAAGAAGGTTTCTACTACTTTGTTCAGTTCGAGGCTGATGCAACGTGTCCCGGAGAGCTTGAAAAGAGAGTCGCTATCCTGGACAATGTGATCCGTTACTTATGCGTAAGAGCTGACGCATAACAGTCTGTCAGCTCCCCATGTAGGTAAGTATGAGAAGGAGTTGTTAGCATGAACAGAGTAATATTGATAGGCCGCCTGACAAGGGATCCGGATATCCGGTATTCCCAGGGGGAAAACGCTACAGCCGTTGCCAGATATACGCTGGCGGTGGACCGCCGGTTTACCAGGCGGGACGGCGGCGACCAGCAGCAGACCGCGGACTTTATCGGATGCGTGGCATTCGGCAGGAGCGCGGAGTTTGCCGAGCGGTATCTCCGGCAGGGCCTGAAGATCGCCGTTACAGGGCGTATCCAGACAGGCAGCTACACAAACAGGGAAGGCCAGAGAGTGTACACCACGGACGTGGTGGTGGAGGATCAGGAGTTTGTAGAGAGCAAGGCGGCCAGCGAGGCCAATGCCGGCAGGAGCTACAGCCAGCCTGCGCCTGAACGCGCGGTGCCTCCGGCATCCGACGCGGGAGACGGCTTTATGAACATTCCCGACGGGATCGACGAAGAACTGCCCTTTGAGTAATTGAGTGAAAAAGTAAGTATAGGAGGTAGCCACCATGGCATTTAATAAGACAGAGAAACCCGATGCGCCCATGAAGAGGAGAGGCGGCCGCAGGAGAAAAAAAGTTTGTGTATTTTGCGGCAAGGACAACGTGATCGATTACAAGGATACCAATAAGTTGAAAAGATATGTATCTGAGCGGGGCAAGATCCTGCCCAGACGTATCACAGGCAACTGCGCAAAGCACCAGAGAGCCCTCACCGTAGCCATCAAGCGGGCAAGACATATCGCCCTTATGCCCTACGTGCAGGACTAAATAAACGTATTCATGGACAGGAAGCGCTCCGGAGAGATCCGGGGCGCTTTTTTCGTTTTCTGCCGGCAGGGGGACTACAGGCCGCAGGCAGTGAGCGGCCCCTGTCTGTGGTCTGTGGTTCGACCTCATGCCGGCAGAAAATGAAAACAGTCGTATCTATCTGTTGATATTTGGTATCAAATATGATACTATACAAGGAATTAAAAGCTTTGTTTTATGAGATTGAGAAAGGAGATGCTGCAAAATGACATATCCGTTTATCACATATCAGATGGAAGTGGATGGACATGTCTTTTGGGTGGCAGAAAGCCAGAACCTAAACGGTTGCGTTGGACAGGGAGATTGTGTTTCGCAAGCCGTAGCAGAGTTGGAAGAAAACGAAACAGAATGGCTGGAGAGTGCGCGAAAATACAATATTCCCATTCCCAAGCCGCCCATGCGGACAGAGAAAACATTCAGCGGCAAACTGTCTCTGAGAATGTCTCCATTTCTCCATGAATCCGCAAGCATCCAGGCAGATTTCCTGGGTATCAGCCTGAACCAATATATTACGGACGCCATTGCCTATTATAATTCCGTAGTCAAGGCCCATTATGCCCGGCCTCCTGTCACTGAAACACTGTTAAAAACGGTATAAAAAGCGCTCCGGAGAGATCCGGGGCGCTTTTCTCGTTTTCTGCCGGCGGGGGGGGGCGGACTACAGGCCGCAGACAGGGGCCGCTCATGGTCCGCAACGACTGCATTTCTACGGGCCGGACTGTATTTCTTGACCGGTGAAAATTTGCGCAGCCGAAAAATCTGCACTGTGTGAGCGCCGCCCCGGAGTATCCTATTGCGTCAGACATGTTGCCCAGGCGCGAGTTTGCAGATTTTCCGGTGGTTTTCAGCAAATTTTCAGCGGCATAGAAATACCCGGGCTGTAGAACAGCAGCCGGCGCGGACTGTGAGCGGCCCTTATCTGTGGTCTGCGGTTCGACCTCATGCCGGCAGAAAATGAAAACCACCAAATCCCTTTTTATTTCCATCCACATGTGGTAAAATAACAACAGATAAAAAGGATTATTCCCGTCAGGAGATTGATCCGGAAGGGAACAATAATCCCGGCGTAAGGGACAAAGGGACGCGTCCGGCATATTGCTTGCAGCGGTTTGCATTTTGGAGGGCCGCAGGCGATTGTTGGCCTACAGGAATTTGCGTTTGCCAGAAAAGCTGCTCTGTCTGAGCACCTTGAAGGTGTATGGCTCTGAAATAGAATACAAGGTGCGAGTTTGCAGCTTTTCTGGCAGGTATTCGCAAATTCCTGTCGGGTTACAATCGCCCGGCCCGACAAACAGCAGGCTGCTGCAGGCAATATGCCGGGCGCGTCTTTTGGCCTTTCCCATCATAATGATCTGCGAAAGAGAGAGAACAATGGACATCAAACAATTAAGCAGCGACCTCATGGAGGCCCAGGAGGAGTACGGGCAGCAGCTGGATGAGCTGTACGACCGTCTGGCCAACCGGGAATCCATGGATGAGGAAGCGAGAAAGAACCTGAAGGAAGAAGTGGAAGCGCGGCTGGACACGTTGAGCGTGTCCGCTTCCTGTACGCGAAAGGCGCTGCAGCGGGCGGTGCGGGACAGGGACGAGCTGGTTACCAGGTACAATGAAGTGGAGCGCAGCACAAGGGCGGGCCGGGTGCTCCCTGTCGCTCCTTCCAACACGGAGATCGACTATCAGGAGGAGACGAAACAACATTTTGCCCAGGGACTGAATTTTTATAAGATATTCTGGATCCTGTTTATGGGCAGCTTTCTGGGCGTGGTAGTGGAGCTTTTGTACTGCTACGCCACACATGGATATTTTGAGAGCCGTTCCGGGCTGGTGTACGGTCCCTTCAATCTGCTCTACGGCATCGGCGCCGTGGTGCTGTCGCTGACTTTGTACAAATATCGCAACCGGGACAGCGTGATCTGTTTTCTGGGAGGCATGATCGTGGGCAGCACGGTGGAATATGTATGTTCCTGGGCCCAGGAAATGCTGTTCGGCACCCGCTCCTGGGATTACAGCAATCTGCCGCTGAACCTCAACGGCCGGATCTGCTTCATGTATTCCATATTCTGGGGCATACTGGGCGTGCTGTGGATCAAGAAGCTGTATCCTTTTATGGCGGACCTGCTGCTGCATATCCCCGACCGGGCCGGAAGAGTGGCCACATGGCTGCTGCTGGCGTTCCTTGTGTTTGACGGGGTCATGACCACGGGCGCCTGCCTGCGCTGGAACCAGCGGAACAAGGCCGTGGAGGCGGACAGCCGGGTGGAACAGTTTTTTGACGAGCATTTTCCCAATGAACGGATGAAGGAAATATTTATCAACGCAAACTTTCAGTGAGCAGGCCCTGAAGTGATCCGGACAGAGCGGAACAGGGCGGAGAAGAAAGGGGACGAACAGAATGAACATCGTAGTGCTGGAACGGGATTCGGTAGGGAACGACATTGACTTTACGGGGCTTGAAGCCTTCGGCCCGGTAACGGAGTATGGCCTGACGGACGCAGAGCTGGTGCCGGAGCGGATCCGGGACGCGGAAGTGGTAGTGGTGAACAAGCTCCCCATGAATGAGAAGACGCTGGGCGCGGCCCACAAGCTGCGGCTTATCTGCCTTACCGCCACGGGCAGCAACAACATAGACAGGGACTACACAAACAGCCGGGGCATTACGGTGGCGAATGTGGCGGGCTATTCCACCGACTCCGTGGCCCAGCATACGTTTGCCATGCTGCTGTACCTGTGGGAGCAGATGCCGTATTTCGACCGGTATGTAAAGACAAAGGAATATTGCAAAAGTCCTATCTTCTGCAATCTGGACGTGCCCTTTCATGAGCTGGCCGGCAGGACCTTCGGCATCATCGGCCTGGGCGCCATCGGCCAGAAGGTGGCGCAGATCGCCGCGTCCTTCGGCTGCCGCGTCATCTATTATTCCACGTCGGGAAACCACGACCATCCGCTCTATGAGCGGACAGGGCTGGAGGAACTGCTGTCCCGGTCCGATATCGTGTCCATCCACGCTCCCCTAAACGACGCTACATATCATCTCATGACAAAAGAACGGTTCCGCCAGATGAAATCCTCCGCCATCCTGCTCAACCTGGGCCGGGGCGACATCGTGGACGAAGGGGATCTGGTGTGGGCGCTGGATCAGGGAGAGATCTTCGCCGCGGGGCTGGACGTGATCAGCAGGGAACCCATGGAGCCGGACAACGTGCTTCTGACCGTAAAGGATCCCGGCCGCCTTCTGGTGACGCCCCATGTAGCCTGGGGCACCATCGAAGCCAGACAGCGGGTGGTGGACGAGGTGTGCAAAAATATACAGGCGTTTCTGGACGGCGTGCCCAGAAACATCATCCGCTAGGGGCACGCCCAGGGGGAATTTGCGCCATATTTCTTGACGGGAGAATTATATTCATTGTATAATGGAATGACGGCAAAAGAAAAATAAGCGGCGCCGGAGGCGGCAGAGAAAAAAACATGCCGCGCACCGGCAGGAACGGAGCAGACATGAAAAGAATATTACTGAAGCTCAGCGGCGAGGCCCTGGCGGGAGAAAAGGGCACCGGATTTGACGAGGCTACGGTGACGGCAGTGGCCCGGCAGGTGAAAGAGATCGTGGACGGCGGCGTACAGACGGCCATCGTCATCGGCGGCGGCAATTTCTGGCGGGGCCGTTCCAGCAACACCATCGACCGCGCCAAGGCGGACCAGATCGGTATGCTGGCAACGGTGATGAACTGCATCTATGTGTCGGAGATCTTCCGGTACGTGGGCATGGAGACAGAGGTGTTCACCCCCTTTGCATGCGGCAGCTTCAGCAGGCTGTTCTCCAAGGACGACGCGCTGGCGGCTCTGGAGGCGGGAAAGGTGACGTTCTTTGCGGGGGGCACGGGACATCCTTACTTTTCCACCGATACGGCTACGGCGCTGCGCGCCATTGAGATCGAGGCGGATGCCATCCTCATGGCCAGAGCGGTGGACGGCGTCTACGACAGCGATCCCAAGACCAATCCAGACGCGAAAAAATATGACACCATCTCCATTCAGCAGGTACTGGACGAAAAGCTTCAGGTCATGGACCTGACGGCCACGATCCTGTGCATGGAAAACAAGATGCCCCTGAAGGTATTTGCCCTCCAGGAGGAAAACAGCATTGTAAACGCGGTGGGCGGCAGCTTTGCCGGCACTACGGTGACAGTATAAAAAAGAAGGAGGTATTTCTTTATGGACGCAAGATTGCAGCAGTACGACGAAAAGATGCAGAAGACCATTTCCAATCTGGAATCGGAGCTGGCTACCATCCGGGCCGGGCGGGCCAACCCCCATGTGCTGGACCGCATCAGGGTGGATTATTACGGCACTCCTTCTCCTATCCAGCAGGTGGCCAACGTGACGGTGCCGGAGCCCAGGATGCTGCAGATACAGCCCTGGGAGCCTTCTCTTGTAAAGGCGATCGAGAAGGCCATCCTTTCCAGCGACGTGGGCATCACCCCGACGAACGACGGACGGATCATCCGCCTGATGTTCCCGGAGCTGACGGAGGAGCGCAGAAAAGATCTGGTAAAAGACGTGAAGAAAAAGGGCGAGAACGCCAAGGTGGCCGTGCGCAACATCCGCAGGGACGCCAACGACGCGCTGAAGAAGCTCAATAAAAAATCCGAGGTGTCTGAGGATGAGATCAAGGATCTGGAAGACGAAGTCCAGAAGATGACGGACGGATATATCAAAGATATCGACAGCACGGTGGAGAAGAAATCCAAAGACATTCTCACGGTGTAAGAAACCACAGGCTGCTTTTCCCTGAGACGGATGGGGTCCCTTTGGGGCTGCTCCGGTAGAGTGTGGAACGGGCAGCCTTTTGGTTGTATGGGAAAATGTGTGAGCGATCACACGGATGCGAGGAAATATGAAAGAAAAAGATCTGAAGCATATCGCCATCATACTGGACGGCAACGGCAGATGGGCAAAGTCCAAGGGCATGCCCCGCAACTACGGCCATGTCCAGGGGGCGAAAAATGTGGAGAATGTGCTGTCTGCCGCTCACGACCTGGGCATTCAGTATGTGACCATGTACGCCTTTTCCACGGAAAACTGGAACCGGCCGAAGGACGAAGTGAGCGCCCTGATGAACCTGCTCCACAGTTATATGCGCACCTGCCTGGCCACGGCAAAGAAGAACAATATGAAATGCCGCGTCATCGGGGACATCACCCGGCTGGATGAGGCTACCCAGAAGCGCATTCACCAGCTGGAGGAAGCGTCAAAGGACTACGATGGCCTGAACTTCACCATTGCCATCAATTATGGCAGCCGGGACGAGATCCGGCGGGCCGTGAAGCGGATCATAGAGGATGGCAGAAAGCCGGAGGAGATCGACGAGGCCCTCATCGGACAGTATCTGGATACAAGGGAACTGCCCGATCCGGACCTGCTCATCCGCACCAGCGGGGAGCAGCGGCTGTCCAATTACCTGCTGTGGCAGCTGGCCTACACGGAACTGTATTTTACAGATGTGCCCTGGCCCGCCTTCGGCAGGGAGGATCTGGAAAAGGCCATAGAATACTATTACACAAGAGACCGGCGCTACGGCGGCGTAAAGGATTCAGAGAACTGAGCCGCCGGAGGGCCCATTCGGAATGGAGTAACCTATGTTTAAGACACGACTGATCAGCGGCATCATCCTGGTACTCATCGCCCTTCTGACCATCATCAGCGGCGGATGGGTGCTCATCGGCACACTGGGAGCGGTGTCCGTTATCGGCATGAGCGAGCTGTACCGTATCAAAAACATACATCTGACGCCGCCCGCCGTACTCATGTATACCGGGACCGCGGCGTATTATATACTGCTGGCCTTTGACCGGACGGAATTTTTGTGGCCCTGCGTGCTGGCTGTCCTGATCCTGCTGCTGGCGGTGTATGTGTTTACGTTTCCCGCCTACAAGGCGGACCAGATCATGATGCTGTACTTCGGCTTCTTCTATGTGGCGGTGATGATGTCCTTTATCTACCGCACAAGAGTGCTGGAGGACGGCAGCTGGATCGTGTGGCTGGTGTTTCTGGCCAGTTGGGGGTGTGACACCCTGGCCTACTGCACCGGCATGCTCACCAGACGGCGTCCCGGCGGCAATCATCAGATGTCGCCTGTACTGAGCCCGAAGAAATCTGTGGAGGGAGCTGTGGGCGGCGTCGCGGGAGCGGCCCTTCTGGGCGCGCTGTACGCCCTGTGCGCCAACCGGTTCGGCGGCGCGCGGCTTGACGCGGCGGTCTGTGCCGTGATCTGCGGCGCGGGCGGCGCCATCTCCATGGTGGGGGACCTGGCGGCCTCCGCCGTCAAGCGGGATTTCGGCATCAAGGATTACGGTACGCTGATCCCCGGCCACGGCGGCATACTGGACCGGTTCGACAGCGTGATCTTCACCGCTCCCATCATCTATTATCTGGCGGTGTATGTGGGAAGATGACAGGCCGGGGACCCGTTCCCTGCGGGGCGGCATGCGCCCTTTTTCGAAAGAAAGTGACAATATATGGAACAAAATAAAAAACGGATCGTAATACTGGGCTCCACCGGCTCCATCGGCACTCAGACGCTGGAGATCGTCCGCGCCAACGGCGACCTGCAGGTGACCGGCCTGGCGGCGGGGAGCAACGCGGAGCTGCTGGAGAAGCAGGCAAGGGAATTCCGTCCCCGGATGATATGCATCCGGGAGGAGGAAAAGGCCCGTGATCTGGCGGTAAAGCTGAAAGATACGGATATAAAAGTAGTAAGCGGCATGGACGGCATGATAAGGCTGGCGTCCATGGAGGAGGCCGACGTAGTGGTGACGGCCGTGGTGGGCATGATCGGCATCCGCCCGACTCTGGCGGCCATAGAGGCAGGCAGGGACATTGCCCTTGCCAACAAGGAGACGCTGGTGACGGCGGGCCATCTGGTCATGGCGGCGGCAAAGAGAAAGGGCGTGTCCATCCTTCCGGTGGACAGTGAGCACAGCGCCATTTTCCAGTCCATGAACGGCGAGGACCGGGGAGAAGTCCGGCAGATCCTCCTGACGGCTTCCGGGGGCCCTTTCCGGGGCGCTTCGAGAGAGCAGCTGGCAAAGAAAACGCCGGAGGACGCCCTGAAGCATCCCAACTGGGTCATGGGACGAAAAATTACCATCGACTCAGCTACACTTGTCAATAAAGGGCTGGAGCTCATGGAGGCAAAATGGCTCTTCGGCGTGGATCTGGACCGGATACAGGTGGTAGTCCACCCCCAGAGCGTTATCCATTCGGCGGTGGAGTACATGGACGGCGCGGTGATCGCCCAGCTGGGCACGCCGGACATGAAGCTGCCCATCCAGTACGCCCTGTACTATCCCCATCGCCGTCCCCTTGCCGGCAGCAGGCGGCTGGACCTGACGGACATCGGACAGCTTACCTT